>JANYAZ010000091.1 GCA_025361045.1 Geothrix sp. | reverse complement strand
GTGGAAGCGCTTCCGAACGAAGGCATGGGCCGAAAGATCGGCCCTTTGGGTAGGGTGGACTGGACCGAGGTGGCGCCCGAGGCCCTCCCCTGGCCCGCCTGGGACGCTGCCTGGGTCTGGCGCGACAATGGCGCCTTCGATGCTTGGGATCAGCGTTGGAACGAAAGCGCCCTGCCACCCGAGCGGCAACGCCAGGCGCTGTTCGAGTCCTATCGGACGGAATGGCGTTCGGCCATGGGACTGCGGGTCTCGGTCAAGGGCTGGCTGCCCCGAGGGCCGGAAATCGCCCTGCGGGAACCGCTCGGAGTGGGCTGGATCTGGGTGGGAGACCGGATTCTGCTGGTACGACTCGTGGAAGTGGAGCGGGTGAGGGTACTCAGGAAGCTGTTGCGCTGAACGGATCGGTTGTTACCGAAGTGCACATTTCTGGTAGCGTTGTGCCCAGCCACTCTTTCTTCCTCCCGGCTTCCCGAGGTTTCCGATGCCGCGTCTCCTCCTCGTGGACGACAATCCAAGCATCCACAGGATTGCTGAATCCCTCCTGGCTTCCACGGACGTGGAGCTGATCTGCGTGGATTCGGCCGCCGAAGCCCTGGACCGCCTGGGGCGGGGCGAACGCTTCGACGTGGCGCTGGTGGACACGGCCATGCCCGGCATGGACGGCTGGACGCTGCTCACTCGCTTGCGCGCCATGGAAGAGACGGCCATGATGCCCATCGCCCTGATGGCAGGGGTCCTCGATCCAGTGGATCCCGCGAAGCTGGCCAAGGCTCCCATTCAAGGCTTCCTGAAGAAGCCCATCGAGCTGCGCGAGCTGGGGGATCGGGTGAAGGCCCTGCTGGTCACGCCTGTCACGGTCAGCCCCTCGCCTTTCAGCACGGTGCCGGCGACGCCCGCCCGCGATCTGGTGAAGCGCGCCGAGGCGGTCCTGCCCGAGCTGCGGCCGGAGCCCATGGAACCACCCAGCGGACGCCCGGAAGCTGAGCTGCCGTTGCCTGAGCTGCCGTTGCCTGAGCCCGCAGAGGATCTGCTGGTGCTGACCGCAGAGGATCTGTGGCCAGAGGATGCTGCTCCCGTGGCACCAGAGCCAGTCCTCCCTGCACCGGTCTATCCAGACGTTCAGCTGGACCTGGAGGAACTGGATCTCGACAGCCTCCAGGACCTGACAAACGATGCGCTGCCCCCGGTGATGTCCTTGTCCACCGAGATCCAGCCCGAGCCTGTCCAGGCCTTCGATCCGGGGAGCTTCCTGCCCGAAGATGAGGATGTCCTGGTCACCCTGTCTGGCCTGGAGGAGTTGGAGGCCCTTCCCACCGATTTCCAGATGGTGCTTCCGGATCCTGAGCCAGCGCCGGTGCTGGAACCCATGGCTGAGCACGACGACTTCGCCGACCTTCCCCTGGCGGCCTCCTTGATCGGTGCGGTGGGTGTGGTTGCGGTGAGTGGCCTGTCTTCGCCCAGCGAATCCATTCACGAAGCCCATGAGCCTGTCGAGGCGATCCATACGCCCATCCCTGTCTTGGTGGCTGCGGCGGAGGTCGACGTGCCTGCCGCAGGTGGGCAGCCACCTGCCGCCCCTGGTCAGGTTCCGATTGTTTCTGCCGAACAGACGGCCGTTTCTTCCGATCAGGCCCGGGCCGTGGTGCAAGCCATGCTGGCAGACCCGGTGCTGGTGGACGCCCTGGTTAAGGCGGTGGTCGCTCGCATGGGCGATCAGGTGCTGCGAGAGATCGCCTGGGAAGTCATGCCGGATCTGGCGGGAAGATTGCAACGATAGGCGCATGAAGCGCTCTGTTCCTCTGTCCCCCAGGCTGTCCCTCAGGTTCCCCTCATGATCACCGGCTACAACACGGATGTGCGCCACGGGAACCGGGTCTTCCATGTCCAGACGGAGGACAAGGGCCTCTCCAATCCCAAGATTGAAACCCTGATCTACGTGGGCGGCGAGATCCTGGACAGCTACCGCTCCTCCTATGAGGATTTGACATCCAACCCGCCCCTGACGGAGTCGGTCGTCCAAGGGCGCATGGATGAGCAGCACCGCGCCATCATCCGCGACATCAAGAACGGAAAGTACGACCTCACGCCACCCGATATGCTCGAGCAGCAGGCCTTCAATGACCGCCCCCTGGACCAGGCCATCCTGGAATTCCTCCAGCAGGAAGGCGAGGTGGACACCCTCGAGCTGGTGCTCGACCAGCCCCTGAAACCCGCCTTCGGCAACCTGTTCCGGGTTGAAGTGCGGGCCAGGCTCTGCCAGAGCCAGAGCCCGGTCGCCGGGGCTGAAGTGGCCGTGAAATTGGTGTCCAGCCTGAAGAAGGCCACAGGCCTGCTGTCGGGGCGGACGGGGCCGGATGGCCTGTTCCTGGGTGAAGTCCAGCTTCCACCCAGCCAGCCGGGTCAATGTGCGGTGGTGGTGAGCTGCACCAGTGACCAGGGCTTCGATGAAGTGAAGGCCACCGTGGTGGCAGTTTAAATTGTCCTAATCTAAATTTAGACAATGCGACGAATCAAGCTACCATGATCCCTCGGGTGGGGGATCCATGGTCAAGGTCGAACCTGAACTGCTGAGCATCGGCGATATCTGTTCCGAAACGGGGCTGTCCGCTGATGTGGTGCGCGTCTGGGAACGCCGCTATGGCTTTCCCGTTCCGGTGCGGTTGCCCTCGGGCCATCGGCGCTACAGGCAGGAGGACCTGCATCAGCTGCGACTCATGGCCGAAGCTGTCGCCCAGGGACATCGGCCCTCCATCGTGACCAGGACCGGGGAGGCGGCCCTCAAGCGCCTGCTCATCCCCAAGGACAATCCCCGGGTGGAACGGCTCTTCGAGGCGGTCATCCTCGCGGACACGGTCGAGATGCGGCGGCTCCTGAAGGATTCCCTGGACAGCACGGGGTGGAAACCCTTCCTTCAGCAGGTGGTGGCTCCGCTTTTGGATCGGGTGGGTATGGCCTGGGCGGAAGGCGCCATCGACATCCACCACGAACACCTGGTGACCGAAGTGCTGGAGGACCTGCTTCGGCGGCTTCGCCTGGACTGCCATCCGGTGGTGGGGCGCGGCTCGGTACTGCTGAGCACCCTGCCCGGCGAGCGCCACCGGCTGGGACTGCTCATGGCCGCCCTGGCCTATGCCTCGCAGGGAGTTCGAACGGAACTCCTGGGCGTGGACCTCCCCGTGGCCAGCATTGGCCAGGCCGCGCGAGCGTTGAAAGTGGATCGGGTGGCCGTGAGCCTTTCCATCCAGTGTTCCGGGGAGACCACCCGCCGGTTGCTGATGGATCTCAAAGACCGCCTGCCCACCGGCTGTCGTCTCGTCATCGGGGGCCAAGGCGCAGCCCGCACCCGGAAGATCGAAGGCGTCGATCGGATGCTGGGGCTGGATGTGATCTGAAGGGCGTCAACCGTCCACAGGATGGCTGGGATCATCCGGAGCCCACTGCCTGCGCAGGCGGTGGAGCAGGAGACGCAGCTCCAGCAACAGCGGACGCGCTGCCAGAAAACAGAGAAATCCAGCCAGCGGCACCGTCACCTTGAAGCCGATGTGCCGGAATCCGAGGGCTCCGACCACGCCGCCGCCGAGGAACGCGGCCAGGATGACGAGGTACAGGGTGAGCTTTTGCCGATTGGCGACGATGCGCTCACGGCCTTTGCGCTGATGCACGTTCACATAGGTGAGGCGACTCAGCTCGATGCCGATGTCCGTCACCGTGCCCGTCAGGTGCGTGGTGCGCACCGCTGCACCGGAAATGATGGAAGTCACGGCATTGTGCAGGCCCATGATGAAGCAGAGCAGCATCACGGTCATGGGCAGGGTGAACTTGATCTCCTCCTGGAGGCGGTTCCCCATGAAGCCGAAGACCAGCATCAGGCCAGCCTCGAAGACCAGGGTCAGGGCATAGCGACTGCGCATGCGGCGCCGCTGGCCGAAGCTGATGAGCGTGGTGCAGGCGAAAGCTCCCGCCAGAAAGCTCAGCATCATGGCCAGGGCCGCCAGGGCGGTGGTCAGATCGCCGTCGGCCAGTTCGTCCGCCATGGCGGACACCACGCCGGTCATGTGTGAGGTGTAGTGGCTGACGGCCAGAAAGCCGCCCGCATTCACGGCTCCGGCCACGAAGGCCATGGCCCAGGCCAACTGGCGATTGAGGCCCGCCGAGCGCAGCGCCCCCTCCCGGACCAGCAGTTTCTCCTGGATCGGCAGGGTGGCCAGGGCCGAATCCACAGCGACCTGGAGGGCCTGCCCAGACAATCGCTGTCCCAGCAGGCGTTTGAGGTAACGACCTGCAATAATTTGGAGATAGCGGGGGATGCGGCGCATGGGCGGACCCCTCCAGTGAAACATGCCTGTTCAGCGGCTTGGGTCAAAGGTCGTCTGGGGGGGGCCGGGCTGCCTGCCGAAGTGGTGAATTCGTCACAATATATTAGGGGGAACTTTTAGGCAGATGTTCGCAACAGGGGCCTCAAAAGTTGGGGTATGCTCTCCTACGACCTACTGATCTTCTTCCCCTTGAAACCATCTCCACCTGGTCGCTCAGACCTTTATTGCGGATTCATCCGCGGAGGACACACAGTGGTAAGACTTTCGACTCTCACCAAATGCCTGGCTCTTTCCCTGCTTCTGGGCAGCTCTCTCGCGGCGCAGGAAAAGTGGGCCCCTGCCTTCAAGTTCTCGACCGGTCAGGTCATGGGCGACGCGAAGAACACCTTCCTCCCCCCAGGGTCGGATGGCGGTAGTGCCCTCACCTTCGGCGGCGGCGTCGAACTGGCGTACAAACTCGACAACGCCTCTTCCCTGGTTTACGACCTCGGCTATCGGTTCTTCCCAGGAAGCAGCGCCACGGTGAGCTACATCCCGTCCACGATCCCTGTGACCACGGGCGTGCCGACGATCTACGAAACCCGGGTTCGCAAGACCGAATCCAAGGGTTGGAACCTGGGCGCCAAGTACCGCAAGGATGCGTTCACCGAGGGCATGTACTGGCAGGCGGGCATCCAGCTTGGCTTCTACAGCACCGAGCAGACGGATACCGGTTCGAGGACCTACACCACGGGTGCCGGCGGCGATGCCAGTGTCACTGGCTATGAAGTGATCTCGTCCGCCGTTTCCCAAAAGACCACTTCGATCAGCCCGTTGCTTGGCCTTGGCTACCGGTTCAACGACCGTTACACCGGGGAGATCAACGTGTCCAACGCCAAGTTCAAATCCACCGCGACCGGCACCAGGTCGGGCCAGGTGATTGATCTGAGCTTCGGGATCCGATTCTAAGCCCTGACCATTCTGGAGACCCAAGATGAACCGATCCCAACTCCGCAGCCTCACTTTCCTCGCCCTGGCAGTCGTCGCGTCGCCCGCGGCCTTCGCCCAGGAATCCACCGGCCAGTTCGTCGGAACCGTGAAGACCAAGTCCGGTGAGCCCATTTCTGGCGTGGAAGTCCGCTTCACATCGCCCACCCTCCAGGGTGTACGCGTGGTGGTCACGGATGCCTCCGGTGCCTTCCGCGCTCCGCTGATGCCACCCGGTCAGAACTACACCATCGCCACCTCCAAGTCCGGCTACTTCGGCGGCAAGGTCGAAGGTGTGGCCCTGGGTCTGGGCATGGTGGTCCGCCAGGACCTGCTCATGTCCACCGTGCAGACCGCCACCGCCACCGTTGAGGTGGTGGCCACCGCTTCTACCGTGGACAAATCCGATGTGAAAACCAGCACCAACGTCACTGCCGAGATGATGGACGTGCTGCCCCGCTTCACCCGCGGCATGGATACGGCCGCCCTGCTTGCTCCCGGTGTGGCGGTGAACGGCACCCAGGGTAACCGAGTGCAGATCCGCGGCGCCAATACCACCCAGAACCGTTTCATGCTGAACGGCACGGACATCGCCGATAACGTGTTCGGCAACACGGACGGTCGCACCTACTACGTGGATGACTCCATCGCGGAAACCCAGGTCATCCTGAGCCCTGTGAACTCCCGCTACGGTGGCTTCACGGGCGGCATCATCAACGCGGTTACCAAGACTGGCGGCAACGATTTCACCGGCACCTTCCGGGCCAACATCTCCCGCCCGAGCTGGTCAGCCGTTCCCCCCAAGGGCATGCGTCAGCTGGGGCCCGCCCCCGGCAATGCCGGCACGCAGGTGGCCGAGGATCTGATGACCCGCAGCTACACCCTGCAGGTGGGTGGACCCATCATCAAGGACAAGCTTTGGTTCGCCGCTTCCACCAAACTCGATCCGGTGGCTGTCCTGGCGCAGAATTTGAATGACGTGACCGGCCTGAATGTCGGTGACCCGACCGCCGCCGCACCTGTGCCCCCGGCCACCAGCAACGCCTACCAGCCCGGCACCAGCGGCGCAGCCTTCATCCGCCAGGACGCCAACCAGTTCTACGAGCTCAAGCTGACCTACGCCATCAATGCGGAGCACAGCCTCGAACTGGCCGGCAACCGCAACACCACGAACCAGGTCAACCGCTTCTACGTGGCCAGCCCGGATCCGAGCACCTTGGTGCCCCAGATCAACAAGAACGAGTACACCACCCTGGCCTACCGCGGCATGCTGGGCAGCTCCGCCAGCCTCGAAGCCCGCTGGGCCAAGAAGCATCAGTTGCTGTCCGCGGGTGGCGATCCGGCCCAGGGCGATCCGATCGAAGCCAGGTACAGCAACGGCACCTATTACATCTTCAACAACGGCATCTTCGACAAGACCGATGGTGGCGACGTCCGCGACATCACCACCTGGACGGCCAACCTGCAGTGGTTCAGCCAGAAGACGGCCATCGGCACTCACACGGTGGACGTCGGCTTCGAAATCCTCCACCAGAGTCGCGCCGCCGCCAATGCCCAGTCCCCCACGGGGCGGCAGTTCTACGTCTGGGGTCGCAATCCCGATGGTACCTGGCGCACCGCCGGCGCGGCCGTGCCCGTGGGCAAGGTCACGGCGACGGGCTACAACGAAGTGGACCTCTACACCCTCGGCAAGGGGGCGGCCAAGACCGACATCTCCTCCTACTACATCAACGACACCCTGGCCATCAACGACCACTGGCAGGTCATGGCCGGCCTTCGCTTCGATGGCAACACAGCCAGTGACACCCTGGGTTCCCAGACTTTGTCTACCAAGGCCACCTCGCCCCGGTTCCAGCTCCGCTGGGATCCCATGGGCACCCAGGCCTGGGTGGTTTCAGCCAGCTGGGCCCGCTACGTGGGCAAGCTCAATGACGGGTTCACCAACCGCTTCACCTTGGCGGGCAACCCCATCACCGAATGGTACCGCTGGAACGGCATCGCCGGGGATGTCCGCGGTCTGGGCGGCGTGGCCTACAACAACCTCACGACGGCTCAGCTGACCAACCTCGCCAACTGGGACATCTCCCAGGCCGGTCTGCTCGGCTATAGCGGTCCCTTGAACCGCGCCGTGAACGCCAGCACGAAGGCGCCCTACAACGACGAGACCAGCCTCGGCATTCGGCATACCTACACCGATGGATCGTACGTCAACTTCACCTATACCAAGCGCACCGGCAAGAACTTCTTCAACGACATCCTCACCATCAAGGATGAAGTCACCATCCCCCTGAATTACACCACGGGCACCAGTTCCTCCATTCGCAACTACTGGGACACCGATTCCCGCCTGAAGCGCGACTACAACAGCTTCGAGATCGAGCTGAACAACCGCTTCAGTGCCGAGTGGAGCCTGGGTGGCAACTACACCCTGGCCTCCCTGCAGGGCAACAGTGAAGGGTCAGAAGGCAACAACCCGCCCGTGGCTGGCGACGTGATCGGCAACTACGATTCCGTGCACATCGCCCAGGGCCGGGATGAAAGCTATTACGCCCCCTACGGCTACCTCTCGGGGGATGTGAAGCATCGGGCCCGCCTGTTCCTGAACTACGTTACCAAGAGCACCCAGGGTGCGGTTTTCAACGCCTCCCTGCTCTTCAACTACACCGGTGGCTCCGTCTATAGCCTGACCCGCTCCCAGGCCTTCGAAGCCCAGACCGATGCCGCTGCCGCCGGGAGCCTCATCGCCAGCCAGTACCCAAGCACCTACACCCGCTATTTCAGCCCCCGCGGGCAGGGCCGCTTCGATGACACCTACGGCTTTGATCTCAAGCTTGGCGCCGAGATCCCTGTCTTCCGGGCCGCCCGCTACTTTGTCGAATTGACCGTGACCAACGTGTTCAACCACTGGTTGCGCGGGAGCTACCAGACGACCACCGTGGCCGGCAGCTCCGCCCTGGTCACCAATACCCCCCTGGCCGGCTACCGGACCGGGCCCCTCACTGGAGCGGTCGGCAACCAGACCGGCTTTGGCACCTACGACTACACGAATTTCGCGGGTGGCCGCGTCATGCAGCTTTCCACCGGCTTCAAGTGGTAATGGCGGAAACCAACCCTTCTGATACGGAGCTAGACATATGAGCGTCAAGCGACTTTTCGCCCTTCCCCTGCTGGCCTTGCCCCTGCTGTCCCAGGAGGCTGCCAAGAGCACGAACCCCTTCGAGTTCCAGGCCACTGGCATCATCGCCAATGGGGACATGAACAAGATGGTCCGAAGCGGCAACCTGGCCGGCTATGCCTTGGGTTTTGCGGCCCGTTCCGAGCTCAAGCCCGGACTGAACACCCGTCTGCACGGATCCTTCATGTCCCTCCGGGGAGCTAACGGCACCGGCATGGAAAACCCCAGCCGCCCCCATGTCAACGTCGGCATCGACGTCATCCAGGACGTGGGCGCCAAGTGGGGTTTCTTCGGCGGTCTCACGGGCACCTACTGGAAGCAGAGCCTCGTCACGAACACCCTGCCCGCCTTTAGCGGCACCAACAGCGTGAACGGACTCAAGCTCGGCTTCCGGGTGGGCGCTGAATACGCCTTTTCGAAAGAGGTCCGCGGCCAGTTCGCCTTCAACCAGGCGGAATTCAATAAGCAGCTCAACCCGTCCTGGTATTCCCTGGGCGTGGTCTATCGTTTCCAGTAGTCCTTTAACCCAATCAGGTGCCATGACGCGGGAGGGGCTTCGGCCCCTCCCGTTTTTTCGTTAGGGTAGAACCATGCGAAAGATCCTGCTCCTCCACACCGGCGGCACCCTTGGCATGGCTCCCAGCGGTGAACCCGCGGCGTTGGCGCCGGGGAAGTTCCTGGATCACCTGCTGGAGCAGGTGCCGGAGCTGGGCCAGCTGGCGGAGCTGTCGGTGGAGGTGCCCTTCAACCAGGATTCCGCCTGCCTGGAGCCCTCCAACATCCTGACCCTGGCGTTGCGCGTGCGCGAGACGACGCGCGCCTTCGACGGCTTTGTCGTCATCCACGGCACGGACACCATGGCCTTCACGGCCTCGGTGCTCGGCTTCCTGCTGGCGGACCTGGGCAAACCCGTGGTGCTCACGGGCAGCCAGCGCCCTCTGGCCTTCGTGCGCAGCGATGCCCGGAGCAACCTGGTCAACGCCGTGGACCTGGCCTGCCGCGCCATCCCCGAAGTGGGCATCTGCTTCGGCACCCACTGGCTGCGGGGCGTGGCCTCCGACAAGCTGAGCGTGAGCCAGTTCGAAGCTTTTCAAAGCCCCAACCTGTCACCCCTGGCCGAGATCGGTGCCGAGATCCGCCTGCATCCGGAGGCCGGCCAATTCGTTCGCCGGGTGCCAGCGGGGCTGGGTGGCGCGCTCGACTTCACCATCCGCACCGTCACGCCCCACCCGGGCATGGCCTGGTTCCCCGCACCCGCAGGCGCCAAGGCCGTCCTCATCCAGGCCTTCGGTGCGGGCAACCTGCCCATGGACCGTCCGGATCTCAGGGTCTTCCTGGAGGATTGCCGGCAGCGCCGACTCCCCGTGGTGGTGACCTCGCAATGCCCCCATGGCGGCGTCGATCTGTCCGCCTACGAGATGGGGCGCAAGCTCGAGGACCTGGGCGCCATCTCCGGCGGCCTGCACACCCGCTGGGCCGCCCTGGCCAAGCTGGGCCTGGTGCTGGGCGCCGGGGGGGGGATTCCGGAAGCGCGCGAGGCCTTCCGGATGCAGTGGGCCGGTGAGCCGATGCGAGATCAAGTCTGGCCCCAGGCCTGATCTTTCAGCCGAAGGCCATCTCCAAACGCGCCTGTGGTGCGTTTGGAGCCAGGTAGAATGAAGGTTTCCGGGAACCACAGATGCTTGATGCCAACCTCCTGCGCAACGATCTCGATGCCGTGGCGGCCCGTCTGTCCGAGCGCGGCTACACGTTGGATCGCGGCCAGTATCAGGCCCTGGATCAGCGTCGTCGCGCCGTCCTCCAGGAGGCGGAGGCGCTGAAGGCCGAACGCAACCGGGTGAGCGACGAGGTGGGGCGCCTCAAGCGGGCCAAGGAGAACGCGGACCATCTCATCGCCCAGCAGCGCGAGGTGGGCGACAAGCTGAAGGTCCTGGAAGCCGCGGAACGCGAGATCGAGGCAGCCTTCAAGGATTTCCTGGCGGGCATTCCCAATCCGCCCCATGCCAGTGTTCCGGGCGGGCGTGACGAACACGCCAATGTGGAGATCAAGCGCTGGGGGCAGATTCCCAGCATCGCTGCGCCCAAGGATCACGTGGAGCTTGGTACGGCCCTGGGCATCCTCGACCTTGATCGCGCGGCCAAGATCAGCGGCGCACGCTTCTCGGTGCTGAAGGGGCAGGGCGCCAAGCTGGAGCGCGCCCTCATCGCCTTCATGCTCGACCGCCAGACCACAGCGGGCTACCTCGAAGTGATCCCGCCCTACCTGGTGAATGCCGAGAGCATGTACGGCACGGGTCAGCTGCCCAAGTTTGAGCAGGACCTCTTCAAGACCTCCCGTGGGGACGGGGCACCGCTCTACCTCATCCCCACGGCGGAAGTGCCCGTCACCAACCTCTACCGTGATGAGATCCTGCCCGTGGAGACGCTGCCCATGCGCCACTGCGCCTTCACGCCCTGCTTCCGCAGCGAGGCCGGAAGCTATGGCAAGGACACCAAGGGCATCATCCGCCAGCATCAGTTCCACAAGGTGGAGCTGGTGACCTTCGCCGCCGCGGACCAGGCGGAAGCGGAGCTGGAAAAACTCACCTCGGATGCGGAAGCCATCTTGGAAGCCCTCGGCCTGCCCTACCGCCGCGTGCTGCTCTGCACTGGCGACATGGGCTTCAGCAGCCAGAAGACCTATGACCTGGAGGTGTGGCTGCCCTCGCAGAACACCTACCGCGAGATCAGCTCCTGCAGTTGGTTTGGTGATTTCCAGGCCCGCCGCGCCAACATCCGCGCCAAGGGCAAGGAGGGCAAGCCGGCCTTCGCCCACACGCTGAACGGCAGTGGCCTGGCCGTGGGCCGCACCTGGGTGGCCATCCTGGAGAACTACCAGCAGCCCGACGGCAGCGTCGTGGTGCCCGAGGCGCTGCGGCCCTACGTGGGCGCTGGGGTGATCCGCTGAGGGCAGCACCCCTTCTTTGCGCAGAAGGCCTGAGCCTTCTGCGGGAGGGAAAGCGGGTTCTGGACGATGTGTCTTTTTCCATCGCCCCAGGTGAAGCCTGGGGCGTCATCGGCGCGAGTGGTTCCGGGAAAACCACGCTGCTGAACCTGGTGCTGGGCCTGCTGGAACCAGGCGAGGGCCGGATCACCTTCAGAAGTGCGCCCTGGTCGCCCCTGCCGGAGTGGGAGCGGAGGCTTCAGCGGCCCAACATCCAGGCGGTCTTCCAGGATGCCCAGGCCAGCCTGCCGCCCCATCGGTCCGGTTGGCAGATTCTGGAAGAGCCGCTGGAAGTCTGGAATCGCGGGACCGCCCAGACTCGGCGGGCGGCCGCTGTCCGCATGGCCGCCAAGGTGAAGTTCCCGGAGGCGGCCCTGAATCAGTTTCCCCGTGCCTGGTCCGGTGGGCTCGCCCAACGGCTGGCCCTGGGGCGTGCCCTCATGCTGGAGCCCTCCCTGCTGGTGCTGGACGAGCCCTTTTCGGCCCTGGACCCGACCCTGGGGGGTCACCTGCTCTCGCTGCTGCTGGCCCTGAAGGCCGAGGGGATCGCCCTGCTCTTCGTGAGTCACGACCCGGAGCCGGTGCGGCGCCTCTGCGACCGGCTGCTTGTGTTGAGTGAAGGCCGGGCCCTCTGCCAGGGGCCCGCTGGACAGCTGCTGTCCGATCCGCCACACACGCACCTGCGGGATCTTCTAGAGGCTATGCCCCGGCTGCCCGGGGCTGAAGCCTGAGGAGGGAGGCCTGAAGCCTACTCCTCCACCGACACCTGGGCGGCGCTCGTGTTGATGTAGATGCCGCCGAAGTGGCCCCAGAAACTGCTGAAGCCTGGACGCAGGCGACCCTGTTGGTCCAGGGACTGCAGTTCGGCGGAAAGCACCTTCTGGGCTTCGGTGGTCTGCAGCTCCTGGATGAGGCCCCGTCGGGTCTCGAAGGTAAGGGCGGGGGCGGACTCGCGGGAGGTGATGCGGGCCACCCACAGCTTGCCGTCCTGGGTCCAGAGCACGGGTGTGGCCTGGCCGATGGTCGTCTCCAGGAGGGCCTTGCGGATGCCGGGGTGGGCCACGAGATCGCGCAACCCGCTGAGGGGGGCCGCGGCCTGGTCGGACACCGATCCCACCGCCGCCAGTCCGCCGGATCTCAGGGCCTGCTGAGCCTTGGCCAAGGCCACTTTGCGGGCTTCCTCAAGGCGGTAGGCTGTGAGCACCTTGGTCCGGATCTCCTTGAAGGGGGGGACGGCTTCGGGCAGTTCCTCCTGTACTCGGTACAACAGGTGGCGACCCGCGAAGGCCTGGGGCTTGGACACATCCCCGACCTTCATGCGGAAGGCCTCACTGGCAATCTGGGCCAGTTCGGGGAGGCTGGCATCCTGCGCAGAGGGCTCATTGCTGAAGGGCTGACTGAGCTGGGCGGGGCTGCCCAGGCTCTTGGCGGCGGCAGCCAGATCGCCACCGTTGGCCCGCTTGCGGATCTGTTCGAGCCGTTCCTGGGCCCGGGAGTTGAAGCGGCTGTCGGAGATTTCCCGGGCCAGCTCGGCCTTCACATCCTCGAACTTCTTTTCGCGACGACCCTCCAGCTTGATGAGGTGGATGCCGAACTGCGTACGCACGGGTTGGCTGATCTCGCCCGGTTTCAACGTGGCCGCCGCTTCGGAGAAGGGCTTGACCATCTTGGAGGCGGTGAACCAGCCGAGGTCGCCACCGTTGCCCTTGGCACTGGGGTCTTCACTCTGCGCTTCGGCGGTCTTGGCGAAGTCCAGTCCCTTGACCAGGCGTTCGCGCAGCAGCTGGGCCTTGGTGGTGGCCTCCTGGATCTGGGTGGCGCCCTCGGCCTTGAACAGGATGTGGCGAGCCTTGAATTCAGTGGTGTCACCTTTGCGGGCTTCGAAGGCGGCCTTGAGGGCGGCGTCGTCCACCTGGATGTCCTTGCCGAGGGCGGCACGATCCACCGCCACAAACTGAATGACCCGGCGGAGGGGCTGAAGGAACCGCTCGCCCCCAGCCTTGTAAAAGGCCTCGAGGGTGGTGTCGCCGGGATCGACGACCGTGCTGGCATCCACGGCCAGCACGACCTGCTGGAAGGCGACCTTCTCGTGGCGCAGCCGGTTCTCCTGGGCAATCCAGGCCTCGTCCACGGGAACCTGCAGGGCGGACTGCTGGACCAGCTTGGTCCGCAGCAGCTCGGAACGGATGGCCCGCTCCTGCATGGCCGGGTTGAATCCAGTTTCCTGAAAGATCTGCTTCAGCTCGGCGGTGGTTTTCAAGCCGCCCTTGGGGTCCAGCAGCATGGGGTATTGGCGGAGGAAGGCCCGGAGTCGGGCGCCCACCTCGTCGTCCGTCACCACCACGTGGTGCCGATCGGCCAGCTCTTCCATGAGCTTCTGGTTCATGAGGTCCCGCAGGGCCTGGGACTGGATGAAGGGCTTGAGGGCCTCGGGGCTGGCCTGCTTCCCGTACCGCTGGTAGAGCTCCTGCATGTGCTCGGCCAGCTCGCGCATCAGCACTTCATGGCCGTAGACTCGGGCGACCACCGTGTCCGCGGACACGGCCCCCCCGGTCGGCGCCAGGTAGGCGACCAGGCCCAGAAGAACGACGATCATGACCGCGGCCATGGGCGTGCGGTTGGATTTGAAGACCTGACGGAAAGAACGAAGCATGCGTGGCTCCAGACGGACCTCCCAGATTACCGTGGGAACCACGTTGGTTTACACTGGAATGCTGGAGAGGTTGAATGGCCGTTCTGCCCGTGCTCACCTGGGGGGATCCCCGCCTCAAGAAAAACAGCCAGGATGTGGCGGATTGGACGCCCGAGCTGGAGCAGCTCGTGGCAGACCTGTTCGAGACGGCCCTCGACGAGGAGGGGGTGGGCCTGGCGGCCCCCCAGGTGGGCGTGAACCTCAACCTGGCGGTGATCGACTGCTCCTGCGGCGAAGATCCTGCGCAGCAGCTCATCCTCATCAATCCTGAGATCACGAAAGAGGAGGGTTCCCAGGTGGGGCCCGAAGGCTGCTTGTCCATCCCCGGCATCCGTGAAGTGTTGGAACGCCCCCAGAAGGTGACCATCCGCAACCGGGCCAAGGACGGCACCTGGCAGGAGCTGACGGGTGAGGACCTGCTGGCCCGGGCCTTCTGCCACGAGATTGACCACTTGCGTGGGCGACTCTTCGTGGAGTACTTCGGACCCGTGAAGCGTCAGTTGCTTCAGAAGAAGTATCAAAAGCAGGTCAAGGGATGAAGATCGCCTTCCTTGGCACCCCGCGTGCGGCCGTGCCGGCGCTGCGGGCCCTGGCCGAAGAAGGGATCGAGGCGGTCTTCTGCAATCCAGACCGGCCCGCGGGCCGGGGTCGGCATCTGGAGGCCCCGCCGGTCAAGGTGGCTGCCCAGGAGCTGGGGCTTTCCCTCCACCAGCCGCTGAGCTGGAAGGCCCCTGAAACCCGAGCGCTATGGGAAGGTCTGCAGATTGACCTGGCTGTGGTGGTGGCCTACGGGCACCTGCTGCCCCGGTGGCTGTTGGACGCCTGTCCCAAGGGGGTCTGGAACCTGCATTTCTCCCTGCTGCCCCGCTGGCGTGGCGCCGCCCCCGTGAACCACGCCCTGCTGGCAGGGGACGAGGAGACCGGCGTCAGCCTCATGCGGCTCACCGAGGGCCTCGATGAGGGCCCCGTGCTGGCCCAGAGCCACCGGGACATCAATCTGGAGGACACGGCCGAGGGATTGCTGTCGGCGTTGGCCGCGGAGGCCGCCGAGCTGCTCATGGACCAGCTGCCCCTCCTGCTCGGAGGCTCTGCCAAGCCCGTGGAACAGCGGCATGAGCTGGCCACCTTCGCTCCCAAGCTTCGCAAGGACATGGGCCGCCTTGACTGGCACCGCCCGGCGGCGGATCTGCATCGGCAGGTGCGCGCCCTCTGGCCCTGGCCTGGCACCGAATTGCAGATGGAAGGCCAGGCCCTCAAGGTCTGCGGGGTGGGTATGCTGCGCACCTGCTACCGCGATCCCGGACAGGTGATCTGGAGCAAGGAGGGCGCCTGGCTCATCACCTCCGAGGGCGCCCTCGAGCTCACCCACTTGCAGCGCCCCGGCAAGCCCGTCCAGCCCGCCCTGCAGGCCCTGCAGCCCTGGGGCTCCAGCGGCAGTCGGATACTGGGCGGCCAAGGGGAATAAGCAAGGAATGCCCAGGTGGATCCTTGGTAACGGAGGTCCTCCGTGGGAGCAGGCCTGTAACCCCTCGCAATTATTTGGTCGGGCGGCCCTTCAGCCGGGGCCGGTTCCTCCCGATGAGGAGGGGTCGGAAAGGCCCAGCTCGTGTGGGGGGCCCTTGCCCGCGCCTTGGCACTCCGGAGAAACCTCCGGGGGTTTGAGGAATGTCTATAGAGTAGAGACCATATCTTTCCTCTGACCCGGGATTCATTTAGTCACAGGTGTCATGTTGTGCCGAGGGCAGCGGGTTTTCCGCTGGGCTCGGGACGCTGTTGGGAGGGTGTGGTGAAAGGCGGCTGGGGCCTGGTGAAGAGCTGGCTGATTCCGGATGCGGGCCTGCCCATGGAGCGGCGCTTCTTCCAGTCGCTCTGCATCCTGGGGGGCGTGGTCTCGATCTTCGTGGTCGTCCCCATGAACAGCATCCAGAACCTGAGCCCCTGGGTGAACCGGGTGGTCTTCACCTATGGCGTGGTCTCCCTGGCCCTGGGCTGGGCCGCCCGCTGGGGCCACTACCTCAAGGGGACCATGATCTGCGCGGTCACCGCCTGCCTGGACCTGGTCTGGTTCGCCAACGGGGGCTCCCAGGGCAGCATCGGCCTCTTCTTCTTCTCGGTGGCGCTCTTCGTGGTGCTGTTCACCGAGGGGCGGGCCCGGTACCTCGTGCTGGGGCTGCTGCTGGCGGACGTCTTCGGATTGCACCTCACGGAGCGGGCCTGGCCGCAGTTGGTGCATCCCTTCAACACGGCGACGGACCGTCTTCTCGACCTCCTCACCGGCTACGCCCTCAGCCTGTTCATCTGCGCCCTGATGCTCTGGGTGGTCCTCGAGGGGTTTCGGCGGGAGCGCATCCAGCTCGCCGAGTCCGAGGGCATGTACCGCGAATTCCTCGAGGGGCAGGGCGAAGGGTTCTCGACGGTCGATGCCCAGGAGCGTTTCCTGATGGTGAACCCGGTGGCCGAAGCGATCTTCGGCGTCGGCCCAGGCCAGCTCGTGGGCCGATCGCTGGTGGAGTTCCTCCCCGCCGACCAGCAGGAGCTGCTCCGCCGGGAATCCGAACTCCGAGCGAAGGGCCACCACAGCACCTACGAGATCCGCATCCGGCGGGCCGACGGCGAGCTCCGGACGCTCCAGGTGACGGCCACGCCGAGGTTCGGTCAGGACGGAGACCCCCTGCAGGTGATCGGGGTCTTCCGCGACATAACCGAGCGGAAGGAGTCCGAAGACCGGCTGCGGGAGAGCGAAGCGAAGTTCCGGACCTACATCGAGCAGTCCATCGACGTCATCTTCACGCTCGACGCGGAAGGTGGCTTCCTGTTCGTATCGCCGGCCTGGGAGCGGCACTTCGGCATCCCCGTAGAGGAGGTGACCGGGAAGCCTTTCGCCCCGTTTGTCCACCCGGAGGACGTCCAGCCCTGCGTCGAGCACCTGTCGCGCGTCATGACCACCGGCCTGGGTGAAACGAGTCCGCCCTACCGCGTCAAGCATGCGGATGGTTCCTGGCGCTGGTTCCGGGCGAACGGAACCCGGATGTCCACGCCGACTGGGGCCTGGCGCTACATGGGTGTGGCCCACGACATCACGGAGCGCAAGGAGGCCGAGGAGGCGTTGAGGGAAAGTGAACAGCGCTACCGGGCCCAGTTCGATCGCGCCAGCGTGGGCATCTTCACCCTGTCCCCGGAGGGGAAGCTGTTGGAGATCAACGAGGCCATGGCCCGGATGCATGGCTGGACCCAGGAAGAGATGCTCGGCATGGACGTGAAGGAGTTGGACACGCCCGAATCCGCCGTAGGCGCGGACGATCGGATGCGTCGGCTGCTGGCGGGGGAGGCCCTGACCTTCGAGGTGGAGCATTTCCACAAGGACGGCCATACGTTTCCGCTCGAGGTCTCCGCCAGCCTCGTTCCCTCGGGAAAGCGGACGGCCATCCTCTGCTTCCACCGCGACATCACGGAGCGGAAGCGGGCCGAGGAGGCGGAACAACTCCTGGCCCAGGAGAAGCAGCAGACCCAGAAGATGGAGAGCCTGGGCAGCCTCGCCGGCGGCGTGGCCCACGACTTCAACAACATGCTCGGTGGCATCATGGGCTATGCGGACCTGCTGCTGTCGGGCGAGCTCGACCCGACCCGCCAGCGCTACCTGCGGGCCATCGTCGCGGCGGCCTCCCGATCCGCGGAACTGACCCAGAAGCTCCTGGCCTTCGGCCGGCGCGGCAAGAACCTGGTGGAGTCGCTGGACCTCCGCGGCATGGTGGACGACTGCCTCGACATGATCCGGCCCTCCATGAGTCCGGACCTCCAGGTGGTCGTGACCATGGACGCCTGCCCGACCGTGGACGGGGACCCTGCCCAGATCCACCAGGTGCTCGTGAACCTCTGCATCAATGCGATGGAGGCGATGCCCGAGCGGGGGACCCTCAGCCTTTCCTCCAGTGTGCTGGACTTGCCGGAGTCTTCGCATCGGGGCTGGACCCTCAAGCCTGGGAAGTATATGGAACTCGCGGTCACCGACACCGGCGTGGGCATGACGGCGGCCGTCCAGCAGCGGATCTTCGAGCCCTTCTTCACGACGAAGACCACGGGCAGCCTGACCGGTTCGGGGCTCGGGCTCTCAACTGCCTACGGCATCATTCACGCCCACGGCGGCGCGATCCTGGTCAGCAGCGTCCGTGGGAGGGGGAGCACCTTCCGGATCCTCCGCCCGTGGGCACCCTGCCAGCGACAACTCGTACCAGTGCGCCCAGCCCTTCCTCGGGGCAAGGTCTGGTCCTGATCGTCGAGGACGAACCGATCCTGCGGGAGCTCGGCACCTCGACGCTCGAGTCGCTGGGCTACCAGGCCATCGCTGCAGCCGACGGTCTGGAGGCCATCGAGGTCTTTCGGCAGAACCATCCCAGCCTCCGCGCCGTTCTCCTTGACCTGAAGATGCCCCGGATGGGTGGGCGGGAGGCCTTCATCGAGATGCATCGCATCAGCCCCCTCGTGCCGGTCATTGTGTGCACCGGCTACGGTGACAACGAGGAAGTGCAGGAGCTCCTGACTCTGGGCGCCTCGGGGATGCTGGCCAAGCCCTACCAGATCTCGACCCTGGCCATGAAGCTCAGGCAGGTCATGGCCTGAGCGGCGCCACGGGCAGCGTTCACTTTGAAAACAGAACCTAGGCCAGCCGCGCCGCCACGTCGCGGTAGTCGGGGTCCAGTTCGTAGACGGCCTTGAACTCTTCGGCCGCCATGCCGGTGTGACCCTGCTGGAGGTAGAGTTCGGCCAGATCATAGCGCAGGCCGATGCTGTCTTCGGGGGGGA
>JANYAZ010000081.1 GCA_025361045.1 Geothrix sp. | reverse complement strand
CCGTGCAGGTGGGCGACCCCTTCACCGAGAAGCTGCTGCTGGAAGCCTGCCTCGAGATCTTCAAGACGGACTGGGTCATTGGCATCCAGGACATGGGTGCTGCCGGGCTCACCTCCAGCAGTTTCGAAATGGCCAGCCGCGCGGGCACGGGCCTGGAGATCCGCCTGGACCAGGTGCCCATGCGCGAAGAGGGCATGACGCCCTTCGAGCTCATGCTCAGCGAAAGCCAGGAACGCATGCTCCTGGTGGCCCGCCCCGGCTGCGAGCCGAACATCATCGCCGTCCTGCACAAGTGGGGCCTCGACGCCTGCGTGGTGGGCGAGGTCACGGATAGTGGCCGCTTCATCGGCAGCTGGCACGGTCAGCCCGTCATCAACCTGCCCATCCAGCCCCTGGTGGACGCCGCGCCGAAGTACGACCGGCCCCGCCAGCGCCCCGGCTACCTGGATGCGGTGAACGCCGCACCGATGCCTGTGGACCTCAAGCCCAACGAGGTGGAACGCACCCTGCGCCAGATCCTGCAGCAGCCCACGGTGGCCAGCAAGCAGTGGATCTACGCACAGTACGATGGCACGGTGCGCAGCAACACCCTGCTGGGCATGGGTCGCGGCGACGCCGGCATCATCCGCGTGAAGGACGAGGCGGGCATGGACACGGGCAAGGCCGTGGCCATGAGCAGCGACTGCAACAGCCGCTTCTGCTACCTGGATCCCTTCTGGGGCGCGGCCCACGCTGTGGCCGAGGCCTGCCGCAACCTGGCCTGCGTGGGCGCCGAGCCCATCGGCCTCACGGACTGCCTCAACTACGGCAACCCCGAGAAGCCTGAGAACATGTGGACCTTCGAGCAGGGTTGCCTGGGCATTCGTCAGGCCTGCCTGGCACTGGATGTCCCCATCGTCAGCGGCAACGTGAGCCTCTATAACGACACCGAGGGCCAGAGCATCTTCCCCACACCCATGATCGCCGCGGTGGGCCTGGTCGAAGACTGCGCGGGTCAGGTGGCCATCGATGCGCAGGATGCCACGGCCCTGTCCAAGGTAGGCAACCGCATCTGCGGATCGGGCTTCCGCGCCGCCCATGACGGCATCTTCCTGCTGGGCGAGACCCGCGACGAACTGGGTGGCAGTGAGTATCTCAAATTGCGCACCGGTAAGGTGGAAGGCGCCTGCCCCGAACTGCGCCTGGACGAAGAGCTGCGCCTGCAGGCCTGCGTGCGTGAGGGCGTCCGTCTGGGCCTCATCCGCAGCGCCCACGACACCAGCGAGGGCGGCCTGCTGGTGACGGCCCTGGAGAGCGCCTTCGGGGGCGACATGGGCTGCCAGCTGATGCTGACGAAGGGTGCTTTGCGCCTGGACAGCCTGCTGTTCGGTGAGTCCTCGGGCCGCATCGTGGTGTCCGTGAGCTCTGAAGGCGAGGGCAGCCTAGCCACCCTCTGCGCCACCCACCACGTACCCTTCGCCAAGATCGGCACCACGGGGGGCGCGCGCGTCACCCTCGCCGTGGACGGTCAGCCCATGCTGGACGCGGACGCCGCGGAGTTGAAAAACCTGCATGCCGAGGCCCTGGAACGGGCCCTGGCATGATGCCTCACACCTCTGGAGTTGTGATGACCTTCGTCCGTTCCCTGCTCACCGTGATCATGGCCGCCCTAGGTGCAGGTCTGATGGCCCAGTCCAAGCCTCCGGCGCATGGACAAGCGCCCGCACCGATGGCCCCGAAACCCTGCCTGCGCAGCGTACCCAAGCCGATTTTCGGCGGCAACCTGCCGGGTGTCACCTCGCACGCGTTCGCCAAACCTGCCAAGGCTCTTCCAGATGCCCGGGAGGCCACAGAGACTGCTGTGCTGGCCTCCGGCGACAGCGTGACGGTGAGCCACTGGGGTTGCCGCTTCTTCATCCTGACCTTTGATGTCGCCTCGAAGGCCAGGCTCACCACCCCGATGACTTTCCCGGCCCAGGGGTATTTGGAGGCGGCCAAGGTCATCCGCCAGCTGGATGCCCTGAAAGTGAAGACCGGCTTCGATCTGGGGAAGGCCGCCAAGGTCCTTGAGGAGGCCGCCAAGAACCCGAAGGTGGCCCTGATCGCGCCGGTCCCGCTGGGCGGCAAGGCGAGCGTGGCCGTCAAGGCCGTGGGACCCACAGCGGATAAGACCATGGGTCATGTTCAGTTCGAACTGATGCGGGGGCCCCTCTGAGGCCTAGATCCCCATGGCCGCAGGGGTCTTGAGCTTGGTCTGGATGCCCTGCAGGAGGGCCTCATCCGTCTTGAGCTCGGCCTTGAAGGACCGGCTGTCCGTGTGATTGATCTCCCGGCGGAGGTCCTCAAGTCGGTATTCGAGGACGTCCATCAGGAGCTCCACTTCCTTGGTGTCCAGGTAGACATCCATGGTGACCTCCCGCGTGACCCTGGAACCTGCTGGATGCAGGCCACAACCGATGCAAATATCGGGTCCGCCAGGTTTCCCGCCACCCTTTTCCAGCGAGGCCAGTGCTTGAAAGGGAGGGCCAGTGCGCAAGGATGGAGGCAGACCCTAGCCTTTCCCGGCGAGAATCCGTCCAGGCAGCAGAAACAGCCCCCTCACGATGCCGAAGGCACCCTCCACTGCGAAACCCAAGAGGCGGAAAGGCAGGAGCAACAGCCAGATCAATGGGTAGAGAAGCAACGCCAGGAGGGCCAGGGGCCAGCAGAAGATCAGCAGGATGAGCCAGAGCAGGAACGCGACCATGGGAGCCTCCCGCAAGAAGGATCACCGTTGGCGAATCCCCAAGTCGACTCCGATCGGCGAGTGCACGCCCTCCATCGGTGGGCGGTCATTGGTATGATCCCTGCACCCCTCGAGGAGTGACCATGCGCCAGCGAGATGCCCTTCCCACACTCGACCGCCGGACCTTCCTGGGCGCCAGCCTGGCCACGGGTGCGGCCGTGCTCGCGGGAGGCGACCTGAAGGCCACGCCCACAGGCAAGGGTCCGGTGCTGGAAGAGGCCACGGTGGCTGGCCTGCAGGCGGGACTGGTCGCGGGTCGCTGGACTTCGGTGGAACTGGTGCGGCGATACCAGGCGCGCATCCGGGCTCTGGACCAGGCCGGTCCAAAGCTGAACTCAGTGCTTGAACTGAACGTGGAGGCCCTGGCCCTGGCCAAGGCGCTGGACGCAGAGCGGAAGGCCGGAAAGCTGCGGGGGCCGCTGCACGGCATCCCGGTGCTCATCAAGGACAACATCGACACCGCGGACCACATGAAGACCACGGCGGGATCCCTGGCCCTGGCCGATGCACCGACGCCGAAGGCGGATGCTTTCATCGTGAAGAGGCTGCGCGAAGCGGGCGCGGTGCTCCTGGGCAAGACGAACCTCAGCGAGTGGGCGAACCTGCGTTCCACCCGCAGCAGCAGCGGCTGGAGCGGTCGGGGGGGCCAGACGCGGAATCCCTACGCCCTGGATCGCAGTCCCAGTGGCTCCAGTTCCGGATCCGGGGCGGCGGTGGCCGCCAGCCTCTGCGCGGTGGCCCTGGGCACGGAAACGGATGGCTCCATCGTGAGCCCGGCCATCGAACGGCCTGGTGGGGCTGAAGCCCACCGTGGGCCTGGTGAGCCGGAGCGGCATCATCCCCATCTCGCACACGCAGGACACGGCGGGCCCCATGACGCGGACCGTGCGGGATGCCGCGATCCTCCTGGGAGTCATCGCCGGCAGCGATCCGAAGGATGCCGCCACCCGCGAGGCCGATGCCAGGCGGGAGGAGGACTACACACGGTTCTTGGTGAAGGATGGCCTGAAGGGTGCACGCCTCGGCGTGGTGAAGAACCTGCTTGGCGTTCATGCCCACGTGGACGCGGTGCTCCTGCCGGCACTGGACGTGCTCAAGGCCCAGGGCGCCACGCTGGTGGAGGTGGAACTGAAAACCGCGGCCTACGATGATGCGGAGTTCGAGGTGCTGCTTTACGAATTCAAGGCGGATCTCAACGCCTACCTGGCCGGCCGTGATGGCACCGCGACGGATCTCACCTCCCTGATGGCCTTCAATGAACGGACCAGGGATCGGGAGATGCCCTTCTTTGGTCAGGAGTTGCTGCTGCAGGCCCAGGCCAAGGGACCGCTGACGGATCCCGCCTACCTCAAGGCGCTGGAGGCGTGTGCCCAGGCTCGGCGGGATATCACAGGCCTGCTCGAGAAGCACCAGCTGCAGGCCCTGGTGGCTCCAACGGGTGGGCCGGCCTGGCTCATCGACCACCTCAACGGAGACAGCTCCAGCCTGAGCTTTTCGAGCCCTGCGGCCGTCGCCGGATGTCCCCATATCACCGTGCCGGCCGGCTTCGCCTTCGGCCTTCCGGTGGGGCTCTCCTTTGTGGGTGGTCCCTGGCAGGAAGGCCCCCTGCTGAAATTAGCTCATGCCTTCGAACAGGCGACCCAGGCCAGGCGGCCCCCTCGGTTCCCAGCCACGGCTTCATTACCCCGTTGACAGCAGCCAGATCTCCTCGCAACCTGAGCCCTTCCCAATAGGAGACCCCATGAACCGAGCCCTGCTCAGCCTCCTCTTCGCGGCTGCCTCCGTGGCAGCCGTGGCCCAGACGAAGCCCACGCCCGCCCCTGCCGCCAAGCCGGCCACCCCAGCCCCTGCACCGGCCAAGGCCGCGCCCGCCACCGGTGCCATCGTGGCCAACAAAGATTCCAAGACCTATCACCGCGCCGACTGCAAGGCCGCGGCGAAGATCAAGGACGCCAATAAGACTTCCTTCGCCTCTGCAGCGGAGGCCGGCAAGGCCGGCTACAAGGCCTGCAAGGTCTGCAAGCCCTAAAGTCAGTCCCCAGTCCTCAGTCTTCAGTAGTCTTCAGGGAGGTTTCGATGAAGGTTTTGCTACCCGTCCTACTGGGTGCCACGCTGGCGCTTTCGGCGCAGATTCCGTCCAAAGAGGACCTGAAGGCCAAGGCCGATGCCGCTGTGGACGCAGGCAAGGCCAAGACCGATGCCAAGGCCGATGAGGCCAAGGTCAAGGCCGATCAGAAGGCTGCGGAAACCAAGACCAAGGTGGATGCGAAAGCTGCGGCGAAAGCGGGCGCCGTTCCCGGCGCCGCCGACAAGGTGAAGGCTGCCACCGCCAAGGGCGAAGGCGCTGCCAAGTCCGGCGCCGACAAAGCCAAGACCAAGACCAAGAAGGGCACCGACAAGGGTGCCACCAAGGCCAAGGCCGTCACCGAAAAGGTAGCGAAGTAAGCAGTTCTCTAACTCCAAAAAATGGGCGCCATCGGCGCCCATTTTTTGGAGCAAGGGCTTCGCCCTATTTCTTCGGGAACTGCCGTTCGTAGGCTTCCTGGGCGTATTCACTGGGAGGCACGGCGAAACGGCGCTTGAAGGCCCGCGTGAAGGCGCTGGCATCGTAGAAGCCGAGGATCTTTGCCACGTCGCTGGGCCGCTCGCCATTGGCCAGCAGGGTGACGGCCCGCTGGAGGCGCCGCTCGATGAGGTACTGGTGGGGTGTGGTGCTGGTGGCCTCGCGGAAAAGGCGGATGAAGTGATCCGGCGTGCAGCGTGCCATGGTGGCCAGCTCGGGCACGCTGTTCTTGGCACCGAGGTGGACTTCCATGTGATCCAGCACCAGCTGCAGGGTGGAGCGGTTCAGGCGGTAGGGAAACCGGCCCCGGTCCTCTTTCTCCGTCAGGCGGGATAGCTCGGCGCCCAGCAGGATGAGGAAGAGCTCCCGGGTCATGAGTTGCACGCCGTCGGGATTCGACAGCTCCTGGCTGAAGATGCTGAACAGCTGCTTGAGGCTGAGGCTGCGCAGCACCGCAAAACTGGATTCCTGCCACTTGCGAGGCGGTTGCTGCAGAGCCGAGAGCAGGGGCTCCGGAAAGGGGCCTTCCATGAACAGCGCCGTGAAGCCGAAGGGCGTGTTGGCATGGTGACGCTTGAGCGTGTGCCCAAAGCCCGGCAGCAGCAGGGCGAGATCGCCGGAACGGATGACGCCTTCTTCGCGGTCCTCGCCGGTGCAGACGCGCACGGCATGGGTGGGCTGCAACAGGGTCCAAGCGTCCCGGGCGGGGAGGATCTTGGACGGCACGGGATCGCGCTTGAGCACGGCCAACCGGAGCGGTCCGCTGGTGTAGATTAGGAGGTTTTTGGCTTCTGGGTCGCTCATGGCTCAGGAATAAAAAGAGATGCCTACCGAGGCATTACGGGAGGATGACAGGAAAAACATCCTGGAGACATGAGATTTTCACAGCGCCGTACTTTGTGACGCAAATCAGGCCCTGGCGAAGGCTTCGGCCAGGCTCTTGAACATCCCCAGGCCACCCATGGGTCCCAGCTTGGGGTCCACGGCCCGCTCGGGGTGGGGCATCATGCCCAACACGTTCCCCCGGACGTTCACGATGCCAGCGATTCCGTTCATGGCCCCGTTGGGCACGTGGTCTTCCCCGATCTCGCCCCTTGGCGAGCAGTAACGGAAGGCCACGCCTCCGCGGGCCTCCAGATCAGCCAGGTCGGCTGGATCGAGGGTGAAATTGCCTTCCGCGTGGGCGATGGGCACCTGGAACACCGCGCCCGCCTTCATGGCCCGGGTGAAGGGCAGGTCGGCGCGTTCCACCCGCAGGTGGACATCGGCGTGGATGAAGCGCAGGGATTCATTGCGCAGGAGCGCTCCGGGCAGCAGCTGGGCCTCGCAGAGGATCTGGAATCCGTTGCAGACTCCCAGGACCAAGCCACCGTTATCGGCGTGGCGCTTGATGTCGGCCATGATGGGGGCCAGGGCCGCAATGGCGCCGCAGCGCAAGTAGTCACCGTAGCTGAAGCCGCCGGGCACGAAGACCAGCTCGGTGTTTTCGGGCAGGCGCGTCTCCTGGTGCCAGACGGGAATCGTGTCCCAGCCCATCACCGTGCCGCAGGCATGCAGGGCGTCGTGATCGCAGTTGGAGCCCGGGAAGACCGGGACGGCTACGCGCATCAGAGCACCTCGATGGAGGCCTTCTCCATCACGGGGTTGACCAGCAGCTTGTCGCACATGGCCAGGGTCTTCGCCTTCACCTCGGCGGGATCGGTCCCCGGTACGTCCATCTCGATCAGGCGGCCGATGCGGACGTGATCCACCGCGAAGCCGAAGCCGTGCAGGCCCTGTTCCACTGCTTTGCCTTGGGGATCCAGGATCCCGGGCTTCAACTGCACCGACACGCGCACCTTCATGGGGCCCTCCGGCTTCCAGTGTACCTGAGGAATTCCGGGTTCACCTCGGGTTCCACCGATGCGCCTCCAGATCGAGGTTGCCTAGGTCGTCCACCTCGATGCCTTCGTCCCGCAGCCGCCCGATCTGCTCAAAGGCGCCCCACCAGCGGCCGCGGCTGGGCACGTAGCCGCGGGTGTTCACCACCCGGTGCCAGGGCAGCTTCGTGCCTTCCGGCAGGCCTGAAAGGACCATGCCCACCTGTCGGGGGCGCTGGGGGAAGCCCGCCAGGGCTGCCACCTGCCCGTACGAAGCTAGTTTTCCTTTTGGGATCCGCTTCACCACCGCCAAGACCAGCGTGCGGAAATCCGGAGGTTGGGCCGCAGGCTCGATGCGCTTGGCCGCCATCATCTAGGCCTGTACCCCCGGTCGCTGATCGGCCGGCACACGAGAGCGGAAGCCCCCTTCGTAGCTGTGCCAGTGGCCCAGGTCCTCTTCGGGGTAGGCCCAGCACCAGTAGCCATCGCCCGAATCGAAATCCACCAGCCAGAGACCCTTCACCTCGGCCTCCAGGTCGTTCATGCTCTGCTGCCAACTTTGCACGAGGACCTGCAGTCGTTCCCGCAAGTCCTCGGCCCGGACCTCGTCCTGGGCCTCCTCGGCCTGAGTCAGTTCCTCGGCGAGACTGGCGGCCAGGGTGTAGACGGGCTCCGTGGTTGCCTTTACTTGGGGCATCATGGCCTGCGCTTCGTCCAGGGTGAAAATGCGGCCCATGGTGCCTCCGTTGAGACATGATAAACCCATGCGGTTTGTGCCCCTGCTTTCGTCGAGTATTGATCCCCAGCCCTGGCTGTCGTGGACACCCGTGATGCTCCAGTGGGAGGGGGGCCTGCACCCGGGGTGGTCCCGGGCCGTACCGCGGGGGCTGGCCATCCATGCCGTGCATCTCCCGGGTGAATCCGCGGTGGAGGAGGCGCTGGACGTACTGCGTCATGGCCTGGGCCTGGATTTCCTGGTCCTTCCCGCTCGACGCCCCGAATCTCGTGAGGCGGGGTTCCGGTTCCTCGGGCAGCTGGAAACCTTGCTGGAGGCCACCTCGGGGCGGGGCATCAAGCTGGCCCTGCATCTGGACGCCGGTGCCGAACCCGCCGTGCTTGACCTGCTGCGCCAGGCTCATGGTGAGGCCGTGGGTTTCTGCTGGCATCCCGGCATCCAGGATGCAGAACCACTGGCAGATCGGCTCTGGTGTGGTGTTTGTGACAAGGATTCGGACCTCCGGCCCCTCCAGGTGCTGGGCTACCGCTGGGACATGGCCCTGGCGGCCCAGGAGCCGGACACCTTCCGCAGAGAGGCCCAAGCGCTCGAAGCCGCCCATCCGGCCGTGCTCTTTCCTGCCGAGATGCCCACCACGGCGCTGGGGCGCCCCGTGGTGCCGGACGCCAGCGTGATGTTCGGCCGGCACCTGGTGTCCGATGACTCGCGGGGCCAGGCATGAAACAGACCCTGCTCGTCATTGCCGGCGAGGATTCCGGCGACCTGCATGGCGCGGAGCTGCTGCGGGAGTTGAAAGTCCGCCGTCCGGACCTGCGGATCATCGGCGTGGGCGGTCCGCGCATGTCGCCCTACCTGGATCGGAAACTGGCGGACGTGAAGGACCTGGCGGTGGTCGGCTTCATCGAGGTCATCAAGCACCTGCCGCACCTGAACCGGCTCTTCGAGCAGATCCTGGCCGCCGCGCGGGAAGAAGGCATCTCCGGCGCCCTGCTCATCGACTACCCGGGCTTCAACCTCCGCCTGGCCAAGGCCCTGCGGAAACAGCTGCCCGCCGTGAAGCTGCATCAGTATGTCTGTCCCCAGGTGTGGGCCTGGAAGAAGGGCCGCATTCCCGACCTCGGCCGAACGCTGGACACGCTCTACTGCCTCTTCGATTTCGAACCGGACCTGTTCCGCGGGTACCCTGTGGACGCCCGGTTCGTGGGACATCCCCTGGTCGAGCTGGTGAAACCGGAATGCGATCGTGCGACCTTCCTGGCCGAGGCCGGGCTGGATCCCGCCCGACCCCTCGTGGCCCTGCTGCCGGGCAGCCGCACCGGAGAGATCCAGCACCTGCTTCCACCCATGGCGGAACTGGCCCTGCGGTGGCGGCAGGAGCGGCCCGAAATCCAATGGGTGCTTCCGGTGGCGCCGACGCTGGATCCTGCCTTCGTCCAGGCCTACCTTGGTGATGCCCCCGTGGTTTTGGTTCAGGGCCGCACCTACGCGGCCCGGGCCCATGCCGCTGCCGCTTTGGTGGCCTCGGGTACGGCCACGCTGGAAACAGCCCTGCTGGGGACCCCCTTTGCCATCCTGTACCGGTTGAACTGGCTCACCTACCAGGTGGCCCGCCGCATCGTGAAGGTCCCCCACTTCGGTCTAGCGAATGTGGTCGCCGGGCGTGAGGTGGCGCCGGAACTGCTGCAGGGGGAGGTCAATCCTGAGCGGCTGGGACAGGAGTTGTCACGGCTGCTGGAGCCCGAAGCGGCTCAGCGCATTCGCGCCGAGTTGGGAGATGTGCGCGGACACCTCGGCGAGCCAGGAGCCGCCGGCCGGGTGGCGGAAGATCTGTTCCGCAAGCTGTGACCGCTGCTTTTCTGGGATCTACCCACCCCCTGGCGGCATCTCATGGGCGGAGGTGCCCATGAATCCCTTGCTGCTGACCCTTCCTCTGTTCGTCCTGCAGGCCCCCCGGGTTCCCTTTCCCGAAGTGGAGACCAAGGATCTGGCGCCGGCACCCCGGGGCCCCATGACGCCCCACGTCCGTGATGCCGGGACGGAAGCCGGCGCCATGGGCCAGGCCCGGCACGGAGCCCGGAGGGGACCCTCCCTTCCGGCGCTGCAACTGCCCGCGGGCAGCGTCCGGGTGAAGGACAAAATTCCGGACCTCAGCGGCTGGCGAGCCTATGCCATCGACGTGCCGGGTGGTGGCACGGTCAAGGCCCACGTGGTGGAAGGACGGAAAGCCTGGTTCAGGGTTCTGGGCGTGAATGCCTGGGGGCGGGATGAGCCTGGCCTGCTGCAGAACCGCATCGCCACAGGGGAACCCCAGGCCACCTACAAGAACCCGAGCTCAGAGATGCGCACGATCTATTTCATCGTGGACACGCTGGACGTGAACATGGTCGGCGACCCTTTCACGGTGGAGGTCACCCGCGGGTAGCGCCTTCGACTGCGGGTGCAGCGGGCAGCCGCTGGGTCAGGGCATCCTGGAAGGTCTTGCGCAGGGCTTCCGGGGCGCTCCGCCAGGCTTTCCAGGCCTGGGCGCGGCTGGGGAAGGTGCCGTAGCAGGCCTGCCAGAAGCGGAAACCGTCCCGCCGCAGGAAGGGCAGCACCAGGATGTCAGTGGCCTTGGAACCGGCGGCCCGGGCCACTTGCCGCAGGCCATCGGCGCGGCCGGAGACCACCAGGCGAACGGTCCAGGAGCCTTCTGGCGCCGCATCCCGCCGGGCCTCACCCCGGTGCAGAGCCTCGGGCAGATCCATGCGGTCCAGGGGCTTGGCGGCCTCGGTGGGATCCACCAG
>JANYAZ010000071.1 GCA_025361045.1 Geothrix sp. | reverse complement strand
GGGTCTCAGGCGGGGTTGCAAAAGGAGGGGGCACGTCGGCTCCGGGCATCTCCAGGATGCAGGTAACGAAGGGCTGCGGCCAAGGATCGTGCCGCAGGTCACAGGAAGTAAGGGCTTGGCAGCGTGGGACTGGGCAGCCGCCGTTCTATGCCGGGCCGCATCCGTGGGACCATGGGCGGATGCTTGTGGACGCGCACTGCCACCTCACGGGTTCCTATCTGGCCGCCGACCAGGTGGAGGCGACTTTGTTGCGAGCCCGGTCCCATGGGGTGACGGGGTTCATTGCGGTGGGAACCGACCTCGAGGATTCCAGGGTGGTGCTGGCACTCACAACCCGGATCCCGAACATCCAGGCCAGCCTCGGCGTGCATCCCCACGAAGCGAGGGGCTGGTCACCGGAGGTGGCGGTCGAACTCGGGAAGATGCTGGCCGATGCATCCGTGCGGTTCGTTGGCGAAACCGGGCTCGATTGGCACTACGACCTGAGCCCGAGGGAGGCCCAGGAGGCCGCTTTTCGGGCCCAGATCCGAATGGCGAAGGCCATCCACAAGCCGCTCATGATCCACACCCGCTCAGCCCCCGAAGCCACGCTCCGCATCCTGGAGGCAGAGGGTGCTGACACCGTTCGCGGCATCATCCACTGCTTCAGCGAGGACCGGGTTTTTGCACAACGGGCCCTGGATCTCGGGTTCTACCTGAGCTTCTCCGGGATCACCACTTTCAAGAAGGCAGAGGCGGTGCGTGATGTGGCCGCCTGGGCCCCTGGGGACCGGATCCTGGTGGAGACCGACGCGCCGTTCCTGGCCCCTGTACCTTATCGAGGGAAGCCCAACGAACCTGGCTTCGTTCGTTTCACGGCCGAAGCCGTGGCCGAGCTGCGGGGCATCTCCTCCTTGAAACTCGCCGAGCTGACCACCCGAAATCTGGAGGCCCTGTGCGGCTGGTCGCCCTCCTGCTGATGACAGCGGCCCTTGCCGCCCCGACCCTCGCGGCCCAGGGCCGCCAAACCCTGCCCTGGGAGAAAATCCAACCTCTGGATTGGCAGGTTGAATCCGACTCGGAGAGGGCAGATTCATCGGTCGCAGCTGTGCCTTCCTCGGGGCCCGTGGAGGCCCGACTCACGGTGGACGGCACCCTGAGTGTTCGGGATGCCCGGGGCATCATCCGCCTGAAGACCGGGCTCCCCGGTCGCCCCCTCAAGGCCTGGCGGGACGGGGGCCTTCCCCTGTCGAGCCCTTCTGGTGCCTGGCTGTTCCCCACGGACTCGCCCCTCAGCCAGGGGCTGGGTGGGCTGCAGTGGGGAGCGGAGGATTTCCGCCCTTTCCTGCGCGGCCTGCTCTGGATCCTGGAGGATGGGGAGGGTTTTCTTTCGGTGGTGCACCCTGCCACCGCACGGGTGATCCATCTGCCCCTGCCACCGGGCAGGGACCTACACCTGCGCGTCCTTCCGGATCGTCTGGAGGTGGCCGCGAGTGCGGTGGACAAGGGGGCCCCGCGACGGTGGTCCATCCGTTGGATGGGGTTGCTGGCCCGACTGGCGGCCTTGGGCCCCCAGGTTGCCCCTGCCAAGCCGGGTTCAGCCCTCGCACCCTTCCCCAAGGACTGACCTGGAAGCAGCGATGGGCAATTGGCACGACCCTGGCAGTCTTCTCCCCGGGAACCGATCCTATGGGAATCGGCATCCAACTTGACGGAGGGCCTATGAACGCGACCTTCACCCCCACACGACTTGCCGCGCTGCTGCTGCCGGTGGCGATTCTGATGGCCGGCCCCCAGGTACCGGCTCCCGCTGAAGATGAGACCTACCAAGGTGAAGCCCCTGAGCGTTATGCCATGGTGCGGGCCCTGGAAGGCGAGGTTCACATTCGCAAGGGCGACCTGGACGAGCTGCTGAGCCGTGGTACCCCCGTGGCCGAGGGCGATGTCGTGGAAAGCCGCGGCCGTGGTGTTCTGCAACTGGGCGATGGCACCCGCGTCGCCTTCGGCGGCGCCACCCGGTTCACCGTGGCGGCCCTCTTCACCAACCGAAAAGGCGAGAAGCAGGTGCTTCTGCGCCTGGACTACGGCCGACTTCGCGTCCTTCTGGGCGGACAGTCCGATACCCGCTTCCGGGTGGATACCCCCTCAGGCACGGCCACCTGCATCGACAAGGGTGGGTTCACCATCGAGTCTGAACGGGACAAGGTGGTGCGTCTGAAGGTCCACAGCGGCCGAGTGGGCTTCGCCAATGAGCGCGACGAGGCCCGCATTACCGCCGGTGAACGCCTGACGGTCTACAGCCCCCAGGACAACCTCGATCGGGTGCGCGGCTTCAACACCTACGATGGTGACGACTTCGACCGCTGGAGTGATCGCGCGGTCCTCGTCCAGCGCGGCGAGAGCTGGGATCGAGTCCCTTCCGAGATCCGTTATTACGCGGATGAACTGGACAACCACGGCCGCTGGGTCCACTCCGATGAATTCGGCGATGTCTGGCAGCCCAACGGTGTCGCCGAGGACTGGCGCCCCTATTACCAGGGTCGCTGGGCCCCCTATTCCGGTGGCATGACCTGGGTATCGGATGAACCCTGGGCCTATGTGGCCTACCATCACGGCCGCTGGCACTGGGGCCTGGGTGTGGGCTGGTTCTGGATCCCTGGCGTCAACTACAGCCCCGCCTGGGTGGCCTGGAACCACACGCCCGGCTACTACGGCTGGGCCCCGCTCGGCTACTACAACACCCCCTGCCACTGGGGTTATGGTGCCTGGGGCGGTGGGTACGCCTGGAACGTGGTTGCGGTCACCAATATCAACGTAATCAACGTCCACACACACATCTATTCCGATGTGAACGTGATCCGAACCTTCAATGGCCAGGGCGGTACCACCTGGACCGGCGGCGGCCGGGATATCCGGGCTCCCTGGCAGCGCTCCCCACTGATGGTCTCGGGTTCTGAATTCCGCAATCCCGGCCAGATCCAGACCGCCTTCCAACGCGACGTCCATCGGGATCGCATGAACACCTACGAACGCCAGGCCCGCGAAAGCACAGGGCGCGTGGTCCTGCGCCGAGACATCGGGCCCCCCGCGGGACCCACCGACATCCGTCCTGGATCACCGGTGACTGGCCCCTCGCGCATACCGTTCGAGGATCGACGTCCCCAGGCCAATGAGCGCTTCGTCCCACGGGAGCGGACCCCTGAGAACCGTCCGGCGGATCGCGGCCGGGAAACCACCCCAGGACCAAAGGTGGAACCCACGCCCCGTGAACGAAACCTGGAGCCTCGGCCCAGGACAGAAGAGCGCCGCCCAGATCCGGCTCCTCGAGAGCGCAATGCCGAACCCCGACCCAGGACGGAGGAACGCCGAATCGATCCGGCCCCCCGGGAGCGCATGCCAGAACCCCGGCCCAGGACAGAGGAACGACGCCCCGATCCGGCGCCCCGTGAACGGCCCATGGAACCCGTACCGCGGGATAGAGGCTATGAACCTCGACCCGAGCGCCGCATCGAGGCCACCCCAGTGCCGCGGGAACGACCCTCCGAGTCTCGTCCCCGTATGGATCGGGAAGAGCGCCGTCCAGACCCCCCGAAGGCGGTGGAGCGGGAAAGCCGACCCACCCCGCGGTCGGAACCGGCCCATGAAAAGCCACGGGAGGAAAAGAAGAGTGAGGGTGTGCGTGAATTCCGCCGCTGAGTGGGTTCATCCATCCGCATGAAAAGGGCCCCGATCGGGGCCCTTTTCATGACTCCGCCGCAGGGGGGCGGCGCTGGCGTCAGGCCACTTCGATCGGGTAGATCCCCTTCTGGATCAACTCACTCGCGATGCGTCCGCGCAGGCGGGCACTGCTCGTGGGATGGAATTCCGTAAAGGCCTTCACACCAGCCAGGGCATGGCGCAGGGCCTCGCCTTCGACCACGTCGGCGCAGAGCATGCGCGCATCGCCGTGGACCTTGTGCCAGCTTTCGTTCACGTAGAGCTCAGTCATGTCCCGGGCGATCTGGGCCCAGCGGTGACCGCTCTCGAGCATGCGTTCGGCACGGACGACGGCGCTCTCCATGGCGTAGATCTCCATGAGCATGTTGCTCATGCGGGCCATGACCTCCTGATTGTCGATGAGCTTCTGGCCCAGCACCTGTACGGCGAGACCGGCGGCCAGCATGCACTGGCGTTTGCTCAGCTCGACGCCGTGCTTGAGCCGAGCGAGGGGGCCAGTGAAGGCATCAGCCTTGATCGGGTTGGCGATCTCCTTGGCCACCTGCTGGCCGAACTGCATGAGGGGCAGCTCACCCTTCATGGCGCGCTTGAGCAGCGTGCCGGCGATGAGCAGGCGGTTGATCTCGTTGGTGCCTTCGAAGATGCGGTTGATGCGGCAATCCCGCAGGGCCTTCTCGGGCGGGTACTCGGCGCTGAAGCCATAGCCGCCGTAGGCCTGCACGGCCTCATCGGCCACCCAGAAGAGGGCTTCGCTGCCCCAGACCTTGGAGATGCTGCATTCGATGGTGTATTCGTCGATGGCGGCCATCTTGTCGGCGCCGGCCGTGGGGCTGTCCCAGCTGGTGGTGTGGAGGGCTTCGTTGATGTAACCCACCGTGCGGAAGTTCAGGGCCTCAAGGACGAAGATCTTGGTGGCCATGTCGGCGAGCTTCTGCTGGATCAAGCCGAAGGCGTTGATGGATTTTCCGAACTGCTGCCGTTCGGTGGTGTAGCGGATGGCGTATTCCAGGATGCGCTTCATACCGCCCTGGCTGCCCAGGCCCAGCTTGAAGCGGCCGATGTTGAGAATGCCGAAGGCGATCTTGTGGCCCTTGCCGATCTCGCCCAGGAGGCGATCCTTGGGAATGCGGCAGTTCTCAAGAATGACGGTGCGGGTGGAACTGCCCTTGATGCCGAGCTTCTTTTCCTCAGCGCCCGTGCTGATGCCGGGATCGGTCTTCTCGACGATGAAGGTGCTGAAGTGCTGGCCGTCGATCTTGGCGAAAATGATGAAGACATCGGCGAAACCGGCATTGGTGATCCACATCTTGGTGCCGTTCAGCACCCAGTGGTCGCCGTCGAGCACGGCCGTGGCCTTGGCGCTGAGGGCGTCCGAGCCGCTGCCGGCTTCGGTGAGGGCATAGGCCGCGAGCCACTCTCCGGTGGCCAGCTTGGGCAGGTAGGTCTGCTTCTGGGCCTCGGTGCCGAAGTAGACGATGGGCAGGGTGCCGATGCCGGTGTTGGCGCTGTAGCTCACGGCGAAGCTGCCCTGCTTGCTCATCTCCTCCAGCACCAGCATGGCGGTGCGCTTATCCACGTCCATGCCTTCGTAGGCTTCGGGGATCTCCAGCCCCAGCAGGCCCAGCTCCCCGGCCTTCTTCATGAG
>JANYAZ010000057.1 GCA_025361045.1 Geothrix sp. | reverse complement strand
GGAGGGCGCCGTTCAGGCGCTTCACCAGGGCGGGGACGGAATTGGCGGGGTAGAGGCTCTGGTCGGGGTAGGTCTGGCCCGAGAGGTTGGCGTCCGCCGCCACCTGCCAGCCGGAGCAGTAGATGGCCTTCAGCCCGGCCTTGGCCATCTGCACGGCCTGACCGCCGCTAAGCGCGCCGAGGGCGCGGGCGGGCTCGTCGTTCTGGAGCAGCTTCCAGAGCTTGCGGGCGCCCAGCTGGGCGAGCGTATGCTCGATGCGGAGGCTGCCGCGGAGCTTCTTCACCGTCTCGGGGCCGTAGGGCCGGGTGATGCCCTCCCAGCGTTGAGCTGAGAAGTCGTCCTCAATGGGGGGGATGGGGAACTTGGGGGTCATGTAGCACCTCGGAGGGGTGGAGGGGTGGCGTCATGTCAAGGATTGACTTATTCTGGATCTAGTCAATGAACAGCTGATTTGATAGGGGTTGAACTGAAAATTTTAGTCAATTATTTCCATTGATTCTGTAAATTGATGTAAACGAGGCCCCATGCCTTCTGCCGCCCCCACCAAGCCCGCCGCCCGCCTGGGCGCCAAGATCCGCCTCCTCCGCCGCCAGGAGGGATTGAGCCAAGTCCAGCTGGCCGAAGCCCTGGGCATCAGTCCCAGCTACCTGAACCTCATTGAAGGGAACAAGCGGCCCCTCACGGCCCCCCTGCTCATTCGCCTGGCCCAGCAGTTCAAGCTGGATCTGAAGGCTCTGGCCCCGGAGGAGGACCAGCGGCTGTCCGACGACCTCATGGAGGCCTTCGGCGACCCGCTTTTCGAACCCCTGGGACTGCAAGCCCAGGATGTCCGGGAGCTGGTCCAGAACAGCCCGGACCTGGCGCGGGGTGTCTTCGAGCTGTACCGCGCCTACCAGCATGCCCAGGACAGCCTCGGAACCCTGTCCTCCAAGCTGAGTGATGGCCAGGGCTTTGATCCCGAGGCCACCCGGCTGCCCTCCGAGGAGGTCGGCGACTTCATCCAGCAGGCCATGAATCACTTCCCGGAATTGGAGACCGCGGCCGAAGCATTGTGGGTCAGCGCCTCCCTGGACGCCGACCACCCCTACCCCGGGCTGGTGGCCGCCTTCGAGTCCCGCGGCCTCGCCGTGCGCATCCATCGGGTGTCGGAAGGCCCGGGCCTCTTGCGCCGCTTTGACCCGGATCGCCGGACCATCAGTTTGTCGGAGCTGTTGCCCCAGCGCAGCCGCACCTTCCAGTTGGCCCACCAGCTGGCCCTCCTCGAGCACAGTGAGCTGCTGGATCGCCTCACCACGCATCCACTGCTGCGTACGCCCGCCTCACGCGCCCTGGCTCGCGTGGCACTGGGCAACTACTTCGCCAGCGCGGTCCTCATGCCCTATGAGCGCTTCATCCGAGCGGCCCGGGCCGAACGCTTCGACATCGACATCCTGGCCAAGCGCTTCCAGGCCAGCTTCGAGCAAGTCTGCCATCGGCTCACGACGCTCCGTCGCCCCGGCGCCGAGGGCGTGCCCTTCCACTTCCTGCGCATCGACATCGCCGGGAACATCTCCAAGAGTTTCTCGGCCTCCGGCATTCGCTTCGCCCGCTTCTCCGGCGCCTGCCCCCGCTGGAACGCCCACGCGGCCTTCCTCACGCCGGGTCTCATCCGCACCCAGATCAGCGAGATGCCGGACGGCCGCAAGTACTTCTGCATCGCCCGCACCCTGCAGAAGGACACCGGCGGCTACCGAGGCCAGCACGCCATGCAGGCCGTGGGTCTGGGTTGCGAAATGGGTCATGCGAAGGACCTCATCTATGCCGATGGCCTCCGCCTGGATCAGCCGCCCGTGCCCATCGGCGTCACCTGCCGTCTCTGCGAGCGCACCGACTGCGAGCAGCGCGCCTTCCCGCCCATGCAGCAGGCCTTCAAGGTCGAGGAGAACCTGCGCCGCACCAGCTTCTACGCGCGGATCGAGGGCAGCTGATCCCTTCCTTGGCTGGTCGCGGAAGGCGCGAAATTCCACAGAAGGCACGGAAGTAGCCCTGGCTCTCGCCGCGGAGGCCCACCGAAGGCGGCTTCCGGCGCGGCAAAATCCAGCCAGCGCGCTCTGATACCGGTTCGCATTCAATCGTTAAGGATTCACCACGGAGGCACGGAGGACACAGAGAGACCCGTCCGAACGAGCTTCGCTTGGCCAGCGGTTGCGGGCGGACGGCCACGCGATCGCGCGGATCCCGCCCGCAACCGCCGGCGGGGCCGCTTGCGGCCCCTGGGCGCGTCGCGCCCGCGAAGCTGGATGGGTGGGGCACGG
>JANYAZ010000056.1 GCA_025361045.1 Geothrix sp. | reverse complement strand
GGTGCACCATGACCCCCCAGTTCCCCATCCCCCCCATCGAGGATGACTTCTCCGCCCACCGTTGGGAGGGCATCACCCGGCCCTACACGGCCGAGACGGTGAAGAAGCTTCGCGGCAGCCTCCGCATCGAGCACACGCTGGCCAAGCTGGGGGCCCGCAAGCTCTGGAAGCTGCTCCAGAACGATGAGCCCACCCGCGCCCTCGGCGCCATGACCGGGGGCCAGGCCGTGCAGATGGCCAAGGCTGGGCTCAAGGCCATCTACTGCTCAGGCTGGCAGGTCGCCGCGGATGCCAACCTCTCAGGCCAGTCCTACCCGGACCAGAGCCTCTACCCTGCCAACTCGGTCCCGGCCCTGGTCAAGCGCCTGAACAACGCCCTCCAGCGCACGGATCAGGTGGAGCACGGCGAGGGTGGCATCACCCGCGACTGGTTCCTGCCCATCATCGCCGATGCCGAAGCCGGCTTCGGCGGGCCCCTCAACGCCTTTGAGCTGATGAAGGGCATGATCGAAGCGGGTGCCGCCGGCGTCCACTTCGAGGACCAGCTCTCCAGCGAAAAGAAGTGCGGCCACCTCGGCGGCAAGGTGCTGATCCCCACGGGCCACTTCATCCGGACCCTGGTGGCGGCCCGCCTGGCGGCGGATGTCATGGACGTGCCCAGCCTCGTCATCGCCCGCACGGACGCCGACTCCGCCCGCCTCATCACCTCGGACATCGACGAGCGGGACCAGCCCTTCCTTACGGGGGAGCGCACGCCCGAGGGCTTCCACCGCATCACGGGGGGCGTCGGCATGGCCATCGCTCGGGCCAAGGCCTACGCGCCGTACTGCGACATGATCTGGTGTGAGACCTCGACCCCGGACCTGAAGGAGGCGAAGGAATTCGCCGAGGGCGTGCATGCCGAGTTCCCCGGCAAGCTGCTGGCCTACAACTGCTCACCTTCCTTCAACTGGAAGAAGAAGCTCTCCGACGAGGAGATCGCCACCTTCCAGCGCGAGCTGGGGGCCATGGGCTACAAGTTCCAGTTCATCACCCTGGCGGGCTTCCACAGCCTCAACCACGGCATGTTCGAATTGGCCAACGCCTACCGCACCGAGCACATGACCGCCTACTCCCGGCTGCAGGAAGCCGAGTTCACGTCAGAAGCCAAGGGCTACACCGCCACCAAGCATCAGCGCGAAGTGGGCACCGGCTACTTCGATGAGGTCGCCCAGGCCATCAGTGGCGGCCTCGCCTCCACCTTGGCCCTGGTGGGTTCCACCGAATCCCAGCAGTTCCACTAGATCGGAATCGATCCACGGAAGACCATGAGCACTGCCTCCAAAGCCTTAGGCAGGGTGTTCGGATACACCACGGAAAGGGAGAGGCGCAATCCAGTCTCTCCCACCAGATCAAAGCGGAAGGGCCGGTCCTGCTGGGACCAGCGATCGGGGGCGACCGTCCAACGGAGGGTCGCCCTCGGTTCGTTCTTGATGACATCGAAGGCCTGGCCTTCCTCGGTCTCTACCTTCCATCGACCCATGGGAAGCAGCAGCTCGACCTGCCAGCGACCCGCCACCTTCCGGGCCTCGGCACGCAGGTCCTCCATGGCGCGATTCCCCAGGCGAGTCTCCAGGCGCCGGGGGCCCGAGCAGGTGATCAGCGGCAGGATCAACAGCCACGCAAGGGCGCAGGCCTCTCGTCGCCAGTGGTTCGATCCGCCCATGGAGCCTCCAGAGGGAGCCTACTTGGTGGTTTTGGCCTTCTGGTTGGCCAGGGTCTGGTCGTTGATGACATTGCCGGGCGTGGTGGGTTTCTTCGCGGTCGTCTCCGCGTAGGCCTTGCCGGTGTGGTGGTAGGTGAGGTACTCACCGAAGAAAATGACCATGAGGTCGGCGCGCTCCTTGAGGTAGGCGAAGCCATGCTCATCGCCTTCCTTGAGGTTGAGGGAGACCCCCGGCAGGTCCTTCAGGACCTGGGCGTTCTCGAAGGCATCTTTATCGCCCAGGGAGGCCAGGACCAGTGAGGTGGCCCGGCCCCGGAGCTGGGCGCCCTTCAATCGCTCCCGGGCGCCTTCACCAAAGGCACCGGTACCCGCAGGGCTCAAGCTGAGCACGGCCACGGGCTTCACCTCGGGGGCGGCCAGAATGACGGAGAAGGCCCCCACGCTGGAACCTGCGAGACCGATGCGCCGACCATCGACGCCCGGTTGCTTGCGGAGCCAGGTCGCAGCCTGGGCCAGGTCCGCTGGGATCTGGTCAAAGCCCACGGCCTTGGCGGAGGCCATGAAGTCGGCCGTGACCGCCACCTCGGCCCCGTTCTTCTGGGTGCTGGCGCCGTGGCCGCGGAGATCCAACGCCAGGGTGCCGATGCCGCGCGCCGCCAGGCGCTCGGCCAGGGGTGCCCAGCCGGTGCGATCAGCCCGGAACTGGTGGGCGAGAATCACCACCGGGACCTTGCCCTTGGCGGCGGGGAGGGTGAGCGTGCCTTTGAGGGCGAAGCCGTCAGCGCTGGTGAGTGCCAGCTCTGTGGAAGTGGGCGTGGTGCCGGGGGCGGCGAACAGGGCCAGGGAAGCCAAGGGGGCCAGCAGTCGGAGCATGCGCATGGGTACCTCGGGAAAGTGCCCCCACTCTAGCACGCATGGAACCACTGGCTTCATGGGGTATAAAGGAGAGATTCACTCGCTTTCGAGGTGCCCATGACCGCCCAGACCCCCGATGCCATCCTGCAGGAGACCAAGCGCCGCATGCATGGGTCCATGGAAGCGCTGAAGAAGGAGATGGCCACCATCCGAACCGGCCGGGCCAATGCCAGCCTGCTGGACAACGTCCATGTGGACTACTACGGTTCCGTGGTGCCCTTGAACCAGATGGCCACCGTATCCGTGCCCGAGGCCGGGATGCTGGTCGTGACGCCCTTCGACAAGAGCGCCATCAAGGCCGTGGAGACGGCCATCATGAAATCCGACCTGGGCATCAATCCGGGGAACGATGGCAACGTCATCCGCCTGCCCATCCCCATGCTCACGGAGGAGCGGCGCCGGGACCTCGTGAAGGTGCTTCATCGCCTGGGCGAGGAGATCAAGACCGGCGTTCGCAACATCCGCCGCGACGCCAACGAGGACGTGAAGAAGCTGGAAAAGGCCAAGGAGGCCCACATCTCCGAGGACGTGGCCAAGAAGTGCCTGGACGACATCCAGAAGGTGACGGACGCCCACATCAAGGAGATCGACGAAGCCGTGAAGCACAAGGAAGCGGAGATACTAAAAGTCTGAGCCCGTGCTTAGCCTTCCAGTCCTGCTTCTCCTCATGCTCGCCTCCCTGCTGGCGGGCTTCGTGGATGCGATCGTGGGTGGCGGTGGGCTGATCACCATTCCGGCCTTGATGATCGCGCTGCCCATGGGCACGCCCCTGCCGACCCTGCTGGGCACCAACAAGGTGGTGGCGGTCACCGGGGCCACCATGGCAGCGGGCAAGTTCCTCCGCTCGGGGACCCTCTCCTGGCGCGAGATGATCGGTCCGGTGGTGGCCTCGGCCATCGGTGCCTCCGGCGGTGTTTGGCTCACCTACCGAGTGCACGGGGACTTCCTGCGGCCGGTCATGCTGAGTCTGCTGGTGGTGATGCTGGCCTTCACCCTGCTCAAGCCGGACATGGGGCACCGGCATGCCCCGCGCTTCGGCCTCAGCCACCAGCGGAGCCTGGCCGCGGTCATCGCCCTGTGCCTCGGGTTCTATGACGGGTTCTTTGGCCCTGGTGTGGGTTCGCTGCTCATCTTCCTCTTCGTGGCGGCGCTGGGGTTCGACTTCCTGCGGGCTTCGGCCCTGGCCAAGAGCGTGAACTGGGCCTCGAATCTGACCGCCATGGGACTCTTTGTCTGGCAGGGCAGCTGGATCCCCGCTGTGGCCCTCAGCATGGCCCTGGCCAACGGTGTGGGGGGCTACCTCGGTGCCCACGTGGCGCTCAGCAAAGGCAGCCGCTGGGTTCGAGGTGTCTTCATCGGGGTGGTGGGAGCGCTGATCCTGCGTCTGGGATGGCAGATCCTGCGCGGTTGACCCTGCAAGGTTGACCCTCAGGTAGGGAAACCCCTTATTGATGGATGCGCTTGGCCAGACATACTTGTCTCACGAGGCATTTATGCACCAAGGAGGACTCCAGGCCAAGAATGGAACCTTTTTCGCTCCCCCGGGCCGGGCATCATCCGAGGAAGTGACTGATCAGGCGGGCCTCTGCCTGGACGACGCCACGGTCCACGCGGTGCTGGAAGCCGTGGACAGTTTTGCGGTGATCCTCAATGAGCACCGTCAGGTCCTGGCCGCCAGTCCGGTGCTGCTCGAGGCTCTGTCGCAGGAGAGTGCCGCTCATTGTCACGGCATGAGGCTCGGCGAAGTACTGGACTGCATTCATGTCAGCGAGGGGCCTGGTGGGTGTGGGACCTCGCGGGCCTGCCGACGCTGTGGCGCGGTGCTGGCCACGCTGGGTACCCAGGGGACACGGCGGGCCACCGAGGGGGAGTGCCTGATCAGCTACCGTCGGGATGGACGCTGGGTGGCTGGGGAATTCGCTGCCCGTGCCACGCCCCTGGTGGTGGCCGGACACGCCCTGACGCTGCTCACCCTTCGGGACGTCAGCGCTTTGAAGCGAAGGGAGACACTGGAGCGCATCTTCATCCATGACCTCATGAATTCTCTCCAGGGGTTGAGGGGCTGGACGGAAATCCTGCAGGGTGCCGGGGCGGAAGCCACCGCCGTGGCCGAACGGATTCTCCATGTGGCGGGCCATCTGACGGCCGAGGTGGATTCCCAGCGCCGCCTGCTGCAGGCCGAATGCGGCGAGCTGGTGCCGGACCTGCGCACCGTGACCTGTGACCTGGTCTTGAATGAGGTGGAGGCTTCCCTCGGTGCCGATGTCGCTGCCCGTCTGCTTCGAAAGCCGGGCGCGTCTGGGACCGAGACTGTGCGAACCGATCCGGCCATCCTCGGCCGTATTCTCGGCAACATGGTGGTGAACGCCCTGGAGGCCATGCCCCCGGGTGGGCTGGCGACGATCTGGCATGAGCGCCGCCTGGGGCGCCCCCGGTTCGTCGTTGAGAATCCGGGGTACATGCCTCCCGAAATCGCCGACCGGGTCTTCCAGCGCTCCTTCAGCACCAAGGCGACGCAGGGCCGGGGGCTGGGGACTTATGGGATGAAACTGCTCGGTGAAACAGTCCTTGGGGGCCAAGTCGGGTTCACCACCGATTGGAAAGAAGGCACCCGGTTCTTCATCGAGCTTCCGGGGGATGTCTGAGTGGCTGGACAGGCTATGCTGGTTTCTCCATGCCTGCCCCCCGTCCTCGTCCCTTCGCCTGGGACGTCCTCTTCCGAGCGCTGAGGTTCTTCTACCTGCTTTGGGGCGGGATGCTTCTGTCTACCCTGGCCTTCTACGGGCGGCTCAGACTCCCGGTGCTCTTCTGGCAGTGGCCGGAGGTGTGCCGGGCCGTCATGGGGCCCTGGGGGCGGGCCCTCGCCCTGGGCTTTGGACTGGTGATGTGCTTGGCGGCCCTCCTGGAGGTCTGGGAACTGGTGGATCGCCTGCTGGTGCGCTTCATGGGCGAATCCGAGCGCTAACCGAAGGGCCGGTCCGAATACTCCTCTTGGTGAAACGGGTGTTTTTGGCGATCCTGGAGGCTTGGGTTTGAACCCTTCCCGGGTTCAGACCACTCAAGAAGCGTGTGTCGGGAGGCGTTGGGTATGGCTCAAGTGGTTCGTGGAATGGTCGGGATGGGATGGATACTGGGCCTGGTTGCCCTTCCCGTCGCTGCCCAGAGCTTGGCCCTACCGGCCTCTGATCCGGTGGGCATTGCGCGAAGTGGCGCCCAGGTGGCCTATGGCTACAGCCTGGAGGCCGCTGCCACCAATCCAGCGTTGCTCTCCTCCCTGAGAGAGAAGAGCGGGTTCTACCTGGCCACGGGGTTGGAGATGTCCTCCACCCAGCAGAGCCTGGAGTCGGAGCAGACCGCGGTCCGCAAGACCTACTTCGGCTATGACCGGAATCGGCCCCTGGGTGCCTTCGGGCTCGCGGCCCGCCTGTCGCCGGCGCTGACGCTGGGCCTGAAACTCGACGAA
>JANYAZ010000054.1 GCA_025361045.1 Geothrix sp. | reverse complement strand
AAGCACAAGCGGTGCCTGGTGAACCAGCGCGAGATCCACGCCGACACCCACAGCTTCAAGAAGGCCCTGCGCTCGGCCCTGCGCCAGGATCCCGATGTGGTGCTGGTGGGCGAAATGCGCGACCTCGAAACCATCGAATCCGCCCTCACCATCGCCGAGACCGTTCACCTCACCTTTGGCACCCTGCACACCAGCAGCACCGTGCAGACCATCAACCGCATCATCGACGTGTTCCCCAGCCACCAGCAGCCCCAGATCCGGGCCCAGCTGTCCCTGGTGCTGGAAGGCATCGTCTGCCAGAGCCTCATTCCCAAGGCCACCGGCAAGGGGCGCGCCCTGGCCCTGGAGATCATGATCCCCAATTCCGCCATCCGGAACCTCATCCGCGAGGACAAGATCCACCAGATCTACGGCGTCATGCAGGCCGGGCAGGGCAAGTCCGGCATGCAGACCTTCAACCAGAGCCTCTCCGACCTGGTGCTCCGCAAGGACATCAGCCAGGAGCAGGCCTTCGACTACTCCTCCAACACCGACGAGCTGCGCGAGCTCATCAACCGCGGCGTGGGTGTGGGGGCCGCTGGGGGTCGGGGTGCTGCCCCCGCCCAGGCCGCCAGCCCGGCCCTGGGGGGGCGGAACCCCAACATCAAGTACACGTAAGCGGGCACCATGATTTCAAACGACACCATTCAACAGGCGATCCGCTTATTGGCCGAACACTCCGTGGTTCAGCGGGTGATTCTTTTTGGCTCCTATGCGAAAGGCACCGCGCGGGAAGATTCCGATCTGGACTTTCTGGTGATTGAAACCGGTCTGACCTCCCGGCGGGCCGAGATGGTGCGGCTCCGGGCCAGCCTGCGCCCCCTTGGAATTCCCGTGGATGTGATGGTCGCGGATGCCGAGCAATTCGAGACCTGGAAAAATCATCCAGGAACGGCGCTCTTCGAAGCCGCGCATTTCGGACAAGTGGTCTATGAACGCGCGGGTTGAAGCGGTCCGCATCCTGCTGGACAAGGCCAGCCAGGACGAGCTGGCGGCCCGCCAGCTGGCCACCGACTCCCGGATCGGGGATGCGGCTGCTGGGTGAACTGGAAGTATGGATCCAGGGACACCTGCGATTCGGGCAATGAAGCTTCCCTGATGTTCCTTTCCTGCCTATGCTGAAGGCACCACCGTTTCCAGCCGCTCGCCGAGGTCCGCATGCCCGCTTATGCTTGGAAAGGCAAGAACCGAATGGGAGAGGTCCAGGAAGGCGTCCTGGTCTCCGATTCCCGGGATGCTGCCGCCACCACCCTGAAACGCAACGGCATCGAGGTCATGAACGTCCGGCTCATGGCTGCCGATGGCACCAAGTCCTTCGGCAAGGTGCCCCCCAAGGCCCTGGCCATCTTCACCCGGCAGTTCAGCGTGATGATCGATGCGGGCCTGCCCCTGGTGCAGTGCCTGGAGATCCTGGGCGCCCAGCAGGATCACAAGGGTTTCCAGCGCATCATCGAGTCTGTGCGGGACGATGTGGAGAAGGGCTCCACCCTGCAGGCTGCCCTGGCCAAGCACCCCAAGGCCTTCAACGACCTCTTCGTGAACATGGTGGGCGCTGGCGAAAGCGGCGGCATCCTGGACATCATCCTCCAGCGCCTGTCGGGCTACATCGAGAAGTCCGTGAAGCTGACGGCCAAGGTCAAGAGCGCCATGACCTACCCCATCGCCGTCATCGTGGTCGTGGTGATCATGGTGAAGGTGATTCCTGTATTCTCCGCTATGTATGACGGCTTGGGCAGCAAATTGCCTTTCCCTACCATCGTATGTATTGCTATTTCTAATAGTATCATTAATTACTGGTGGCTTATCCTCGGTGCCCTGGTGATGGTCGTGGTTGGGCTACGCCAATACTACAGGACTCCGATGGGCCGACTGCAGATCGATACCCTACTGCTGAAACTGCCTGTTCTGGGGAACATCCTTCGAAAGGTGGCCGTAGCCCGCTTCTGCCGCACCCTCGGCACGCTCATCAGCTCGGGCGTGCCCATCCTTGAGGGCATGGACATCACGGCCAAGACCGCCGGCAATCTGGTCATTCAGAATGCCATCCTCAAATCCAAGGATGCGGTGGAGCAGGGGCGTAATATCAGTACCCCCTTGGCGGAGACCAAGGTCTTCCCCCCCATGGTGGTGCAGATGGTGGGGGTGGGCGAGGCCACGGGGGCCCTTGACGCCATGCTGGCCAAGGTGGCCGATTTCTACGAAGACGAAGTGGATAACGCCGTGGCCTCCATGACCAGCCTTATGGAACCCATCATGATCGCCATCCTGGGTGGCATCGTGGGTTTCATTGTAGTGGCCATGTACATGCCGATCTTCGGCCTTGCCTCAGCCTTTGATAAGGGATGAGGATTACTGTTGGCGGGTGAATTGCATGTATTCGGGGTTCGGGAGGACATCATGCGACGAACAACGAAGGGCTTCAGCTTCATCGAACTCTTATTGGCGGTGGCGATCATCGGGATCTTGAGCGCCATTGCCATTCCAGCCTTCCTGGGCCAAAAGAAGAATGCAGACCTGGTGGGCGATGCCCAGCAGAACGCCAAGGCCCTGCAGATGATCATGGAGACCCGTAAGGCTGATAATGGCATCTACGGGCCCGCTGGAGCCTACACGTGGACCCCCCAAGCCGATGGTACCTTGCTGGCCAGTAATGCAACCATCGCCCCCCTGTTTGGGACCAAGGGTTCGTCGAAAATGACCTACACCCTTACCATCGCGGCCGGTGGGTTAACGTATACCCTTCAGGCTGACGACAACCGCACAGGCCATGCCGGCAAGATCTTTGTGACTGATCAGACTGGTCAGCAGGTATACCCCTGACGGCGCAAGCTAGCCTTTCATCCCAGCGGGGCGCCGATCTGGTCAAACAGGTGCTTTCCTTCTCCTGCGGCGTGGAAGGCCGCCGGATGGAACTCCGGGTCAAGTCCGTGATCAGGGAAGTGAAACACATCATGCTCCAGACCTTTCCCAAATCCATTAGAGTCGAAACCAGGATGGCCAGGGATCTTTGGAACGTGAAGGCCGATCCGACCCAGGTCCTTCCGCCGCCCGTGCCTGGTGAATCGGCGCAGGCTCTGGCGGAACTGCAAGCTCAGCTGGCATCCGTGCCCAAGAAGCACGAAGGCCCAGTCAATCTGGATCTTTCTCCTGATTCTTTTTG
>JANYAZ010000034.1 GCA_025361045.1 Geothrix sp. | reverse complement strand
GCGATGAGGCAGCCCGCCAGGATGATCTTCAGGCGGCCGATCTTGTCCGACAGCCAGCCAAAGAAGATGAAGAAGGGGGTGCCCAGTAGCAGCGAAGCGCCGATGAGCATGTAGGTGGTCTGGTAGTCCAGCTTCAGCGTGATCTGCATGAAGAAGAGTGCGTAGAACTGACCGGTGTACCACACTACGCCCTGGCCCGCGGTGGCACCGAGGAGGGCCAGCAGGGCGTACTTGTTGTTGGGGTACTTCAGGAAGCTGTCACTGAGGGGCGCCTTGGAGGTCTTGCCCTCGGCCTTCATCTTGGTGAAGACGGGGGATTCGTGCAGCTTCAGCCGGATCCAGACGGAGACGGCCAGCAGGAAGATGGACATCCAGAAGGGAATGCGCCAGCCCCAGGTGGCGAAGGCTTCCTTGGTCATGGCGGAGCGGCAGGAAAGAATGATCCCGAGGCACAGGAAGAAGCCCACAGTGGCCGTGGTCTGGATCCAGCTGGTGTTGTAGCCGCGACGGTCATGGGCGGAGTGCTCAGCCACGTAGGTGGCTGCACCGCCGTACTCACCACCCAGAGCCAGGCCCTGACACAGGCGCAGGGTGACCATGATGATGGGGGCCAGCCAGCCGATGCTCGCGAAAGTAGGCAGGAGGCCGACGCCGAAGGTCGAGAGGCCCATGACGACGATGGTCACGAGGAAGGTGTACTTCCGGCCGATCAGGTCGCCGATGCGTCCGAAGACGAGGGCACCGAAGGGGCGGACCAGAAAGCCGGCTGCATAGGCCGCAAACGCGGAAAGCAACGCCGCCGTATCGTTCCCCTTGGGGAAGAACAGGGTCGCGAAGAAAGGTGCAAGGGTGGCGTAGAGATAGAAGTCGTACCACTCGAACACGGTTCCGACGGACGAGGCCACGATCACCATGCGTTCTTCCTTGGTGAGTGGGGTCCTTTCTGCGACTTGCTCGGTTGCGATGGCCATTGAGTGTTGCCTCCTGAGAAAGTGGCTTGAAATGAGAGCGGAATTGGGTGGATCCGAAGGCGGCTGGCACAGATCGTGGCAACCATCCGAACCCCCCAGGGTCGGGGTGCGAAGGGGCTTAAGCGCTATGAGAACCGTGATGGACTCGCCATCATACGGGATGCTTGGGTTGGGTAGGCTGCCCTTAGCTAACGCCTTCCTTCGGGTAAGGTCAAGTGACATCCATAACAATTTCATCCCTACATCGGTAGGAAAAATCGGCCCAAGTCCTGAATACAAATGATCTTTGGATCATCTTTCACGTTTTCAATGTGTCCTCCTCAACCTTACTTTCATGACAACAATTGACTCTACTGGCATATTTCCGCTGCTCATCTCGATCCTCCGCGCCTTACTCATCTCTGACTAAATCAGTCCACTTATGGGGAGGGAGATCCGGAGAGCACGACCTCGGCCTCCCCCTATCATGTTCTTGGACTCCACCCTTCCTGGACACGACATGCGCATTGCTCTCATGGCCGACATCCACGCCAATCGGCGCGCGCTGGACGCCTGCATGGACCACGCGCATGCCCAAGCTGCAACGCGCTTTGTGTTCCTGGGTGACTATGTGGGTTATGGTCCGGATCCGCAGGAAGTGGTGGAACGGATCATGGCTGAGACCAGCCGCGGGGCCATTGCCGTGGCCGGGAATCACGACCAGGCCGTCGCCGAAACCCGTGAATCCATGACCTCCGATGCAGAAATCGCCATGGCCTGGACGCGCGGACAATTGGGACCGGTGGCGCGTGAATTCCTTCTCAGTCTTCCCATGCGTTTCGAAGACGACACGCGACTCTATGTGCATGCCAGCCCCCAGACCTACCCAGCCTGGATCTACGTGAACGATGCTTCGGCGGCCAAGCGCGCCCTGGAAGCCAGTCGGGCCCAGACGGTGTTCTGCGGGCACACTCACCTCCCTGCCCTCCATGGCATCACAGCCACCGGCCAGCTGGTGTCCTTCCAGCCAGTGCCCTCGGTTCCAATCCCGCTGCCACGCCATCGACGATGGCTCTCCGTGGTGGGATCCGTCGGACAGTCCAGGGATGGGGATCCCTCAGCTGCCTACGCCATCCTCGACACCAGCCGCTCGGAGATCACCCACCACCGGGTGCCGTACGATGTGGAAGCCACTGCCACGGCCATGCTTCAGGCCGGGCTTCCTCCCTCGCTTGCCAGTCGACTCCGGAAAGGATGCTGAAGCATGGACGGGCCGAGGATCCAGACCGGAGCCATGCTTGATGGCTATCTCATTGGCGAACGCATCCATCGGGGCGCCATGGCCTCGATCTGGGCCGTGTCCCACCCCGTGACCCCAGGCCCGCTGCTGATGAAGGTCCCGATGCTGTCCGAGGGCGTCGACCCCGCCGCCATCGTCGGCTTTGAGATGGAGGAGATGATTCTGCCCAGACTGTCCGGGCCCCATGTCCCCCGGTACATCGGGCAGGGCGATTTCGGGATCCAGCCCTACCTGGTCATGGAGCGGATCCCCGGCCCATCCCTGCTCTCCACCCTGGACCAACTGCCTCTGCCCTGGCAGGCCGTAGCGGTGCTCGGGAAAAACATCGCCACGGCCCTGGATGACATCCACCGGCAGCACGTGGTGCATCTCGATGTGAAGCCTTCCAACCTGCTGTCGCGGCCCACCGGGGAGATCGTCCTGGTGGATTTCGGTCTGTCCCACCACGACGAACTGCCGGACCTCATGGGTGAGGAATTCCGCCTGCCCTACGGAACCGCACCATACATGGCCCCTGAGCAGGTTCTGGGCTACCGGCGGGACCCTCGCAGTGATCAGTTTGCCCTGGGTGTCTTGATCTACTTCTTCCTGACCGGCGTCCGACCCTTCGGGGATCCTCAGCGCCTGTCCGGCCTCAAGCGACGCCTATGGCGCGACCCCGTTCCCCCTCGGCGACTCCAACCAGACTGTCCCCCCTGGCTGCAGGAGGTCATCCTGCGATGCCTCGAGGTCCATCCGGCTTGGCGCTTCCCAACGGCGGGTCATCTGGGTGTGGCGCTTAAGCATCCCGATCAGGTCAAGCTGACTTCCCGTTCCGAAAAGCTCAAACAGGATCCCTTCACCACGGTCATCCGGCGACGGTTCGCCGACCATCAGATCTCCGTTCCCAAAGCTAGGACCCCAGCCCGCCACGATGGAGACGCCCCCATCCTGGCCGTGGCCATCGACCTATCCGCGGAGGCTGCCCCCATCGCCGAAACCCTGAGAACCATGGTTGCCCGCATGCTCACCACCCTGCCTGGTGCGCGGGTCGCCTGCATCAATGTGCTCAAGCAAGGGCGCATCACCCTGGACACGACCCTGGATGTCCAGGGCCGGAACATCCACCACCAGCGGCTGGTCGAGCTGCGCAGCTGGTCCATGCCCCTCGAACTGGAGGAGGGCCGGATCAGCTACCACGTGCTGGAATCCACCGATCCCGCCTCGGCCATTCTCCAGTATGCGAACGCCAACCATGTCGATCACCTGGTGATCGGGGCACGGGCCCGTTCTCTCCGCCGCTCCCTGCTCGGAAGCGTCTCCAGTCAGGTGGCCGCCCAGGCCCCTTGCACCGTGACCGTGGTGCGCTCGCGTCGCTTGCGGAAAGGGACCCTTGTCGATGAAGGGGACGAGGACACCAGCGGCTCCTGGACCGTGGGCTAGGTAGGCCCAGACAAGAAAAAACCCCGGCAAGCCGGGGCTTTTTTAAACTTTCGTGACGGACTACTCGGCGTCCTCGGCCTTCGGTTCGGGGAGGGTGTAATCCACGAACTCGATGAGGGCCATGTCCGCCGCGTCGCCGAGGCGATGGCCCATCTTGAGGATGCGGGTGTAGCCGCCGGGGCGGCTTTCGAAGCGCTTGCGGAAGTCGACGCCGAAGAGCTTCTGGACGGCATCCTTGCTTCCCAGGCGAGCCATCGCCAGACGGCGATTGGCCACAGTGTCATCCTTCGCGAGGGTGATGAAGGGCTCCACATACATGCGGAGTTCCTTCGCCTTCACGAGGGTGGTCTCGATGCGCTCGCTCTCAATGAGAGCGGTCGCCAGGTTCTTCATGAGGGCCTTGCGCTGGTTGGTGGTGCGGCCCAGGCGCTTGCCGGAAACGTTGTGACGCATGGGGGCTCCTTACACTTCCTGCTCGAGTCGCATGCCGAGGGAGAGTCCGATACGAGCTAGCTCGTCCTTGATCTCCTGGAGCGACTTCTTGCCGAAATTCTTGGTTTTCATCAACTCGGCCTCGGTGCGCTGAACCAGCTCGCCGATGGTGGTGATGTTCGCGTTGCGGAGGCAGTTGTTGGCCCGCACGGAGAGCTCAAGCTCTTCGACGGACTTGCCCAGCCAGGTGTTGGCAGCTTCGGCACCCAGGGTGGCAGCGCCCATTTCCATCTCGGTGAAGTCCTCGTCCTGACGGGCGAACACCAGGAAGTGGTCGCGCAGGATGAGGGCCGCGTCAGAGACGGCTTCCTTGGGGTTGACGGCGCCGTTGGTCCAGACCTGAAGCGTGAGCTTCTCGTAATCCGTGCTCTGGCCGACACGAGCCGGCTCGACGATGTAGTTCACACGGGAGATGGGGCTGTGGTTGGAGTCCATGGGAATGAATCCCAGGCCCAGGCTTTCATTGTGGTTACGGTCGGCGGTCACGAAACCGCGACCCAGGCAGACCACCATCTCGATCTCCAGTTCGCCTTCTTCGCCCAGAGTGGCGATGTGGATGTTGGGGTCCACGACTTCCACGTTCTGGTTGCAGCGAATGGCAGCGGAGGTGACTGTGCCTTCACCCTTGGCGGAAATGGTCACCGTCTGGGGCTCGTTGCTGTGCAGCTTGAAGGAGACTTCCTTGAGGTTCAGGAGGACGTGGGTGATGTCCTCCCAGACGCCGGGAAGGGTGGTGAACTCGTGCATGACGCCCTTGATGCGGACGTTGGTGATCGCAGCGCCCTGAATGCTGCTGAGCAGTACGCGACGGACACTATGCCCAACGGTCGTGGCGAAACCACGCTCGAAGGGATAGGCCACGAATTCCCCGTAGGTGCCCGTGAGGGACCCGAGGGTCACCTCCGCGAAGCGCGGCCTCTGAAAATCGTTCAGGTTTAGCATCCTGCCCCCTTACTTGGAATACAGTTCAACGATCAGCTGCTCGTTGATGTCGAGGGTGATGTCTTCACGGGTGGGCGCAGCAAGCACCTGTCCCTTGAAGGCGGGGGCGTCCAGGGTCAGCCACTTGGGAATGCCACGGCCGGCAGAGGTTTCGACGGAAGACTTGACGCCGTCATTCTCCTTGGCACGGGTGCCCAGTTCCACCGCCTGGCCAGGCTTCACCTGGTAGGAGGGGATGTCCACGCGGCTGCCGTTGACCAGCACGTGTCCGTGCATGACCATCTGGCGCGCGGCGGACCGGCTGGGCGCGAAGCCCAGGCGGAAGATCACGTTGTCCAGGCGGCATTCGAGGAACCCGAGCAGGTTGTGACCAGTCACGCCCTTCTTGGCGTCGGCCTTCTCGAAGTAGTGGCGGAACTGCTTCTCGAGCACACCGTAGATGCGCTTGACCTTCTGCTTCTCGCGAAGCTGCAGGGCGTAGCCGGTGGGCTTCTTGATCTTGCCCGCGCCATGCTGGCCGGGGAGCTTGCCCTTGCGGGTCTCGAACGAGCACTTCTCCTTGAAGCAGCGCTCACCCTTCAAATACAGTTTCATGCCCTCGCGTCGGCAGAGGCGGCAAACGGCGTCTGTGTAACGTGCCATGTCTCTCCTCCTCTCTTAAACCCGGCGCCGCTTGGGCGGCCGGCAGCCGTTGTGGGGGATGGGGGTGACGTCGCGGATGCTGGTCACC
>JANYAZ010000296.1 GCA_025361045.1 Geothrix sp. | reverse complement strand
CGGCGAGAAACACAGGCTCCTCCAGGCCCTGGGCCTGCGCTTCGCGGCGGAGCATCCCGAGGTGGTGGACCGCGAGGTGGACAAGGACCTTTTCCGCACCACCGTGCTGCGCATCCGGATCCTGCGGGCCACAGGGAAGGCCCGGGCCTGAAGCCGCGCGGCTAGGATTCCGGGACCGGCGGTTTTCCCGGCTCCGGAGCGTGGGCCTTGAGGAAGGGCATGTACCGCATGTCGGAGTTGAGGATGTGGGCGAGGTACCAGTGCTTGAGAAAGCGGAGGGTCTCCTCGAGCAGGTGGGGGTCTGAGGGGTCGTAGGCCTGGTTCAGCTCGAGCAGCTTCTGGATGAAGGCGCCATGCTCCCCCTTGTGCTTCTCCAGCAGGGGATAGTTGCCCGCGGCCATGTAGGCCTCTTCCGTGGCGAAGTGGGTGAGGGCGTACTGGCACAGGCGCTGGAAGATCCCCGCCACCACCTCCGGATCCCCCCGCTCCCCCACGAGATCGATGAGTTCGTTCAGGATCTCCAGCAGGGACTTGTGCTGGTCGTCGATCTCCATGAAGTTGATGTTGTAGCGGTCCTTCCACTGGATGTGAACCATGGGGCCTCCGGGGGCTGGTCACCCCACCATCGGCAGGTCCGGGCACCCGGCCAAGTTTCCCGAGAGACGGCAAGGCGTGCTTGGGCTGGGTGGGCCGGGCAGTGTCTCAGAACCCGATGCCCATGCGCCGGAGCTCGGCCATGAGCATCACCGGGTTCGTGTATTCGAGGGTCTGCATGCGGACGCCCTGGGCGGCCTCGATGCAGGCGGAATCCCGGTGGATGAGAATGCAGGCCTCGGGGGCCAGCCCCAGGCTCGAGGCCCCGGCGAGGAGCAGGGCCTTGTCCGGCAGCCGCGCTCCGGCTTCGCAGGACAGGGTATTGGCCGTGAAGGAGGCCACCAACCCCAGCCGGCCGAGGACCTGGCTCCGCATCCATGGGGCCGCATTGCCCACCAACGCCACGGGTTGGTGCTGCTTTAGCCGACCGGCCAGCTGCGCCATGGCCGGGGTAGGGTGGTACGAGGCCCCGTAGGCGGAGGCCAGGCTCTCGGGGGTGGCCGCCTGCCCGGCCCAGCCGGTCCATTCCACCTCGAACCGCTCCAGGTTCCACTGCCCGGATTCGAGCTGGGGCAGGAATCCTGGATCTTCCGTGAGGGCCGTCCGGACCTCCGCCTCGGTCTTGCCAGACCCTTCGACCATGGCCTGGATGAGCGGAGCAGGATCCAGGGTGCAGACCACGCCCTCCAGCCCGAAGAGGATGCCCTCGATGGCGGCGGTGGGCAGAGCCCGCTTGAGGAAGGGCCCGTACTCCTGGTCCACCTTGATGATGTGGTTCATGTACCAGTCCCGCAGGAAGGCCGCTGTCTCATCCACGATTCGGGGGTCGCTGGGGTCGTAGCTCTTGCTCAGTTCCTTGACCCGGTTCACGAAGAAGACATGTTCCTGACAGTGCTGAGCCAAATTGGGGTAACTGGCGGCCCGCATGTACCGCTCTTCGCTGCTGAAGTGGGTCTGGGCGTAGTCGCCCAGGGCCGCGAAGATGTGGGTCACCGTATCGGGGTGCCGCCGGCCGTCCAGGTGGTCGCTCAGCTCGTTGAGCAGGTCCAGCAGCCCCTGATGCTGGGCATCGATCTCACGGAAGTTGATGTTGTAGCGATCTTTCCATTGGATGTGGGCCATGGAGCGTCCTTTTCGGGGGCCTTCCTGACCCTCATCGGAGGATCAGGTCCAGGATCCCAGTCCTGTAGACTTCTGCCATGGTTCCAGGGCCCATCCCGAAGCTGCTGCTCTCCAGAACCCGCATCCGGGTGGCCTGGGTCATTGCCCTTGCGGTGGACGCCATCCAGATCCCGGCCACCGCAGCAGGGCCCGTGGGCTGGTTCCTGGATATCGGGCTCGACCTGCTCACCATGATCGTGATGTGGGGCCTGCTGGGCTTCCACTGGGCCTTCCTCCCCTCGTTTTTCACGGAATGGGTCCCCTACCTCAATCTGGCGCCCTTCTGGACCCTGGCCGTGGCCCTGGCCACCCGGGGCCGGGGTGAGATCGAGGTGCCGCTGCCGCCGAGGAGGCTGAATTGATTTTGGGAATGAAGGTCAGTCCACCGCCGCGCCCTTGAACTCGTCCTGAACGTGTCGGCTCTGCTCCTCCATGAGCAGCTGGCCCAGTTCCTTTTTCAGGGCGTTGAAGGCGGGGCTGGCCACATCGCGGGGCCGGGGCAGGTCGATGGTCAGATCGCGCTTGATGGTGCCCGGCCGGTAGGTCATCACCACGGTGCGGTCGGCCAGGTAGAGGGCCTCTTCGATGCTGTGGGTGACGAAGAGGATGGTCTTCCTCAGTTCCATCCAGAGCCGCAGCAGCTCGTCCTGCAGGTTGCGACGGGTAAGGGCGTCGAGGGCACCGAAGGGCTCGTCCATGAGCATGATGGGGGAATCGATGGCCAGCACCCGCGCGATGGCCACGCGCTGCCGCATGCCACCGCTCAGGTCCTTTGGATAGCGCTTCCGGAAATCCTCGAGGTGGAGCATGGCCAGCAGGGCGTCCACTTTCTCCTGGATGACGGGTTTGGTCACTTTCTTGATCTGCAGGCCGAAGGCGATGTTTTGCTCCACGGTCATCCAGGGGAACAAGGCGTACTCCTGGAACACCATGCCCCGATCCGGACCGGGATCTGCAATGGCGGAGCCATGCACGGTGATGCTGCCGGAGCTGGGCAGGCTGAAGCCGGCCACGGCATTGAGCAGCGTGGACTTGCCGCAGCCGGAGGGACCCAGCAGGCAGACGAATTGGCCCTGAGGGATCTCCAGGTCGATGGCCTTGAGGGCGTGGACATCCGCCCCCCCGCTCTGGAAGACCTTGTGGACGCCCTGGATCGAGATATGGCTGGCCGCGCTCATCCCTGCTCCAGACCGCGGTGCCACTTCAGCAGGTGCGAACTGAGGCTGCTCATGAGGGTGTCGATACCCAGGCCCAGCAGGCCGATGGTGAACATGCCGGCGATGATCTTGTCGGACCAGAGGTACTCGCGCGCTTCGAGGATGCGGTAGCCCAGGCCGTTGTTCACGGCGATCATCTCGGAGACGATCACCACGATGAAGGCGGTGCCCATGCCGATGCGCGCCCCGGTGAAGATGTAGGGCGTGGCGGCGGGCAGGATGATGCGGGTGAACTGGGTGAGCCGCGAGGCGCCCAGGTTGCGGCCCACGCGCAGGTAGATGCTGTCCACGTTCTGCACCCCGGCCACGGTGTTCATGAGCACGGGGAAGAAGGCCCCGATGGCGATGAGGAAGACCGCCGGGGGATTGCCCAGGCCGAACCAGAGGATCGACAACGGGATGTAGGCGATGGGCGGGATGGGCCGCAGTACCTGGATGAGCGGATTGAAGAGGCCGTAGGCCACGCGGCTATAACCCATGGCCAGACCCAGGGGCAGGGCCAGACCAGCGCCGATGAAGAACCCCACGAGCACGCGGTAGAGGCTGCCCATGGCGTCCTGGATGAGTTCGCCCGAGAGGCACCACTTCAGGTAGGTGCCCTGAGCCGGATCGAAGGCCTCCAGGGGCCGCAGGTAGGCCCACCACTTGATGAGCACCCGCAGGGGTGAGGGCAGGATGGTGGCGTTCACCCAGCCCATGGAGGACAGCAACTGCCACAAGGCCAGGGCTGCGAAGGGGACCAGGATGCCGGAGGCGGCGTGCCGATACCGCCTCATCCCTTCTTCGCCTTAGCGGGCTTGGCAGCCTTGGGGGCGACCGGCTTGGGCTGGTCGATCTTCAGCTGCTTCTTGGCCTCGGCCAGCAGGTCCAGGCGAACCCAGTCCGCCGCCTTCGGCGGGTTGGCCATCTTGCCCACGCCGTACTGCACCATCAGGTCCGTGGTGATCTGGACGTGCTGCTGGTCGATGTCATAGCAGAAGGGCGAGTTGCCGATGGCATCCTGATATTCCTCGGAGGTGTACTGGTTCTTGAACATCACCTCGCGGACGAACTTCTCTGCGAACTTGGGCTCGTCGAGGAATTTCTTGGTGGCCTCGACGAAGCAGAGCAGGAAGCGCTGGGCCACGTCGCGGCGCTCCTTGTAAAGCTTTTCCGTGATGACCAGGGCCCGGATGGGCTCACCCATGGGTGTGTCATAGGGCTTGATCAGCTCCACGCCATACTTCCGGCTGATGGCTTGGGAGCTGTAGGGTTCCGACTGGCACATGGCGTCGATGTTCTTGGCCATGAGGGCCTGGTTCAGGTCCGCGTAGGGGAGGTAGAGCAGCTGCACGTCCTTGCCCGGCTTGTCCGACCAGCTCAGGCCGACCTTGGCCAGCTCCGCCAGCAGGGCCAGCTCCTGGGCGCCGCCCCGGGGCACGCCGACTTTGCGGCCCTTGAGCTCTTTCACCGACTTGATTCCGCCCCCGGTGGCCGCGACGATGCGCACGCCGCCTTTGGCGAAACCCGCCACCACCAGGATCGGCAGGCCCTGGGCCCGGCCGGCGATGGCGGCATCCAGGGCGGCTGCGCTGGCGTCGATCTCGCCCGCCACGATGGCCGGATTGATGTCGATGCCTTTGGGAAAGACCTTCTCGTCGATCTTGAGGTTGTACCTCGGCGCCAGTTCCTTCATGTAGGACACGGCGCCGTAGTGGGCAAATTTCAGGTTGCCCAGGCGGACGAGATCCTGCGCCGACAGCGCCGCGGAGGATAGACAAAGCAGGGCAAGGAGGGCTTTCGCACGCATGGTCGCTCCGGGGTTTCCGTCATTGTAGAACGATCCGTCCCCGGCACCTGCGCCCCTGTCCACAGGTGCGATCAGGTCCGTTTGCGGGCCACCATCTGGAATTCCCGACCCGCCCGACGGGGGTGGCTTCCCTTGGCTTCGGCCAGGTGGAGCACATCGAAACGGGCTTCTGCGAGGATCCGCATCTCCGCCATGGGAATGGCATGGGGCGGTCCGGACTGGCCCTTGACGTCATGGAACAGCACGCCCATCCAAAGGCCGCCGGTCCGCAGGTGTTCGGCGCAGGCGTCCACATAGGCTGGGCGTCGGACCGGGTCCATGGCCACGAAACAGGTATGGTCGAAGATGGCGTCCCAGGGACCTAGCATCGTGGTGAACCAGTCCCCCTGGGACCAGGCCACCCGACTGCCGTAACGGCTCATGGCGCCCTGGATGGCCAGGGGGGCGAAGTCCAGGCCCGTGACCGAAAAGCCCAGGGACTCCCATTCGGCAGCATCGTGGCCGTACCCGCAACCAGGCACCACCAGATCACCACCGGGCCGCAGTCCCAGCGGGAGTGCCAAGTCTAGCAACTCATGCACCAGGGGAGTGGCCCCGTCCATGTCCCAACCGGGGCGACCTTCGACTTGGTAAATCTGGTTCCAGTAGTCGGGCTGTGTGGTCATCACACCAGGATAGAGTGCCTATCCACAGGCCCAGGTCTGCACGAAATACTTTGCGATCGTTGAATGAATGAAACAAAATTGTGCACATCATCCTTGAATCACGCCTGGAGTGCGCCATGAACGGGACGACCCGAACCTTCAGTAGGCTCCCCATGGCCCTGATGCTGCTCCTGCTGCCGGCAGTTCCGAGCATGGCCCAAACCACCTCAGGGTCGATGCAGGACGATCCGCGCGCCATCCATCTGCGGCGCATCCACCCGCCTGAACCAGCTGAGCGCATCGATTGGCCGGGGCGGATCTCGGCGCTCCTGAAGGAGGAACCAGGCGACCTGACCGTCACCGCCGTGGGCGACATGATCTTCAACCAGCCCATCACGCAGCTTCCGGATCCCGACCGGGCCAGCCTCTTCCGGATCCTGCAGGAAGCCGATGTGGCCTACGGGAACATGGAGTTCTCCCTCAACGACCGGCCGGACCTGCAGCGGCCCTTCTACAACTTCCGCGCCCCGCGCGACTTCCGGTGGGAGCTGGCCCGCACCGGCATCAACCTGGTGAGCCAGGCCAACAACCATGCGATGGACTTCGGTCCCGAGGGACTGAAGGAGTGCCTCCAGGCCCTGGATCAGGCCAACATCACCCACGCGGGCGCCGGCACCACCCTGACCGAGGCGCACGCCCTGGCCAAGACCGAACTCGCCGGTCACAAGGCCACCGTGGGGCTGCTCTCCTACATGCGCTACTGGACCGGCAAGTACCGCAGCAAGGATCCAAGCGCACCTTCGCTTTCTACCATCGATCCCGCCGTGATCCTGGTGGCCAGGGACGGCAAGGTGGAGAAGGTCGAAGGCCCGCTGGAGTCCGATGTGGCCGTGATGGAGGAGGACATCCTCCTGGCCCGGCGCAAGGCTGACCTGCTGCTGGTGTCTCTGCACAACCACGACGTGACCCACCACCGCGCCCACGGCATCCAGGACAAGACCCCGCCCAACGAGGAGATCATGTTCCGCCGGGCCATCGAAGCCGGGGCGGACATGGTGCTGGGTACCGGCCCCCACGTGCTGCGCGGCATCGAAATCCACAAGGGGCGCCCCATCTTCTACAGCCTGGGCGACTTCATCTACCAGTACGGCACGCCAGACCGGATCCCCGCCGACATCCTCCACCAGCGCGACATCGAGATGCCCCGGCCGCTCAATGTCTCCGTGTGGGACCGCCGCGAATCCCGCGAGGTGCTGGAGACGGTGATGGTCCGGATGACGATGAATCAGGGCAAGCTCAAGCGGATCCAGCTGCTGCCCGTCGCCATCGATGACGAGGGCCCCCTCTACGGCGTGCCGAAGCTGGCGGGCACGAAGCGGGGCGTGGAGATCATCGCGCTCATGCAAAAACTGTCGGAACCCTACGGCACCAGGATCGTCAGCAAGGGGTGGTACGCGGAAGTGGTGCTTCCCTGACCTGCCTCCTCAATAGGGGGACCAACCACTGATGTAGCAGGGCTGTAATCAGGCTTTTATCGGTGTTTATCGGAGTTCATCGGTGGCTAAGCTTCTTTAGCCTTCGGTGGTTCTAGGAAAAGCCAAATGAACCACCGATAAACACCGATGCACACCGATAAATAACACTCCTGGTCCAGCGGATTACAGATCCGGTGCGGAACTTAAGTGCTTCAGGCGCCGATACCCTTCACCGGTCTGCCAGCAGCCACGCCGTGGCCAGCACCAACCTCGCCATGCGCTTGACATGTTCGGGATCCAGCTTGTCCAGGGTGTCGCCGGGCTTGTGGTACTCGGGAAAGTAGCTTCCGAAGAATCGTACGAAGGGCATGTTCAGTCGGGCAAAGTCCCGGTAGTCGCTGCCGCCATTTTTGCCATCGGTCCAGTCCAGGTGCAGGGACATGCCCGTACCCAGGCCAGCCTCCCGGAGGATGGGGCCGAGGTCCCGGTGCGCCGAGGATGGGCCGGGCTCCGCGAAGTGGACGGGATCGAGTCCGTCCAGGAAACCCTTCGGCGCCTTCGTATCGGCCGCCAGGGCCTGAAGATCTGTCGGCGTCCACGGATGGCCGATCATGTCCAGGTTCAGGTAGGCCCTGGTCTTGGCCAGGGGCCAGCGCGGATGACGCGTGTAGTGACCCGAGCCGAACTTGCCTTCTTCTTCACCGGTCCAGAAGGCGAACAGGAGCGTGCGCTTGGGTCGCACAGACCCAGCCGCGAAGGAGCGGGCGATCTCCAGCACGGCCGCCACGCCGGAGGCGTTGTCATCGGCGCCCGGGTGCAGCACACCGTTCGGCATGCCCAGGTGATCCATGTGGGCCCCGATGAGGATGGCTTCTCGCCGTAGCATCGGATCAGCACCTTCCAGACGGCCGAGGATGTTGCAACCCTTGATGGCCCGGACCTGCGCCCGGACTGTGACCCGGGCGCTTCCCGCGATGCCCCGCTTCAGAAGGGTTCGGAGTTCCTGGGTCATGGTGATTCGTGCCAGGGGGGGCTCACCAGCCACCGGCACGCCACGCGCTGCGAGGAAGTACGGAAGCGCCGGTTCCTGGCCCTGGGCGAGGCGTCGGTCCAGGCCGTCCTCCAACGCAATGGCGGCCCGGGCGCCCAGCTTCTCAAGCAAGGCCAGTCGGCTGTCATACCGGTCCGCTGGGCGGTTCGGAGCGTACTTGGCGAGGATCTCCGGCCGCTGCCAAGCCGGGTCGGAGGGAACGCCCTCGAGGAAGAGCACGACCTTGCCACGGACATCCAGGCCCCGGAAGTCGTCGTGACCCAAGGCTGGTTCTTGGATACCGTAGCCCACAAAAACCATGGGACCGGCCAAGGTGCCCGGCTCGATGGTAGGTAGTACGGCGTCCTCTCCCGCCCGGAACGTGAAGGCCTTGGTGCCGGTGCGAAGGCTAATGCGGCCCTGGCCTGGAAGCACCTCCCGCATGGGGACCACCTGCGGGTGTGAGGTTCCCAGCGGTGGGATCGCTGCGATGTCCAGCTGCGCTTCAATGTACCGGGCGGTGGCTTCCAAGCCGCGCGAACCAAGCCCCCGGCCTTCCCGCCTCGGGTCGGTGAGGAAGGCCATGTGGGCGGACAGACGGGAGGTTTCCAGCTGCTCCAAACCGGTCGCGAGGGCCGGCGGCAGGGGCTTGGTCCGAGTGACGCGGAAGAAATCCCCAGCCGTGTCTTGGGCGACGGCCAGGACCGTCAGGACGCCCAGGAAACCGAGGCTGCGGAGCCTCACACGGGGCCCCAATGGAACAGCATGGTTGGGGGTATCAGCAGCAGGAAGGCCAGCACCACGAGGATGAGCATGAGCGGCAGGAACCACTTGGCCCAGCGTTCCCAGGGGATTTTCGCGGCGCCCAGGACGCCCATGGTCACGGCGCTGGTGGGCAGGATGGGGTTGATGAGCTCGGACAGGGCGAAGCTGTAGACGCAGGTCTGGCGCGTGATGCCCACCAGGTCCGAGAGGGGCGCCAGCACCGGCATGGTGAGGGCCGCCTGCGAGGTGCCCGAGTGGATGAAGAAGTTGATGACGCACTGGAGGAGGAACATCAGCTGGGCGGTCATGGCGTGGGGCAGCACCCGGATGGCATTGGACCCGTAGAGCAGCAGGGTGTCCATGATGCGGGCGTCGCTGGCGATGACCAGCAGGGCCCGGGCGCAGGCCACGATGAACACCACTCCCACCATGTCCTTGGCGCCGGCGACGAAGTGCTTCGCGATGTCGCTGGGCCCCATGCGGCTGAAGAGGCCCACGAGGATGCCCATGCCCAGGAACAGCGCTGCGATGGGTTCCAGATTCCAGTGGTGCTTCAGCACGCCGTAGACCAGCAGCACCAAGGCGGCCAGGAAGGTCAGGAGCGCGAGGATGTGGGAAGTGTTCCAGTCATCTCCGGTGCCTTCGGTCGCATGGGATTCGCGGGCCAGGTCGATGTCGCGGACGGGGCTCAGCTCCGGGTTCTTCTTGATCTTGGCGGCGTAGATCATCACGTAGGTGATCACGACGCCCGTGGCCACGAACCAGGCCCCGATCCGGTAGGCTAGGCCCGAATAGATGGGGACGCCCGCGATGCCCTGGGCCACGCCCACGGTGAACGGGTTGAAGAAGGCACAGGCAAAGCCCGCCGCGGCGCCCAGGAAGGGGATGGCGATGCCCACGATGGAGTCGTATCCGAGCGCGCGGGACAGGACGATGAAGATCATGACCAGGGGGATCAATTCCTCGGCCATGCCGAACACGGCCCCGGCGAGGGAGAACACGGTCATCAGCACGGGAATGAAGAGCGTCTCCAGAACCGGGTAGCGCCGCACGTGGACCGTGAGCCGCTTGATCCCCTGCTCGACGGCGCCGGTCTCCTGGAAGATGCCGAAGCTGCCGCCGATGATGAGCAGGAAGGAAATGAGCCCGGCCCCATCCAGGAAACCCTTGATGGGCGCCAGGAAGAGGGTCTGGAGGCCCAGGTAGGTCTTGGGCAGCTGGTGGAAGGTGCCGTCCACGGGGACTTTCAGCCGGCTGCCATCCGGCAGCACTTTCTCGATGCGCTGGAACTCGCCTGAGGGCACCAGCCAGGAAAGGATGAGCACCAGGATGATCAGGGCACCCACGATCACCAGGGTGTGGGGCATCTTCAGCCCCGAGGCCGAAACCGCGGGCTTCAGTGGTTGCGTCGGGCTGGACTCATTCACTGGAACATCCCCTTGGCCAGCAGCTTGCCCGCTTTCATCAGCAGTCGCCCCTTGGCCACCACTGTGCGGACTTCGAGATCCCGGGGATCGAGCAGAACCAGGTCCGCGTCCATGCCCGGTGCCAACCGGCCCTTGTGCTTCAGCTTGAGGATCCGCGCAGGATTGGAGGTGATGACTCGCAGGGCGGTCTCGAAGGGCACGCCCTCCTCTTGCACGGCCTGGCGGACCGCTGGGAAGAGCGACGTCACCCGACCCACTGCGATGTCCTGCAGGCGGCCTTGGCGGTCCCAGTCCGGTAGGCTACCCTGGCCGTCGGAGGTGAAGGTGATGTGGCCCGGATCCACGCCGGCCTCGAGCATCAGGCGCAGGGCCCGGCCACAGGGGATCTCGCCATCCTCGAGGTAGGAAGCGAGGGTGGACGTCGTGAAGTCCACGAACCCCCCGGCCTTGGCGTAGGCGATGCCCTCCTCGAACAGGTGGGGGTTGCGGTTGATGTGGGTGGGCAACATCTGGGTGGCCGAAAGCTCGGTCTCCTTGAGGATGCGGCGCAGGAAGTCCAGACCCCGGGCGCCATCGCCCAGGTGCACATTTACAATGCCCGCCTTGCCCGACAGCATGCCGCCGCGCCGGGCCATGGCCACCACCTGGGCGAAGGCCTCGAAGGTGGGCTGGCTGGAGCGATGGTCCGACAGGGCCACTTCACCGGCACCAATGACCTTCTCGATGAAAAGGAGATCCTCCTCAAGCGTGGGCAGGAGGGTACGCAGGGGCACCCCGTAGGAGCCGGAATAGACGAAGGTGCTGATGCCCTCCTCATCCAGGCCCTTGGCCTTGGCCAGGAGGCCGGCCATGTTGCGGGTGATGCCGTCTGTGCCCAGGCAGCCCACCACCGTGGTGACGCCGCCCAGGATCGCATCCGTCAGGGGCAAGTCAGGAGTGCGGGTGGCGAAACCACCCTCACCGCCACCGCCCATGATGTGCACGTGGCCATCGATGAAGCCGGGGACTGCTTTGAGGTTCCGCCCATCGATCACCTCGCAGTACTTCCGGGGAATCCGGATGTCGGCTTCCATGCGGAGGATCTTGCCCCCCCCGATGAGCACATCGCAGCTTCCCCCGGATTCCGGGGCGTAGACATCGGCATTCTTGATCAGGAGCAGCATGGGGACTCCAGCCGGGCCCAAGAGGCCGGAGGGGATTCTGGGAAACGGGGCGGCATTCATCGCGGATGGACCTGGCGGGTGGAGAGGTCGATGCCCTGGCCAGGGCGGAGGAGGTGCAGGCGGAGATCCTGGAAGGAATCTCCTGATCTGACCATGCCCGAGGGGTCGAAGACCAGGACGGCCCGATCACCCACCACCAGAGCCTGGCCCCCCCTCACGAGCAGGGCTGTGGATTCGTCAATGCCCAGTCCAAGCAACTCGGGGTGTTCCATCAGGAGGCTGAGCAGTCGGTTGTGTCGGCTCCTGCGGAGGAAGTGCTGGTCAACCAGGCAGCCTGGAAGCAAACCCAGCCCAGCGCGGGTCTTGTAGGTGCCCGGAGCGGTGTCGCTCACGTCATCGGTGCCCACCAGCATCAATGGGCTCATGATCGCCGCTCCGGCACTGGTCCCGCCGATGGCGGCCCCAGTCTGGTAGGACGTCAGGATCAGCCGGTGTAGGGAGGTATCGCCGACCAGGTCGGCGATACGGTTCTGATCCCCCCCCGTAAACCAGAACCCGGTGCAGGTAGCGAGGTCCTCTCGGCTACCCCAGGCCTCAGCTTCGGCCCGGGTCCGGGGATTCACCACCACTGGCACCGCCCCCATGCTCTGGAAGCGGACCACCATGCCTTCCGCCGACTCTTTTGGAACTTCCGAGGCGGTGGGCAGGATGGCGATCCGAGCGCCCTTGCCACCGGCAGCCTCCACGAAGGCCTCCTCGATGGAAACCGGTAGTTTCCCGCCTCCCGCAATGACGAGGGTGCCCTTGGGGGTAGGCCCTGCCAAAGCCAGGGTTGAAGCGACGGCAAAGGCGAGGCCTGCAAAGGATGGGTGCATGGATAGGCCTTTCAAGCGGTGCTCAGGGAAGCCCGCGGGCCGGAAAACCGGCCCGCGGGTTGAAAGCCTTGGCCGTGCCTAGAAGTTGACGCGGACACCCACGCGAAGGTTTCGCGCCTGATCCACGGCGGTGGGCTTTTTATAGTCGCCGTAGGGAACCACCACATACGAGCTGTTCAGTGTGCCCACCCGAGTGGACCAGGCGGTGGCGTTGCAGTCGTTCAGTGCATTGATCACTTCAGCGAAGATCTCCAGTTTTGACTTGGTTCCGAGGGTGAAGGGCTGGGTCACCCGGATGTCCAGGAGGTGTCGGCCTGGATAGGTCTGGGATCCGCGTGGGGTGGAGAAGAGGGTGGCCCGGAAGGCACCGTCCGGTCCCAGGTACCGAGTGCGTTCCTGGGGCGTCCAGTGCTCACCACTCAGATAGGTGAAGGTGGCGGCAATCTGCGTCTTGAAGGGAAGGGCATAGGTACTGCGGAGCTTGACTTCGTTGTCGTTGAAGCCGGGGAGCAGTCCATCGGAATGGAAGGCATTGTTGGCATTCAAGAGGATGCTGCTGTGGCCATCATTCCGGTCGAGGTTGCCGTTGATGCGTGCCCGCGTGTAGCTCCCGGAGAAACTCCAGTCGTTGACCAGTTTGCGTTCCACACTCAGGGACCAGCTGTTGTAGTTGCGCTTGGCTCGTCCATCATTGGTGATCAGGTACTGGTGCTCATCACCATAGAGTCCCGTGCGGTTGAAAACGATGGTCTGGCCTGTCACCAGACTCGTAAAGGACCTTGTGTCGGCGAGCGGATCGGGCGCCTTGTCCACCCGCGCCAGCATGTCCTTGTTCTCGCGGTGGATCCAGGTGATGCCGCCACTCCAGAGTTTGCCGAGCTTGGCCTCGTAGGAGAGCGTGATTTCATCCTGGTACGGGTGCTTGATATTCGGGTCGATGGCGCTGTAGTCGTCGATCCTCAGGTAGGGGGTGGCCGCTGCGAAGTTCGGTGGAGCTGGCCAGGTGGATGGATTGAGGGGGTCCAGAACCTCGAGACCCGTGCCCCAGTAATAGTGGGCTTCGGGCTGGTAGGCCCCCTTCACGGCACGGTCGATCCAGAAGGAGGAGACCCCTTCGAAATACCGGCCGATGTGGGCCTTCAGCAGGTGGCTTTGATCCTCCGTCAAGGCAAAGGTGAAGCCCAGGCGGGGGGCAATGGTGGTGGTGCTCCAGAGGTCCGAGCCACCAGAGGGGCCGGCTTGAACCTTCTCGAAGCGCAGGCCCGGGCGCACCTGCAGGCGATCTGTGATGCTCCAGCTGTCCTGGATGAATGCGGTGGTGCGGTTCATCTTGATCTTGTAGTCGTAGCCGCCGCCGGTGAAGACATCGTTGGGGTTCAGCTCAAGGTCTACGCCACCAACGGAGTAGGTGTAGGCCGTGGCAGTGTAGCCACCGGGCGCGTACGAGGAACTTTCGTCCGTGGAGGATTCCCGCTCCAGGCCCACCTTGAGGGCGTGACTGCCCATCCCGCCGGTGACGTACCAGTCGAAGGTCGCCGAAAGGCTGGCGCGGCTCCGGTAGTTGAACTCGGCATCGGCGTTGAAGATGTTGGCGTTGTTGTAGAACTCCTTGCCGTTGTAGGTATCCAGGGCATCGAGGGCAATGGCGTTGCCGTTGTAGGGCATCAGATCATAGCGGCCGGAGTAGCCCATTCCTTTCACGGTCAGGACCTTGTCTGAACCGAAGAGCTGGGTCCAGGTCAGGTTGTAGGAACGGCTGGGACTGAGTTCCTTCACCGTGGCGAGGGGCACGGTATAGCGGTCCAGGCCGCGGTTTTCCTCGTCCATGGTGTCGTATTCGATGAAGCCATCCATGGTTGCGGAGGGCGTCGCCTGCCAGGTCACCTTGCCCAGGAACTTCTTGTTGTTGATCTTCAAGGATTGGCTGGTACCGATGGGCGTGGTCTCCGTCTGGGTCCGCTCGGCGGAGATGAAGTACCAGAGCTTGTCCTTGATGAGGGCACCCCCAGCGCTGAAAGAGAGGTCCCAGTCCTTGCCATCCACGGCGGTCTTGTCCGCAGTGGTGAGTCGGGGATCCTTGTTGCTGGAGTTGGCCTGCCACTTGGATGAGCCATAGTAGGCGCTCAAGTTGCCGGCGAATTCGTTCCCGCCCCGCTTGATGATCGCGTTCAGGTATCCGCCCGTGAATCCGCCGTATTCTGCGGAGGCACCCACACCGCCCACCTGGATTTCGGAGAACCAGTCCATGTTGGGGAAGATCCACTGGGTGGCCCCTCCCGGGTCACCCACGTTCACACCGTCCATGAGGTAGGCATTGTTGCGCCGCATGCCACCCCAGGCCGCGTTGGCATTCACACCGGGGGTGAGGTTCATAATGCTGGTGAGCGAGCGTCCCACAGGAAGGGCCTGCACCGCCTCCATGTTGTAGTTCTGGGTGACGCTGACCGTGGCTTGGTCCCCCGCGGCGGCCACCACTTCCACGGTCGCGACGGCGGCGGCCTGGAATCTCCAGTTGACCATCGAAGTGCGGCCCAGTTCGAGGATCTCTGACCCGGTGAGGGTCGGGTGTCCGGTGGCTTCCACGGTCAGGCGGTACTGCCCTGGGGGCAGCACGGCGAACCGGTAGCTCCCATTGTCCGTCGTGCGGACCGTTTTTTCTCCGCCGATCATGGCCGGGGAACTGATGCGGACAAGGGCCCCTGCCAGCGGTTTGCCCGAAGGATCACGGACCACGCCGGTCAAGGCGGAAGTCGTAGCGCTTTGGGCCATCAAGGCCACAGGGGCAGCCACGAGCGCCCAGACAAGCGCACTGAATCTGGAATTGCCAGCACTTCTAGCCATCTCGCCTCCTGAAGGTTATGGATTGGTGATAAAAAATAATGCTTTTGTGAATGACGAGTCAAGTTTTTTTTCATTCGTTCTTATTCCGTTGGACCATGTCCTCATGCCTGTTGGATTTGGGCAGTGGGCAACGCCTCTCGTGGTGCTCAGAGCTTGGCAAATTTCCGGTGGGCCACTCGCTCGGCCTCGCGCATCTTGGTGAGGGCCTTCTGGGGGGACTGACTGGCGATGGAAGTGGCGATGGCGTGGATGAGAATGCCGAAGGCCGTGAGGCTGTGGGAATACAGCAGGTTCTCACCGGGGATGGGCAGGAGCAGGGTGGCCACCTTGGCCAGGGGGGAGGTCGGGCTGTCGGTGAACACCAGGACGGGGATACCCCGCTTCCGGGCATAGGCGGCGGCGTCCAGGGTCTCCTGGGAATAGGGTGTGATGCTGATGGCGATGAGCAGATCCTTCGGCCCCAGCAGGCCCACCTGGGTGGCGAAGTCGGCCGGGTTGCCCTCCATCACCGGCAGGTCAATGTTGATGAGCAGATAGGCGAACTGGCGGGTCATGAGGGCCGAGACGCCGTCGCCGATG
>JANYAZ010000295.1 GCA_025361045.1 Geothrix sp. | reverse complement strand
TTCAGCTGGACCAAGAAGATCAAGCACCCCGGCGAGATCGTGAAGAAGGGCGACGAAGTCACCGCCAAGGTGCTGAGCCTGGATCCCCTGGCCCAGCGCATGAGCCTCGGCGTGAAGCAGATGGAACCCAACGTCTGGGAGATCTTCTTCGAGAATCACAGCGTGGGCACCGTCATCACCGGCAAGATTGCCCGCCTGACCGATTTCGGCGCCTTCGTCGACCTGGGCGACGGCATCGAGGGCCTGGTGCATGTCTCCGAGTTGAGCCGCAAGCGGGTGGAGGACATCCAGAAGGAGTTCGCCGCCGGCCAGGAGCTCACCATGAAGATCGTGAAGCTCGATCCCACCGAGCGCCGCATTGGCCTCTCCGTCAAGCAGCTGGAGCAGGACCAGGAGCGGGGCGACATGGACGCCGCCAAGGCCCGTCAGCCCGAGTTCAAGAAGGCGACTCTGGCTGACGCCTTCAACCGGGCGGAACGCGAAGAATAGGCATTCCCAATTCCAAGACGAGGCCCCCGCAAGGGGGCTTCGTCGTAGTGGGGCTTATACCTCGTGACCTGTGGCATGATGGGGCCACCCCTGGAGCACCCATGCTGCGGCCCCTCACGCCCTTCTTCTGCCTGTGCCTACTGGCCCAGCCCACGCCCTATCAAAAGGCGCCGAAAGCCATCCAGGCCGTGCTGGATGCACCTGGTACGCCCTCTCTCATCGCCAGTCCCAGTGGCGACCGGTTCCTCCTGGCGGAATACGAGCGGCACCCCTCCATTGCGGATCTGGCCCAGCCCATGGCTCGGCTGGCAGGCCTCCGCTTCAACCCACGCACGCGGGGACCCCACAACCCGCAGCGGCTCAAGACACTGGCCATCCAAAGCCTCGCGGGCGGCCCGGCCACGCCCATCAGCCTGCCCCTGGGCGTGATCCTCGGCCAGCCCCGCTGGTCCCCGGACGGCTCCCGCTTCGTCTTGACCGGTGCCACCGCGAACGCGACGGAACTGTGGGTCGGCGAGGGCGCCCCCGGCAGGCTCCACCGGATCGCAGGGCTGAAGCTCAATGCCATCCTGGGCAATCCCCTGGACTGGATGGCCGATGGCAGCCTCCTCTGCAAGGCCGTGCCCGAAGGCCAGGGACCCGCCCCAAAGGCACCCGAAGTGCCCGTGGGTCCACGCATTCAGGAGAACGAGGGCAAGGCTGCTCCCGTACCCACCCATCAAGACCTCCTGCAGAACGCCCACGATGAGTCCCTGTTCGAGTTCCTGGGACAGTCCCAGTTGGTGCAGGTGGAATGGACCGGAAGTACGATCAAGCCTCTCGGCAAGCCGGGGCTTTATGCCAATGTCCAGCCATCGCCAGACGGCCGGCTGCTGCTCGTGGCTCGCCTCCAGCGGCCCTTCTCCTTCATGGTGCCTGCCGCCCAGTTCCCGGTGCGTGAAGAAGTCTGGGATCGCTCCGGTGCCCTGATCCACCTGGCCGCCGACCTGCCCCTGGCCGAGGGCATCCCCCTCGAAGGCGTGCGCACGGGCCCCCGCCGCATCCACTGGCGGCCCACGGAACCCGCCACCCTGGTCTGGACCGAAGCCCTGGATGGTGGCGATCCCAAGCGCAAGGCCGAGTTCCGCGATCAGCTGCTGATGCAGGCCGCGCCCTTCAAGGCTGCGCCGACGGCCTGGCTGCGCCTCAAAGCCCGCCTGATGGGCCTGGAGTGGGGCGAACGCGGCGATCTGGCCGTGGTGCGCGAATACGAACGGGATCGCCGTTGGAGCCGCACTTGGCTGCTGGACCCGGCGAAGCCCGCGGAGGCGCGCCTGGCCTTCGACCTCAGCAGCAATGACCGCTACCGTGATCCCGGCACCTTCCAGTCGCGGCTGCTGCCCAGTGGACACTCGGCCCTCCGCCAGCTGGACGGGGCCCTGTTCCTGGTGGGCCTGGGGGCGACCCCCGAAGGGGACCGGCCCTTCCTGGATCGCTTTGATCCCGTGACGATGAAGTCGGAACGCCGCTTCCAGTCGGGAGCGGGCAGCTTCGAACCCACGGTGGCCCTGCTGCCGGATGGCCGCTTCATCACGCGCAGGGAAGGCCCGCTGGAACCACCCAACTATGTCCTGCATGGGACCGGAACCAAAGCCCTCACAGCGTTCCAGGATCCCCTGCCCGAGTTGCGGAAGATCCAGAAGAAGCTGGTGAAGTACACGCGGCCCGATGGCGTGGCCCTCAGCTTCACGCTGTACCTGCCCCCGGACTACAAGGCCGGCGAACGCCGCCCGGCGGTGGTCTGGGCCTACCCCATGGAGTTCACCGATGCGGGCACCGCGGGCCAGGTGAGCGGCTCCACTGACCGCTTCACCACCCTCGGCGGCATGTCTCACCTGTTCTTCCTCCTGTCGGGCTACGTCGTCATGGACAACGTGACCATGCCCGTGGTGGGCGACCCCAAGACCGTGAACGACACCTTCCTCGATCAGGTGGTGGCCAGCGCCAAGGCCGCCATCGACAAGGCCGACGAACTGGGCGTCATCGACCCCAAGCGCGTGGGCGTGGGTGGTCACAGCTACGGGGCCTTCATGACCGCCAACCTGCTGGCCCACTCACAGCTGTTCAAGGCCGGCATTGCCCGCAGCGGCGCCTACAACCGCACGCTGACGCCCTTCGGTTTCCAGAGTGAGCGGCGCACCCTGTGGGAGGCACCCGACATGTATCTCAAGGTGTCGCCCTTCATGTCCGCCAACACGTTCAACGCGCCGATCCTGCTCATCCACGGCGAGGCCGACAACAACACCGGCACCTTCCCCATCCAGAGCGAGCGCCTCTACGCGGCCCTCAAGGGCAACGGCCAGACGGTGCGCTACGTGACGCTGCCCCTGGAGTCCCACGGCTACGTCGCCCGGGAGTCCATCGAGCACACCCTGTGGGAGATGCTCCGCTGGTTCGACCAGCACCTGAAGAACTGATCACTCTGCAGCGACCCCGCTATCCACCCAGCGCCTGGTATCCGCCGCCCCCTGGGCCTGTCCGCCTCGCACCAGGATCACCTGGGCGCAGCCCTGCTGCATCACTTCTTTGATGTCGTGCCCCATGGCCTTCAAGGCCGCCTTGGTCGCCGCGGGCAGGTCGGCCTCCACCTGGAGGCGATCCGGCAGCCACTGGTGATGGAAGCGCGGCGCATCCACGGCGGCGCGGGCATCCATGCCGAAATCCACGATGTTGAGCACGGTGTTCAGCACCGTAGACGGGATGGTGCGCCCGCCGGGGCTGCCACTCACCAGGAGTACCCTACCGTCCTTCACGAGGATCACCGGGCACATGCTGGACAGGGGCCGCTTGCCGGGCTGGGCGAGGTTGGGCGCGGTGCCGATGAGGCCGCTGCCGTCCGTCAGGCCAGGAGCGGCGTTGAAATCGCCCAGCTCGTTGTTCAACAGGAAGCCCGCGCCCGGCACGATGCGCTTGAGACCGTAGCTGTCCTCCAGCGTGTAGGTGAGGCTCACCGCATGGCCTTGGCGATCCAGCACGGACAGGTGCGTGGTATCGGGGCGATCCTTGGACCAGGTGAAGCGGTCCGGCGCGGACACGGAGGCGCGGTCCCAACCAATCGTCGCGCGCAGCTCCGCGGCGTAGGTCTTGGAGAGCAAACGCTCCAGGGGGATGGTCCGGTTGAAGCCGGGATCACCCAGGAACTGCGCCCGGTCGGCGAAGGCCCGACGCAGCGCTTCCGCCACCAGATGCACCGTGGTGGGTGAGCTGGCTCCTGCGGTTTTCAGGTCGCAGCCTTCGATCACGTTCAACGCCTGGATCAGCACCTGCCCTCCGGAGCTGGGCGGTGGGGCGGCGAGCACGTCCATACCGCGGTAGCTGCCCTTGAGCACCTCGCGCACGATGGGCCGGTAGGCGCGCAGGTCCGCTGCCCTGATGAGGCCCCCGTTCGCCTTCATGTCGCGCACGATCAGTCGCGCCGTTTGGCCCCGGTAGAACTCGGTCCAGTCCCTCGAAAGCCGGGTGAGCGTCCGCGCCAACGCCCGCTGCACGAGCCGGTCCCCGGCCTTCAGCGGTTCGCCCTTCCGGCTGAACTGGGCCAGGGTCGGAGCATGCTTCCGAAATTCAGGCAGCTGCTTCGCCAAACTGGCCGCCTGGTTTTCCGACAGGACGAAGCCCTCCCGGGCGAGGCGGATGGCCGGTCGCAGCAGGCGCCTCCAGGGCAAGCGCCCCTCACGGGTCCAGGCCTTGTGCAACCCCGCCACGGTACCGGGCACGCCCACGGAGGCCAGGGTTTCGTGGTGCTGCTGCTCGTCGTAGATTCCATCCTTCAGCCACATGCGGGGGTGGGCGGCGGCGGGAGCCGTCTCGCGGAAATCGATGAAGGAAGGCTGACCCGTGGTAGGTCTCGACAGCAGAAAGCCGCCTCCGCCCAGGTTGCCTGCGGCCGGGTGCACTACCGCCAAAGCGAAGGCCGTGGCCACGGCCGCATCCACGGCCGTGCCACCCTCCCGCAGCACCTGGGCGCCGGCCTCCGAAGCCAATCGCTCCTGGCTGACCACGACCCCGCGAGGCACCTGGGTCGAAGCCACCAGCGTGAGGAGCAGGGCCAGCCACAGTCGCAGGTGCATCGAAGCTCCATGAGGAACGGACTCCTAGAGTCTGTCATCCTCGGAGGCATGTCCCGCACGGCTTCTCTCCCTGGATCCACTTCGCAGACGCCTGGTGAGGAACTGGCCAACAGCCTTACCCATGGACTCGGCGTGGCCTTGTCCATCGCGGGGCTGGTGGTGATGGTGGTCGCCGCCGCCCGGCACGGCAGCGCCCGGGACGTCGTGGGCGTGGCCATTTTCGGCTCCAGCCTGATCCTGCTCTACCTCATGTCCACGCTCTACCATGCCTTTCGCGGACCCCGCGTGAAGCTGGTCTTCAAGGTCTTCGACCACTCGGCCATCTTCCTGCTCATCGCGGGGACCTACACGCCCTTCTGTCTCTCCGCCCTGGGAAGGGTCAGCCCCGGCTGGGGCTGGACCGTCTTTGGTCTGGTGTGGGGCCTGGCGGTCCTCGGCATCACCTTCAAGGGGATCTACTACGGACGGATTGCCAAGTCGGCCCTCACCCCACCTCCGGTCGATCACCTGCATACACCGCGCGTCACCCCCGTGGATCCTGTCTTCGTGAAACGGATGGGCTGGCTCTCCACGGGCATCTACCTGCTCATGGGCTGGATCATCATCATCGCCGCCGCCCCTCTGGGTCGCTCCCTCTCCACCCACGGCCTCTACTGGCTATTCGGCGGAGGCCTCTTCTACAGCCTGGGCGCGGCCGTCTACAGCCTGGAAAAGCTGCGCTATCACCACGCCCTCTGGCACCTGTTCGTGGTGGGTGGCAGCGCCTGCCATGTGTTCGGGGTGCTCTTTCACGTCATCCCAGGGAAGTAGGGCCTAGCCGTGCTCCCCCTGGCCCTCCTTCCGGGCTTCGCCCAGTGGGGTGCCCACCTGGAGGACCTGGTCGCCCGACCCGAAGCCTTGTGGATCCACGGCCCCCCAGGCTCGGGCGTTTCCGCGCTGGCGGCAGAGCTGGCGGCGCGCCGAAAGGTGCCCTGGACAGAAGCCAGCAGCAGCGAAGGGGCGGCCGAGTGGCTCACGGCCCACGCCAGGGGCGTCGTGGCGGCCAAAACCGCCGCACCAACCCACCTCTCCTGCCTGGCGTTGCGCCTGCCGGGCCTGGAGGAGCATCCCGAGGCCGTTCCCGGCCTGCTGGCGGCCCTCGCCGCAGAGGAAGGCCTGGAAGCCCCTCTGCCCGAGGTTCTCGCCGCCCTGCCCTGTCCGGGAAACCTGCGGGAGCTGCGCAATCGCCTGCTGCGCTGGAAACTGCTGGGCCAGCTGCCAGCTACCGAACCCACGGGTCCACCCCGCTTCGAGGCCGAAGATCTGGCCACCAACCTGCACGAGCTGGAACGGTTCCTCCTTCACCAGGCTCTGCGCCGGGCCTATGGCAACCGCGTGGAGGCCGCCCAGCGCCTGGGGGTGAGCCGCCGCCAGCTCTACCTGCTCATCCGTCGCCATGGCGACCCGGTGCGCGGAGAGGCTAGCGCCGGTGATCTGCCCCGCCGGATCCTGAAGCGCCGCCCTGCACAAAATGCTCAAAACTCCAGTCGGGACCCCGAGGCCCGATAACGGGGTAAGCGGCCGCGCTGGCCGCATGGATGCTGAACTATGGCAACTCCCCTTCGGGTGCTGGTGGTGGACGACGATCCCGGGATGCGGGATGGCATGGCCATGAGCCTCAAGCGCTCCGGTTTCTTCGCGGAGCAGGCCCGCGGCGGCGAGGAGGCCCTGCGCATGGTGCGGCCCGGTGCCTACGACGCCGTGGTGACGGACCTGCGCATGCCCGGCATGGACGGCCTGCAGCTCACCGCCCGCCTGAAGGCCGTGGATCCGGGCCTGCCCGTGCTGCTCATCACCGCCTTCGGCAGCCTGGAGTCCGCCCGCGAAGCCATGCGCCTGGGCGCCTTTGATTTCCTGTCCAAGCCCTTCAGCCCCGAGGAGCTCACCACCGCCTTGAACAAGGCGCTGAAATCCGAAGGTCACCTCAAGGCCGAGGAGGCCGCGGAAGCCCCCGTGATCCTCACGCAGGATCCGGTGCTGGGCGAGACCCTGGCCCTGGCGCGCCGCGCCGCGGACAGCCGGGCCACCATCCTCATCCAGGCTGAGAGCGGCACCGGCAAGGAGCTGCTGGCCAAGCTCATCCACGGGTCCAGTCCACGCCGCAGCGGTGCCTTCGTGGCCATCAACTGCGCCGCCATTCCTGAAAATCTGTTGGAATCCGAACTCTTTGGCTATGAAAAGGGCGCCTTCACCGGCGCCACCAGCATGAAACAGGGCCGCTTCGAGCAGGCCGACGGCGGCACCCTGGTGCTGGACGAGGTGGGCGAACTGCCCCTGGGCCTCCAGGGCAAGCTGCTGCGCGTGCTGCAGGAGCGCACCGTGGACCGGTTGGGTGGGAACCGACCCATCCCCGTGGACGTCCGCCTCATCGCGCTCACCAATCGCGACCTCCAGACCGAGGTGAAGGCCGGACGGTTCCGCGAGGACCTCTACTATCGGCTGAACGTCATTCCGCTGGACCTGCCACCCCTGCGCGACCGACCCGGCGACCTGAGCCTGCTGGCCTCGCACTTCGCCGAGCGCTACGCCCGGGAGAACGACCGCCCCATCCCCGAGCTGGTGCCCAGCTTCTTTGCCGCGCTGGCCCGCCACCCCTGGGCCGGCAACATCCGCGAACTGGAGAACGTCATCCAGCGCTGCGTGGTGCTGAGCCAGGACCGTCGGCTCAGCCAGAAGGATCTGCGCTGGCTGCTGCCTTCGGAGGCCTTCGACGGTCTGCCCGAAGATCCACCGGAAAGCATCGTGATCGAAGCCTGGACGCCCCCGGAACTGCCCCTGTCACGGCGTGACGTGGCTGCCCCCGCTGGAGCCGTGGTGGCCGACCCCCGCAAGCCCCTGGTCGGCGTGGCCATGGGTACCCCCGTGGTGCTGCCCCTGGGTCTCAGCCTGCCCGAGCTGGAGCGCTTCTGGCTGCTATCGACCCTCAGCGCCCTCAAGGGCAACCGCACCCACTGCGCCGAACAGCTCGACATCGCCCTGCGCACCGTGCGGAACAAAATCAACGAGTACAAGGCCGATGGTTACGCCATCCCCGCCAGCCAGCGCGGACGCGACGACGACTGAACGGTTTCACAAGCCGACGGGCCCAGTCGGCCTCCGACTCAGATCTCACCGGGAATTCACCGGGCAGACACAGAGATGATGCCGCCGTGTCTCACTGGGGTGACATCCGTACTCCAGTGTGGAACCCACACCCGAGATTGAGCACGATCCGGACCCCGCCCCCTGGGTCCGACCGGGTAAGCTGTCTCACCCTTTCCCAACCTTGAGACAACTGCGGCCCCCCCCGCCCCTTCCTGGAGAACCAGATGTTCCACCGAAAATTCCCCGCCCTCGCCTTGACGGCGTTCGCCCTTTCCGTCGTGGCCCAGGCCCAGACCAGCCAGACCTCCGGCGCCATTCGGGGGACCGTCAAGGACCGCGCGGGCCAGGCCGTCACCGGCGCCGCCGTGCGCGTCCTGAATACCGAGACCGGCGTGAGCCGCAGTGCCCGAACCGGCTCTGCCGGTGATTTCACCTTCCCCCTGATGCCCACCGGCAGCTACGAAGTCACCGTCTCAGCCCCCGGCTTTAAGGCCGTCAAGGAGTCCGGCCTCAGGGTCACCCTGGGCAGCATGGCCACCGTCAACCCGATCCTGGAGGCCTCCGAGGCCAGCGCCACGGTGGAAGTCCTGGGCACCACCGGCACGGTGGACGTCCAGCAGGTGAACACCGTGGCCACCATCGACCAGAGCGTGGTTCAGTCCATCCCCCTGGTGACCCGCAACTTCACGGATATCGCCAAGCTCGCCCCGGGCGTCACCGCCGGTTCCGGCAGCCCGGCCCGCCTGGTGGTGGAAGGGGGTCGCCAGATCTTCAACGCCATCCAGATCGATGGCGCCAGCAACAACTCCGCCTTCTTCAATGAGCAGCGCGGCGGCGTCTACACGCCCTTCATCTTCGGCGCCGACACCATCAAGGAGCTGCAGGTCGTCACCAATGGCTTCGACGTGCAGTATGCCCAGGCCGGCGCCACCATCAACGCCATCACCAAGGGCGGCACCAACGAAGTGACGGGCAGCGCCCTCTACCAGATGCGCCGGACGAACTGGACCGAGCCCGCCCAGCGCGCGCCCTTCGGCAGTTCCTCTGGTCTGGCCCGGACCAATGACTCCACCAACATCAATTTCAACATCGGCGGGGCGCTGGCCAAGGACAAGCTCTTCTACTTCTTCGGGGTGGAACGCTACAACCGGAAGATCACCGCCACGCCCATCCCAACCACGGTTTCGGCTGCGGCGGCAACCGACGGGAACAATCCCACCGACCTGAACAACTTCCTCACCTCCTCCCTGGGCGGCATCATCACCAACCGCAGCGGTCTTACGTTGGCGCAGGAATTCGGAAACCCCGGGGCCGGCATCAACGCTCACGCCTACCCCATGGAGAACACCAACACGGTGTACTTCGGCCGCCTGGACTGGGTCGCCAGTGCCAACCACCGCTTCGTCCTGCGTGGCAACTTCCAGGACATGACGGATACGCTGCAGAACACCAGCGCCAGCCCCAACAACGCCGAGAGCAACAACATCCCCACCAAGGTGCAGTCCATCAGCTGGGTGCTGGAAGCCAATGACATCTGGACCAACGAACTGTTCACGGAAAGCCGCCTGCAGCTCGCCCGCGAGGCCCGCCCCATGCGCAACAACGCCGCGCCCGGCGTACCAGCCATCGCGATCCCGACCGCTGCGACCAACATGTCCTTCGGCACCAAGACCTCCACGCCCCGCGAGAGCAACGAGCTCACCACCCAGTTCTTCAGTGCCACCACCTGGACCCGCGGGGACCTGCAGCTCAAGGGCGGCGTGGACCTCCTCCGCGTGGACGAGGACAACCAGTTCTTCCAGAACAACGCCGGTTCCTGGCGCTTCGACACCTACGCCGCTGCCACGGCCTGGGCCAACGGCACCCTCGCCAGCACGACTCCCGGCAGCATCGTGTATGCCGGTGGTGTGAGCCCCTACTTCGGCCGCATCCCCATGAAGACCAGCACCGACGGGTACTTCGGCCAGATCCAGTACTCGGGCCTGTTCAGCAAGCACCTCACCCTCACGGCGGGCTTCCGCAAGAACAAGCAGACCTTCTCCGACAACCCCCACCCGAACGCCAACCTCAAGGGACTCGACCAGGGCTACGGTGGCAGCACCACGGATCCGCGGTTCGCCTTCAGCTACGACGTGAACGGCGAGGGCAAGACCGTGATCCGCGGCGGCTACGGATCCTTCACCAGCCCCACGCCACTGCTGCTCCACTCCAACACCATGACGGGCAACGGCCAGATCATCACCAACTACTCCTTCGCCCTCAACAAGGTGAATGCCGGCAACCTGGCCCTCTTCAACTCCGGCCTGCTTAGCGCCACCAACCTGCTGAGCGGGACCAGCCTCCGCAAGGCTTCGGATGGGGAACTCGCCGCCATCGCCACCAGCGGGCTCTTCACGGCCGGCGCCTCCCCCACCTCCCTCTGGGACCCCAGCAACAAGCTGTCCCAGTCCAGGAAGTTCAACCTCGGCCTCGAGCATGACCTGGGCAACAAGCTCGTCGTGGGCGTCAACGCCACCTACGTGAAATACGAGCACCTCCAGCGCTTCGAGAACATCAACCTGGGCCAGTACGACGGCTACGATCCTGTCACGGGCGTCGTGACCTCGGGGTACTACAACGATGGCTATGCCACCCAGATCAACCGGTGGTCCAGGACCACGCGACCCGGTTTTGCCATCGTCGGTGGTCGCCGGGTGGAGTTCGGTCCTGCCGCCACGATGCCTGGCAACCCCGTCGGCGGTTTCGGTGACGTCTACCTGGTGAAGACCGATGGCTATGGTGACTACCGCGGCGTCAGCTTCACGGCCAAGAAAACCTGGGATGACCGCACCGGCTTCATTGCCAACGCCACCTGGTCCAAGGCCAAGGACACCGGTTCCTTCGAGCGCGGCACCTACACCTCGGCCAGCACCGACTTCACCAGCGAACTTGGCGCGTCCCTGACCCCCGACCCCCAGAGCCCGGGTTCCAACTACGGCTACGGCGACAGCGACCGGCGCCTGGTGGCCAATGTCGTCCTCTACTTCCCCCTGGGTGAAGTCATAGATGTGGCGCTCCGCGGTGTCTTCCAGACCGGCCTGCCTTACACCGCCTACTACTCCAACGACCTGAACGGCGACAACATGGCCAACCACATCGTGGACGGCCACACCCGGAACGATCAGCGCCAGCCGAACTACGCCCAGATCGACCTGCGCCTCACCCGGGCGTTCAGCGTCTCCAAGCGGCTGAAGGTGGAAGGCATCGTCGATGTCTACAACCTCCTCAACAAGGCCGACTTCTCTGTCTCGTCCTCCAACTACAAGTGGGGTGTTAACACCGCCCCGGCGCCCCTGGGCACCTATGGCCAGCTGAACACCGTGGACAAGACCAAGACCCGCGAAATCCAGTTGGGTATCCGGCTCAAGTACTAGGGTCTGTTTTCAAAGTGGGGTGTGGCCGCGCAAGGGGTGCCGCCCAAGCGAGGCAAGGAAAGCGACGAAGGCGATAGCGGCACTATCGACGAGGAGCTTGACGTAGCATCGCGCCGGGCGCCGCCCCTTGCCCTCCGGGACGTCGCCCAGCCGCACCCCTGGCGGCGTTGCCGGTCTTGAACGATGTCCCGCATCGCCCTTCGGCCCCCGCCTGGCCATGCGCGCGGCTGGACGGCGTCGCGGCTCGCATCCACTTTGAAAACAGACCC
>JANYAZ010000281.1 GCA_025361045.1 Geothrix sp. | reverse complement strand
CTACGCCGAGGTCGCTGGCTACGGCATGAGTGGTGACGCCAACCACATCACGAGCCCAGCCCCTGAAGGTGAAGGCGGGCAGCGCGTGATGCGGGCGGCCCTCAAGGACGCGGATATCGCCCCCGAGCAGGTGGGCTACGTCAACATGCATGGCACCAGTACGCCCGTGGGGGACAGACTGGAGTGTCTGGCCATCCATCGGGTCTTTGGCGACCACTCGAAGAAGATCAAGGTCAGCAGTTCCAAGTCCATGCACGGGCACCTGCTGGGTGCCGCCGGAGGGCTGGAGACCATCGTGGCGGCTCTGGCCGTACAGACCGGCAAGATCCCGCCCACCATCAACGTGGACAACCAGGATCCCGAGTGCGATCTGGATGTGACCGCCAATGTAGCCGGCACCCTTGACTCCGAGTACGTCATGAACAATGGCTTCGGCTTCGGCGGCACCAATGGCTGCCTGGTTCTGCGCAAGGTCTGAACCTTCCAGGAATGAATGAACCACGAGATTTCTATTTGCCTCGCGTATCGGCGAAGCCGATACCGAGAAGACCACCAAGACCACGAAGGAAGAACCCAATTCTTTTTCGTGGTCTTCCTGTCTTCGTGGTTTGATTTTGATCCATGGCCAAGGCAATCCCCTTCAAGCTCATCGCGCCCTATTCGCCCGCCGGGGACCAGCCGGAGGCCATCGCCCAGCTGGTGGCGGGACTCGAGCGCGGCGACCGCTGCCAGACCCTGTTGGGGGTGACCGGCTCGGGCAAAACCTACACCATGGCCAGCACCATCGCGCGGGCGGGGCGTCCGGCCCTGATCTTCGCGCCGAACAAGACGCTGGCGGCGCAGCTCTTCAGCGAGTTCAAGCAGTTCTTTCCCGAGAACGCCGTCGAATACTTTGTGAGCTACTACGACTACTACCAGCCCGAGGCCTACGTGCCCGAGCGGGACCTGTTCATCGACAAGGACGCCAAGATCAACGAGGAACTGGAGAAGCTGCGCCTCAGCGCCACCCGCTGCCTGCTGGAGCGCCGGGACACCATCGTCATCGCCTCCGTCAGTTGCATTTATGGCCTGGGTGATCCCTCCTCCTACATGAATCTGTCCGTGGCCCTGAAGCCCGGCCAATCCATCGACCGGGCCATGCTGCTGCGCGATCTGGTGGCCATCCAGTACCAGCGCAACCACCTGAGCTTCGAGCCGGGCATCTTCCGGGTGCGGGGCGATGTGGTGGAGGTCTACCCGGCCTACGAGGATGTGGCCTATCGCATCGAGCTCTGGGGCGACGAGGTGGAGCGCCTGTCCAAGATCGATCCCCTGCGGGGCGTGGTCGTCGAGAAGCTGGACGAGCTCACCATCTGGCCCAAGACCCACTACGTGACACCCGAGGACAAGCTCAAGGCCGCCATCCGTGACATCAAGATCGAGCTGGAGGAACGGGAGAACGAGTTCCGAGCGCAGGGAAAGATCGTCGAGTTGCAGCGCCTCCATCCGCGCGTCATCTACGACGTGGAGATGATGAAGGAGATGGGCCACTGCAGCGGCATCGAGAACTACAGCCGCTTCCTGGACGGCCGCCAGCCCGGCCAGCCGCCGCACACGCTGCTGGACTATTTTCCCGAGGATTTCATCGTCTTCATGGATGAAAGCCATGTGGCCACGGGTCAGCTGCACGGCATGTACAACGGGGATCGCTCCCGCAAGACCACGCTGGTGGATTATGGATTCCGCCTCCCTTCTGCACTGGATAATCGCCCGCTCAAATTCGAAGAATTTGAGAGCAGGGTTAAGCAGGTGGTCTATGTGTCGGCGACCCCCGGCGCCTATGAACTGGAGCAGAGCGGCGGGGCCTTCGTGGAGCAGGTGGTGCGGCCCACGGGTCTGGTGGATCCCATGGTCGAGGTGCGCCCTGTGGGTACCCAGGTGGATGACCTGCTGGAGGAGATCCGCAAGGTGGTGGCCCGGGACGAGCGGGTGCTGGTGACGGTGCTCACCAAGAAACTGGCGGAGCAGCTCACGGCCTACTACCAAGAGCTGGGCGTGAAGGCCGAGTACCTGCACAGCGAGATCGACACGCTGCAGCGGGTGGAGCTGCTCAAGAACCTTCGCCGCGGCGTGTTCGACGTGCTCGTGGGCATCAACCTGTTGCGGGAGGGCCTGGACCTGCCTGAAGTGAGCCTGGTGGCCATCCTGGACGCGGACAAAGAGGGTTTCCTCCGCAACACCCGCAGCCTCATCCAGACCATCGGCCGGGCGGCCCGCAACGTCGCGGGAAAGGCCATCCTCTATGCCGACGTCATGACCGGTTCCATGAAACAAGCCATCGGCGAAACCGAGCGGCGCCGCAACAAGCAGCTGGCCCACAATCTGGAACACGGCATCACGCCCGAGACGGTGAAGCGCAACTTGGATGACGTCATGGGCGAGGCGCTGGCTCGGGAGTTCATCAACGTCACCAAGGAAGAGCGGGCCGCCGAGGAACCGCTGCTCTACCTCGAAGACAAGCACTTCGAAAGAGAAGTCGCCAAGCTCGAGAAGCGCATGAAGGAACTGGCTTCCCAGATGAAGTTTGAGGATGCGGCAGAATTGCGCGACCGGATCCTGCGTGCCCGACGCGAGCGGTTGCTGGACATCTCTGGTGTGGCTGCCACGGGGCCCGATAGCTGACCCATAAAGGGCGGGTATCGCTAGGCGGGACGGACTCCGTTCGGGCAGGCGCTCAGGGAAGGTGGCGGTCGAGCCAGAGGATGACCTTCGACCAGGCCTCGTCCCAATCGGCTGGATCCATGGTGTGCCCGCCCCGATACTCAAGGCAGGCGAACCTGGAATCAAAGTCGAATCGGGAGGCAAGCTCGCCGGTGAAACGCCTCATGGGATCCGGAGGGACCACCTCGTCCCCGGTGGCCACCACCGCAAATAAGGCCGTGTGCTCCCAGGAAGCCAGATGGAGGTGAGGTGACTGCAGACGATCATCCCAATGCGGATCCGCCAGAAAGGCCACCACGGCCCCAACCCGGGGGTCCCGCTGCGGCGCCGCCAGGGCGGCGAAGCCGCCCATGGAGATCCCGGCGACCACGAACCGGGAGGCTCCGGAGCGGCTCAGGTGGTCCACCAGGAACCGCGTTTCCCGCGCGCTCTCCGCCACCAGATCGAGGAACAGGGAACGGGCCTCCGGCGCTGCGGCGATGGCCATGTGATCGAGGAACCTGTCCGCCCGGAGCCCGTGATGGGGCGCCTCCGGTATCAAGACGGCATAGCCCGCAGCGGCCAAGCGTTCCGCCTCGGGCCACTGCACGGCCATGGTGCCACCGAGTCCGTACCGGAGGATGACCGCAGCCCTGGCGGAGGCGCATTTGCCGAGCGTCAGGGCTGGAATCGGGCCGCCTGGACCTGGGATGGTGATGGGAGGTGGCGGGGCGGGCATGGACAAGGCCTCCGATTGCAGGCTGCGGATCATCTTGGCAGGGCCGGGATCTCGGTCGATCCTTCCACGGGAAGGTCGAGTTGCCCCGGTTTCCTCACGGGTCGTCCCTGTTTCCCCCTTCTCTTGGGTGTGACAGTGGCAATCTGGAGTGCACTCCCGGAGCTGAAATGTGGTTTCGAACGATTCAGGTTGGCGTGATGTTTTTCTGCCTTTGGGCAGGGCTCTCGGGGCAGACGAAAGCCGGCCCGTACCTCGGTTTGGGACGGCCTGGTCGTGAGGCTGTGCCCTTCGCACCCGGGATTCTGAACAGCGGGCTGGCCACGCGGGATATCACGCTGATGCCGGATGGGTCGGAGATCTATGTGGGCCTCTTCCTGCCAGGCTTCCGCAAGGCCGTGATCATCGAGACCCGCCAGGAGGGCGATCACTGGACCGCACCGGAAGTGGCGGCCTTCTCCCGGGATCCGCGCTGGCGTTGCCTGGAACCCTGCATCAGCCCGGACGGGCGGCGGTTTTTCTTTGTGTCGGATCGCCCGGCCGATCTCAAGTCTGACAAGCCCGGGCCGTTCGGGATCTGGGAGATGGACCGGACCGGCAAGGGATGGTCCGAGCCCCGTCGCCTACCGACCGAGGTGAACGGCTCTGGAAACACCTTCTACCCCTCCATCACCCGGGAGGGCGTGTTGCACTTCCTCCAGGAGGAGGGGCAGGGCGGCTGGTTGATGCGCTCCGCCTGGAAGGACGGTTCGTGGACAACGGCCGAAAAGTTGCCATCGCCTTTCAATGCGGATTCACGTCAGGCCAACCCACGGGTGGATCCCGACGGGCGCTTCATCCTGGTGCCGCTGATGGGCCGCCCCGATTCTTTGGGCGGGGCCGACTACTACGGCTACTTCCGTCGGGAGGACGGCACCTGGACCGAGCCGGTTCACCTGGGACCCACCGTGAACAGCGCCGCCCGGGATGAGTACTCCATCAACCTCAGTCCGGATGGCAAGGTGGTGTTTTTCGGCAGTGACCGAGCCCTGCCGAGGCTGGAGGGGAAACCCATGCGGTGGGCAGACATCCTGGCTGAGCGGACGCAACCTGGCAATGGCCAGACGGCGCTCTGGTGGGTGGACGCTGGCTTTCTGTTGACCTTGAGGGAAGAGGCCTTGGCTGCACCGACAGGAAAGGTCGTTACAGATGGACCCCCGGTCTCGCTCATCAAGAAATGATGGGTGGCGAGGTTGACTGCTTTATGGGTGGCTAGCGAGAGCACCCAACCCATGAAATGCAGGAGTCCTCCTCTTCTGAAGGCGATCTGATGGCTGAAGGCCAAGACCACTTTCTGCACCTGTGACTGGAGTAGAGTCAGGCATGACCCAGCGTGTGCTCTTGACCGGTGCTACCGGTTTCATCGGGCGGCAGCTCTTCCCAGCCTTGGTGCGTTCAGGCTGCGATGTCCGCTGTCTGACCCGGAGGCCAGAGGAGGCCTCGCGGCGCTGGCCGGGCCAGCAATGGATCCAGGGTGATGTCGGTGATCCCGACTCGCTGCACTTGGCCATGGAGGGTTGCACCGCGGCGTTTTACCTGGTCCATGGGATGGCCTCGGCCCATCCGGGTTGGGCGGCAGAAGAATTGCGGTGGGCCAGGGACTTCGCGGAGAACGCCCACCGGGCTGGGCTGCGGCGGATCCTCTACCTCGGTGGAGTGGCCCCCGAGGGGACACCGTCGGACCACTTGCTTTCCCGGTTGCACACCGGTGAGGTGCTGCGGGAGGGGCCGGTACCTTGCCTGGAACTCCGGGCGGGCATGATCATCGGTGCAGGCAGTGCTTCCTGGACCATTGTCCGGGACCTGGCCGCTCGCCTCCCGGCCATGGTGCTTCCCGCCTGGCTCACGCACCGAAGTGAACCCGTAGCAGTGGACGATGTGGTGAGGGCCCTGATGGCGGGCTTGCAAATCGACCTACCAGAGAGCACCTGGTGGGATATCCCCGGTCCCGAAGCTCTCTCGGGTACAGAGATCCTTCTGCGCGTGGCTGCTGTGCTGGGGCGGAAACCGATCCTGCTGAAGGTCCCCTTCGTCACGCCCCGGCTTTCCTCCCATTGGATCCGTCTCGTGACGCGAGCGGACCATGCGGTCGCGAGGGAACTGGTCGAAGGCTTGACGAGCGACCTTCTCTCCGCCCGTCCAGGCTACTGGCAGGCAGCGGGATTGCTGCCACCTATGGCCCTGAAGGAGGCCGCCCGTCTCGCCTTCGCGGCAGAAGCGGGAAAGCTGTCGACAGCGGGCAGGCTGGCCGAAGCCCTTGCCGGCTTGCTCACCCCTCGCAACAGATCCTAGGTTGGGGCGGACCCTCAGGGCAGGGTTTGGACTCGTGGCAGGTTCCGGGATAATCGGGCAGACCCCCCTGGAAGGAAGCGCATGACCAAATGGATCTGCCTGTTGCTGGCGCTCTGCCTGGGGGCCGCCGAGCCTACCGTCACCCGCCAGCGCGTGGCGGGGCTGAAGGCCGTCGTGGAGCTGCGGATCGACCGCTGGGGTGTCCCCCACATCTATGCGAAGAGCCGTGAAGATGCCTTCTTCGCCCAGGGCTTCAATGCCGCCCGGGATCGACTGTGGCAGATCGACCTCTGGCGCAAGCGGGGGCTGGGGCTGTTGTCCCAGGACTTGGGACCCGAATGCCTCGAACAGGATCGGGCCACGCGCCTGTTCCTCTATCGGGGGGATATGGAGGTGGAGTGGAAGGCCTATGGGCCGGAGGCCCGGGCCACGGTGAAGGCTTTCGTGGCCGGCATCAACGCCTATGTGGGTCTCGTCCTGGAGGGAACGGCCCCCCTGCCGGTGGAGTTCAAGATCCTCCACACCAAGCCTTCCTTGTGGGCACCTGAAGATGTGGTGCGGGTGCGCTCCCATGGCCTGTTTGGCAACCTGCCCCAGGAGGTCACCCGGTCCCAGGCCTACTGCCTCGGAGGCAAGGAGGCCGATGCCTTCCGCAAGCGATTGGAACCCGCCTGGGACCCGATCCTGCCGAAGGGTCTGGATCCCTGCTCCATCCCCAGTGATGTGCTGAGGCCCTACATCCTGGCCAAAGCCGACGCGATCTTTCCGGCCTCCGGGAGAACCATCGCCCGGGCCGACCTGGTCGAGGAGGCCATGGCCCTGCCTCGCACGGCCAGCAACACGTTTGCGGTATCTGGAGCACGCAGTGCCACGGGTCGTCCCCTCCTGGCCAACGATCCCCACCGTGACTATCAGATCCCCTCCCTGCGCTACCTGGCGCATCTGGTGGCCCCGGGACTGGACGTGATCGGGGCCGGAGAGCCCGCCATGCCCGGGGTTTCGCTTGGGCACAACCGACACATCGCCGTGGGTCTCACCTACCATCCGCTGGATCAGGAGGACCTCTATGTCTACGAAACCAAGCCTGGCGACGAGGGCCGCTACCGCTACGGATCGGGCTGGGAGGCCTTCCGTGTCATCACGGAAGCGGTTCCCATTCGGGGTCAGGCCCCCAGGATGATCAGCCTGAAGTTCACCCGGCATGGTCCGGTCCTGTGGGAGGACGGAACGGCCCGTCGGGCCTACGCCCTGCGGGCGGCCTGGCTGGAGCCAGGCATGGTGCCCTACCTCTCCAGCCTCCAGTACATGCGGGCCGGTGGCTGGACTGAATTCCTGCAGATCATGCGGCAACATGGACTCCCGGGTCTCAACTACATGTACGCCGACATCAAGGGCAACATCGGCCTCGCCCCCAGCGGTGTCTTCCCTCGGCGCAGCACCTGGGATGGCTTGCTGCCGGTGCCGGGTGACGGTCGTTACGAATGGGAGGGCTGGCTGAACGGGGACCAGCTGCCCCGCTGGTTCAACCCGTCCGAAGGCTGGCTGGGTTCGGCCAACGAGATGAACCTCCCGCCGGACTTTCCCCATCGGGAGTTGCGCCCAGGCTTCGAGTGGGGAGATCGGTTCAGGTACCAGCGGATCCAAGAGGTCCTGGCGGCCTCCCGGAAGGTCACCGTCCAGGACCTGCAGTCGCTCCAGACCGACAGTGTCAGCCTGCCGGCCCGGCGTCTCGTGGCCCTGCTCGATCCCGTTCCTCCGCAGGCCAGAGACCGGTTGTCCGAGGCCATCCGCAGGCTGAAGGCCTGGGATGGCCGGGTGCAGGCAGATTCGGCGGCGGCCGCCCTTTTTGAAGTCTGGCTCCATAAGTACCTGCGGCCGGCGGTTGTGGCCTGCGTGCTCCCCGAGCGGTTGCGGCGTCTCGTCGGGGACGGCGATCTGAGTCGGGTGGTGGACCTCCTGGAACATCCGGATGCCAGCCTGGGCAAGGACCCAGGATTGGCGCGCCGCGAGGTGCTCCAGTCGAGTCTCGCCAGGGCCGTGAAGGAACTCGAAGGCCGCCTGGGCATGGACATGGGCGGTTGGACCTGGGGTGCACTCCATCGCATCCATTTGGTCCATCCTCTGTCAGATCGCGCGGATGCCGTTCAGCGGCGCGGCTTGGATCCCGAGACACTGCCCGTCTCGGGGAGCCACGAAACCGTGGGAAGGGCCTCCTTCCGGAACAGCACCTTCGATCTGACGGCCGGGGCTTCGGTGCGGATGGTGATGGATGTCGGTGCCTGGGACAACTCCACCGCCAGCAACACGCCTGGTCAGTCCGGCAGTCCGGACAGCCCGCACTACCAGGATCTGCTCAAGCCCTGGTCCAAGGGCCAGTATTTCCCCCTGGTGTATAGCCGGAAGGCTGTGGAACGCGCCACCGAGCGCATCATCTGGCTTCTGCCGAAGAGATCGGCGACTCCGTGACCGCCCGGGATCCTGGTCTACCCTCCCCAGTAAACGGTTGCGTCGGCCCACCGTAACAACACCAACCTAAGCAATCTCCCACCCACAGGCCCGTCACGGAAGCATGATGGCCACTTCGACATAGGCATCCATGAACACTTTGGCGGAAACAAACCTGGAACCCCCTACAGTCGAACCCCTGGCTCCCCTCCGCGCGGATGAGCGGATCCAGGCACTGGACGTGGTGCGCGGCTTCGCGTTGCTCGGCATCTTCCTGATGAACGTCGAGTGGTTCAATCGGGCCTCCGGGGAGATGGCCCTGGGCCTGCCCATCGGATTGACCGGGGCGAACTGGTGGGCCAGTCGGCTGATCTATGTCTTCGTGCAGGGCAAGTTCTGGACGATGTTCTCGCTGCTTTTCGGCATGGGTTTCGCCGTGATGCTGTCGCGGGCGGAACAGGCCGGGCGCAACTTCATCAAGCCCTACCTGCGTCGCATTGCCGCGCTGGCGGTGTTCGGGGCGGCCCACTACGTTCTGATCTGGAGCGGAGACATCCTCTACAGCTATGCGGTGACGGCGGCCGCCCTGCTTATTCTGCTCTACGGCAACTGGAAGTACGTGGTGGGTGCCCTGCCGATCCTGGTGGGCCTGGGTTTCATCCCCAAGGCCAATGCCATCTGGGGTGTGGCCGTCGCCCTGGCCTACATGGGCCTCCTGGCCCTCTACCTTCGCCACGAAAAACGCATCACCCTTTTCGGACGCAGTCTGCCGGTCTTCTCCTTCGTGCTGATGCTGCTGGGTGGCCTGGGTGCGCTGGTGGCGACCGTGCTCTGGTTCCTGCCCAAGGTACCCTTTGAAGCGAAAATTTCAGTTTCCATCCTGAGCACGGCGATTCTGCTCATGGGCAGCCTTTGGGCGGCCTTCCGGGACCCCGAGGACCAGCGCTTCCGTCGGCTTGGCTTGGCGGTCTATCTCTTCCCCTGCCTGATCATGACCTCCTTCGGGGTGGCCCAGCGGTTCATGCCGATCCCGCCCGGCGTCGTCCAGGCCCGGGCTGAGGCCCAGGCCCAGGTCCAGGCCCAGCCCCAGCTCCTTAGCCAGCCGGTCGCCAAACCCGACCCTGCCAAGGACGCAAAGAAACCCACCAAGACCGAGACCGAGGGGAGGGTGGAGAGCGAGATCGAGCGCCTCCGGCAGCGCCAGGAATTCCTCCAGGAGAACCAGACCGAGGCCAGGATCCTGTCGAAGGGGCGCTATGCGGAGGTGGTGAAGTTCCGTGCCCGGAAATTCGTCGAGCACATGCCCAACGAGGCCGGCTTCGCGACCATCGTGGTCGGGATGTTCCTTCTCGGAGCATGGTTCGTGCGATCCGGCATCATGGCCCACGCCCGCGAGCACCTGCCCCTCTTCCGCAAGCTGGCCTTCATCGCCCTGCCCGTGGGTCTCGCCATGGCCCTGGCCAGCGCCGGCATCGCCGCCTCCCACGTGCCCGGCGCATACCGGGACGGCTTCCAGATGGCCAATGGCCTGATGATGGCCGCCTGCCTGCCCATGAGTCTCGGCTATGTCGGCCTGATGGTGGTGCTGCTGCACAGCGATTCCATCTTCTCGAAGGTTAGCCTGCTGGCCCCCGTGGGCCGCATGGCCCTCACCAACTACCTGATGCAGTCCCTGATCAGCGCCATCTACTTCTTCGGCCATGGACTCGGCCGGTGGGGCATGGGTCGAGCCTGGCAGGTGGGTTACGTGGTCCTGGTGTTCTCGCTGCAGGTGGCCTTCTCGCACTGGTGGCTGGGTCGGTTCCGCTACGGGCCGATGGAGTGGCTGTGGCGCGCCATCACCTATTGGCAGATCCCCCCCATGCGTCTGGAGCAAGCCGAGGCGGGGGGCGGCATGCGGCCCCTCCAGGAGCCCACTGCCTGATCCGAAGGGGGCGGGGTCAGCCCCTACTTGGCATACTGTCGGATGACCTTTTCAATGGCCTCTCTGCACGCTGCACAGAAACCTGAGTCGTTCCGGGTGAACATGAGGCAGTCCTCCTGGCTGCGGAAGTAGCCTTTGGCTTCGTAGTTGGCACCTTCGAAGGCACCGACCTTGCCGCTGTGGGCGTCGGTGCCCAACAGCTTGGTCTCGAAGACCTTCTCGCGGGCGAAGAGGGCATCCATCTCGGATTCCGGCTTGTTGGCGGCGCGGATGGCGCGGCGCTCCTTCTGGTAGGCGTGGCTGTGCGCCTCGAAGTCATCTTTCTTCCAGGGCGTAGGTAGGGGCACACCCTGGCTCAGCAGGGCCATCCACTTGGGGTGCTTCGGGTCGACCGTGGCGTTGGGTTCCCATGGCTCGGGCTTGGCGGCGCTGTTGCTGACAGCCACGTCCGACGTGTAGTACTCATCGGCCAGGCCGGCGAAGTGATGGCCGAATTCGTGGACGAAAAGATAACCGATGGTGCTGTTGCCTGCGGAGGCGGTGCTGTAGAGGTTATGGATGCCACCGCCACCATAGGTCTCGGCGTTCACCAGGATCTCCACGAACTCGTAGGGCGCCTGGGCCGCAATGTCGCGGAAGGCTCGATTGTCGAAGGTGAGGACGTAGCGCTCGCTGCCGAAGGCATCGTAGGTGGTGCCCAGGGGCGTGCGCTTGTGGACCCCGGTGGACGGCCGGGAGATGCCGCTTTCCCGTGAGGGCGAGCAGAGGGCCCAGACATTGAAATCTTTCCGGTGCTCCTTGAAGGGCGTCTGCTCGAAGAGCAGCTCCATGACCTTGCGAGCCTGCTGCTCGAACTTGCCCCGCTCAGCGGCGGTGTAGCCGTCGCCCAGAATGAGGAAGTCCACCTTGTCGGCGGGAGCCCCACTTTTCTGCAGCGCAATCAGGCCACCCGCTTCCGGGGCCGGGGCCCGCTCGATGAGGGGATCCCTGGGATCGAGGTCGAAGGTCCAGATGGGCTTGAAGGCATTCTGAGCATCGCGTTTGTTCACCTGGATGCGCACGGGCAGGTCCGGTTGGGGAAAGCGGAGGGATTCGGAGAAGGTGCGGCTTCGGGTCTTGGCTTCGTCCGTGGTCTCCCATTCGCCGTAGATGCTGGCGAAGCCCCGCGAATAGAGCAGCCGTCCGGTGGCCTTGTCGGTCACTTCGAAGGCATATTTCCCAAGATTGCTGGTGTCCACGGCCTTGGCAGGGTCACCGGGCCAGGGCAGGGGTTCCAGCACCACGCGGTCCACGCCGAAGCGCTCAGAGGCCGCGTCTCCGGTATGGCCGTAGTCCACGCGCAAGGTCCGGGGCGGGGCAGCCAGACAGGCCAGGGCGAGGAGGGAGAGCAGCAGTGGACGGATCGCCGGATGGAGCATTTGGACACCTCGCCATCGAGGATAGACTGGAAGGCCGGAGACCCGATGCTCACCTCGAAACAACGGCAACACCTCAAGGCCCAGGCTCACAAGCTCAAGCCAGTCATGCACGTGGGAAAGGGGGGCGTCACGCCTGCCCAGGCGGCCGAGCTGGACGTGATGATGGACAGCCTGGAACTTGTGAAGGTCAAGATCAATCCCAACAGCTTCGAAGACGAGGACACCGCCGCCAAGGCCCTGTGCGCTGCCGTTGCAGGTCTGCAGCATGTTTGGACCATTGGCCATACCATGCTCTTCTTCCGCCCCAGCCGGACCCACGATACACGGTATCCTTTGCCCGCCTGATTCAACCCCAGCCGCCACCCGCCGAATAAGGGTAGGTGGAGGTCCGATGCCCTACCTGTCCTGGCTGGAGGGAACTCAGCTCATGCGGTATGCCGTCCGTGAGGCATGCCAGCTCGGGCGGGATCCCCTGGTCTGCGCCGTGGCCCAGCCATCCTTGAATGGGGTGTCCCGGGTGCATGCCAGCCTCAATCGCATCGGCGGGATCTGGTGGGTGAAGGATCTGAATTCCGCCAATGGCACGACCCTGAATGGCCTGGCGATCAACCACCCGCATGGCACCGCCCTCCAGGATGGGGATGAGCTGGTGATGGGCGATTGGCACCTGTCCTTTACCACGGGATTCCCTGGCTTGGACGGCAGCACCTTTGCCGAACGGGTGGGCGATCTCTTCTACGAGGTCCGCCCGGAACCGGCCCAGGCGATGGTGCTGATCCGGGGCATGGAGTTGCTGCAGCGCTCGACGGAAAAGCTGCTTCGGCAGGCCGATTCCGATGCCATGGTCAAGGGCCTGCTGGAGGAATCGCTGCACCTGCTGCATGGGGATCGGGGTTTCCTCGTCATGAAGTCCAAGGATGGGGGATGGCGAACGGCCCATCGGGTGGGAGATGTGCAGGAGGGCATCGGGCTCTCCCGATCCGTCCTGGACTATGTGTCTCAGGAGGGCACGGCGGTGCTCTCCAATCGGCCCCTCGCCGACCCGCGCTTTGGGGGCATGAGCCTGGTCGAACTGCACCGCGGGTCCCTGCTTTGTGCACCCATGGAAGACGAGGGGGAGATTCACGGGGCCCTCTATCTGGACCGGGAGTCGGAGGGGCGTCCCTTCACCCGATTCGACTTGGCCGTCTTCCAGGCCTTTGTTCGCTTGGGTTCCATGGCCCTCCGGCAGGCCATGCTCAACCGGCGGGCCCTGAGTCAGGCCGAGTTGCAGGGAGAACTGCTGCGGTTGCGCACCGGATCCCAGCGTGAATCCGATCGTCACGGTGAACTGCTCGCGGCCATGGCCGCCCCGCTCAGGCGGGTGCAGAGTTGGGCAGAGGAGTTGCCAGACCTCACCGGAGAAGCCATTCGCGCTCAGCTTGAGCAGCTGACGGCCCTTCTCGACCACGGCGGGCGGGACAACCTCACCGACCATGCCCCCATGACGGGCCACCCCCAAACGCTGGCAGTGCTCCAGGAAGATCTCATCAATCGCTGGGAGTCCCTGCTGCGCCTGCGCAAGGCCCGGTTATGCGTGGCCGAGGCGCCGTCCGCTTCCATCTGGATGTCCGGTGGCCCCCTCGTGATGGCCCTCGCGGGTCTGGTGGAACCCATGCTCATGCAGTTGGCGGAGGGAGCCACGGTTTCCACCCGTTGGGATCAAGAGCGTGGGTCCCGGATTCTGCGGTTGAACCTTCCGGCTGGCCTGCACGGACCCATTCCGGATCCCTGGACCCTGCGGATGCTTCAGGACGCCGGCGTGCGTTGGCACTGGGCGGATCAGGCCCTGGATCTCTTTCTGCCGGAAGGGCCCGATGCCATGCCCGAAGAGCCGGCCCGGCCCCTGCTGGGGCTCGTGAGCGAAGAACTGGACCTTCTGGGGCTCTTCCAGACCGTCGCTGAGGCGGGAAACCTGTGGCTGCACCCCTTGGAACAGGAACCACCGCCACCACCACTGCCCAAGTTCCGGTTCCTGGTCATCGATGCCCGTGGCACCAAGGACCTGGAAGGGTGCATCCGCGCCTATCGCCACCACGCCTCGTTCGCCACCACGCCGATCCTGGTGGTGCGATCCACCGAGGACGAGACGCCCCGGCTCATCGAGGCAGGGGCCACGGACTGGCTGGCGGAAGGCTTCCGCTGGGAGGCACTGCACCACCGGCTGCAGGTGCTGCGGGGCCACACGGAGCTGCAGCAGCGGGCACTGGCGGCGGAGCGGCTGGATTCCTTCCGGCAGATGGCCGGTACCCTCAAGCACGAGATCAACAACCCCCTGGCGATCATCTCCATGCAGGTGGAAATGCTGCAGCGGAAATACCCGGAGGAGATCAAGCTCGGCAAGATCGGGGAGATGGTGGATCGCATCCGGGCCCTGGTCCAGGTGCTCCAGAAGATGCGGGAAACCCCTACCGAGGATTATGCGGATGGATCGAGCATCCTGAAGCTGGGCTGAAGAAAGTCCTCAGTCCTCGGTCTTCAGGAAACGAAGGCCGCGCTCGCTCAGGAGACCCATGACCGGCCAGTCATGCGGTTCCACGGGCACGGGCAGGTGCATCTGTGTCTCGAAGCCCACGCCCACCGTCAGAATGTCATTTGACAGCTGGGCCAGCAGCGCATCGTAGAAACCCCGACCATAGCCCATGCGATGGCCGTCATCGTCGAAGACAAGGCCCGGCACCAGCAGGAGTTGGACGGGGGGGAGAAAGTGCTGGGCGGAGGCGGGCTCCATGAGCCCCCACTGGCCCTTCTCCAGAGGTTCAGTGCCCCACGCCAAACGGGGCGGCTGGGTCGAGGCCACGCGCGGGAAGAACCATAGCCACCCCGGATGCGCGGCGACGGCTGGCCGCAGGTCCACCTCGGAGCCGAAGGGCCAGAAAGCGCCGATACGGGTGAATCGATGGTCTCGGCAGAGGCGGTCCAGGTGGCCGCAGATGGCGAGGGAGGAGGCTTCGCGAGCGGCCGCAGGCAGGGCATCCCGGCGGGCCTTCAGGTGGGCGCGGAACTCGACCTTAGTCTCCATGCGATCAGCTCAACAGGGGAAACGGGGTGGCGTCAACGGAGTATCCTCGCGGGTGGAGTGACCCCATGAGCCCGCGTTCCCTGCTGCTGATCCTGACGACCTGCCTGGTTCTGGGCGCCTCCCAGCCCCAGGTGCCCACCACCCGCCTGGTACAGTCAATTCCTGCGGAGACCGACCTCGCAGATCCAGCGCTGCCTTTCGCCAAGGATGTGTGGGTGGACATGATCCGCGGCGCGAAGGCGACCGTGGAGGCCGCTGAATTCTATGTCACCAGCCGTCCAGGCAGCGCTCTGGAGCCGGTGCTGGCAGAGCTGGAGCGGGCCGGGGCCCGGGGCGTGAAGATTCGCTTCCTGCTCTCCTCGAAGATGCTCGACCAGGATCCTGGCTCCGTGGCGCGGCTCCGACGCATGCCGGGCGCCGAGGTGCGCAGCTTCGATCTGGCGGGCGTCTCCAAAGGCATCCTCCACGCCAAATACTTTGTGGTGGATGGCCGTGAAGCCTTCCTGGGCAGCCAGAATTTCGACTGGCGGGCCCTGGAGCACATCCACGAGCTGGGCGTGCGCACCTCTGAGCCGGTCGTCGTCTCGCGTCTGGCACGGCTCTTTGCCATCGACTGGACTTTCGTCGAGAACCACAAACTGCCGGACTTCCCGGCCCAGCCTCCGATGTCTGCTCGCGCCATGGTGGAGTTGGTCGCCAGCCCGCCCTTCCTGACGCCGAAGGACATCCGTCCGTCCATCGAGGCGCTGGTGGACCTGCTGGACCAGGCGAAGCAGACCGTGCGGGTGCAACTCCTGGTCTACTCCCCGATCTCGGGTCCGGACCACTACTGGCCCGTGCTGGACAATGCCCTCCGCGCCGCCGCCGTGCGGGGCGTGAAGGTGAAGCTACTGGTGTCGGACTGGGTGCTGGGAGGCCGTGGCCTGCCGCACCTGAAGGCCCTCAGCTTGATCCCGAACCTTGAGGTGAAGGTGGCATCCATCCCCGAAGCGAAAGAGGGGCACGTCCCGTTCTCGCGCACCATCCACAGCAAGTACCTGGTGGTCGATGGTGCACACCTGGCCCTGGGTACCAGCAACTGGGAGGAGGGCTACTTCAGCGAATCCCGGAACATCGAGCTGGTCTTCCGGGACTCACCCCTGGCTGCCCAGGCCGCGGGCATCTTCGACCGGCTGTGGAACAGCCGCTATGCTTTCGCGCTGGATCCGATGGGGACCTACGAGAAGCGGGAGGTGGATTAGACGGTTGAGTAGGTGTTGTACAGATTGTCGCGCTCCAGGGCCTCAAAGCCCGCCTCGCTGATGAGGCGTACCAGCTCGCCCTGTGGCAGTCCCTGAGGGCTCTTGGCGCCGGCCAAGTGGGCAATCTCCTCGGCGATGACCGTGCCGTCCAGATCGTTGGCACCGTAGCTGAGGCCGGCCTGGGCAAGGCCCGGAGAGATCATCACCCAGTAGGCCTTGATGTGCGGGATGTTGTCGAGCAGCAGCCGGGCCACGGCGATCTCGCGCAGATCCTGGGTGCCTGTCGTTTCATGGATGACGTGCGTGGCGCTCAGCTCGTTGTCCTCGTTCTGGTAGGCCAGGGGGATGAAGGCCAGGAAGCCCGTGTAACCAGCGGCCAGCGAGCGATCCTGCAGGTCGCGCAGGCGCAGCAGGTGATCCACCCGGTGCCTGGGTTCCTCGATGTGGCCATAGAGCATGGTGCAGTTGGTGGGTAGCCCCTTGCGATGGCAGATCGCGGCGGTATCGAGCCAGACCTGGGCGTCCTTCTTGCCGATGCAGATCTTCTCGCGGATGCCCTCGTCAAAGATCTCCGCGCCGCCGCCCGGGCAGCTTTCGAGGCCAGCGGCCATGCAGCGGTCCAGGAAGGCGTCGGTGGACAGGCCCGAGATGCGGGCGTAGTAGTCCATCTCGATCATGGTGAAGACCTTCAGGTGGATGGACGGGAAGCGGGCCTTGATCTTGCCGAACAGATCCTCAAAGTAGTCGATCTTCAACTTGGGATTGTGGCCCGAGGTCATGTGTAACTCGCGGACGCCTGCGTTCTCGGGCTGCTCCAACTCCTTGATGATGTCCTCGGCGGACAGTGAGTAGGCCCGCGGGTCGCCGGGCTTGGCCTGGAAGGCGCAGAACTGGCAGTGGGTGTAGCAGACGTTCGTGTACGAGAGGCGACGGCTCACCACGTAATAGGCGGCGCGGCCGTGTTTTCGCAGCCGTATGTGGTGGGCCATGGCGCCCACACCCGTGAGATCACTCGTCTCGTAGAGCAGCAGACCGTCGTCGAAGGTGAGACGCTCGCCGCGCAGGACCTTATCCGCAAGGGGCAATAGGCGCGGGTCGTGGATCCTCGATTGCAGTGACAACATCGATACCTCGG
>JANYAZ010000099.1 GCA_025361045.1 Geothrix sp. | reverse complement strand
CATCCCCGCCAACATCAACCACCCGGAAACCGAGCCCATGATCATCGGGCGGAACTTCCTGGTGAAGATCAACGCCAACATCGGCAACTCCGCCGTGGCCTCCAGCATCGAGGAAGAGGTCGAGAAGATGGCCTGGTCCATCCGCTGGGGCGCCGACACAGTGATGGACCTCAGCACCGGCCTGAACATTCACGAGACCCGCGAGTGGATCCTCCGCAACAGCCCCGTGCCCATTGGCACCGTGCCCATCTACCAGGCCCTGGAAAAGGTCAACGGCAAGGCCGAGGACCTCACCTGGGAGATCTTCCGGGACACGCTTCTAGAGCAGGCCGAGCAGGGCGTGGACTACTTCACCATCCATGCCGGCGTGCGGCTGCGCTACATCCCGCTGACTGCCAAGCGCGTCACCGGCATCGTGAGCCGTGGCGGCTCCATCCTCGCCAAGTGGTGCCTGGCCCACCATCAGGAGAACTTCCTCTACACGCACTTCGAGGACATCTGCGAGATCATGAAGGCCTACGACGTGGCCTTCTCGCTGGGCGACGGCCTGCGCCCCGGCAGCACCGCCGATGCCAACGACGAGGCCCAGTTCAGCGAATTGGAAACCCTCGGCGAGCTCACTAAGATCGCCTGGAAGCACGATGTGCAGGTGATGATCGAAGGCCCCGGCCACGTGCCCATGCACCTGATCCAGGAGAACATGACCAAGCAGCTGGCCGTCTGCGACGAGGCCCCCTTCTACACGCTGGGCCCGCTCACCACGGACATCGCGCCCGGCTACGACCACATCACCTCGGCCATCGGCGCCGCCATGATCGGCTGGTGGGGCTGCGCGATGCTCTGTTACGTGACCCCCAAGGAACACCTGGGGCTGCCCAACAAGAAGGATGTGAAGGACGGCGTCATCGCCTACAAGATCGCCGCCCACGCCGCCGACCTGGCCAAGGGCCACCCCGGTGCGCGGATCTGGGACGACGCCATGAGCAAGGCCCGCTTCGAATTCCGCTGGGAGGACCAGTTCAACCTGGCCCTGGATCCCGACACCGCCCGGGAATTCCATGACGAGACCCTGCCGGCCGAGGGCGCCAAATCGGCGCACTTCTGCTCCATGTGCGGCCCCCATTTCTGCTCCATGAAAATCTCGGATGACGTGAGGCAGTACGCCGAGAGCCACGGCTACAACGAAGAAGAGGCCCTGCAGAAAGGCATGGAGGAAATGGCGGAGACCTTCGTCAAAAAGGGCGCCGAGGTCTACCAGAAGGCCTGATTCATCCCCCTCTTCCGTCCGCGGAGGCCTGCCCGGCCTGGACATTGCCCGACCGGAACCTGCCTCGCCCTGGATACGCGTATCATCGGGGCGGTTCCACCACTCCAAGGAGACTCCCATGGCCGCGAAGAAGATCCTCATGCTCGTCGGTGACTTCGGCGAGGACTACGAAATCATGGTGCCCTTCCAGGCCCTGCTGGCCGTGGGTCACACCGTCCACGCGGTATGTCCAGACAAGAAGGCCGGTGAGTCCGTGGCCACGGCCATTCATGACTTCGAAGGGCATCAGACCTACTCCGAGAAGCCGGGTCACCGCTTTACGCTCAACACGAGCTTCGAGGACGTCAAGCCCGAGGACTACGATGCCCTGGTGATCCCCGGTGGCCGGGCCCCCGAGTACCTGCGGCTCAACCCCAAGGTCCTCGCGCTCGTGCGCCACTTCTTCACGGCGAAGAAGCCCGTGGCGGCCATCTGCCACGGTGCCCAGCTGCTGGCCGCGGCCGGCGTGCTGGAGGGGCGCACCTGCTCGGCCTATCCCGCCTGTCGCGCTGAGGTGGAGATCGCCAAGGGCAAGTATGCCGAGATCGCCATCGATGGTGCTGTCACCGATGGCAACCTCGTCACCGCGCCCGCCTGGCCCGCTCATCCCGCGTGGATCGCCCAGTTCCTGCAGGTGCTTGGAACCCGCATCACCCTGTGAGCCCCTCCTGACCATGACGAACTCGCTCCGCTTCTCCAAATTCCACGTGCTGGGAAACGACTACGTGGTGGTCGACCCAACCCGGACCGCCTTCGACCCGGCCCCCCGGGCCGTCCAGGCACTCTGCGATCGCCGGTTGGGCATCGGCTCCGACGGGCTGCTGCTCGGCCCGCTGGACGTGCCCGACCACCCGGGAGCCTTCGGGCTGCGCATCTTCAATCCGGACGGCTCCGAGGCGGAGACCAGCGGTGATGGGCTCCGCATCTTCGCCCGCTACCTGGTCGAAGCGGGGCACGCCCAGGGTACCGAGTGCCAGATCCACACCCTGGGCGGCCTCTCCAGCGCCCGGTTCCTGGCGCCGGATGGCAGCCTCGTCCAGGTGGACATGGGCGTGCCCAGCTTCAAGGCCGGGGACATCCCCTTTACCGGCATCTCCGCTCAACTCGAGGTGCTGGAAACGCCACTCTTCTTCCCCACCGGCCCGGTCACCATCACGGCCCTCAGCCTGGGGAATCCCCACTGCGTGGTCTTCCCCGGCGAGGTCTCCCCCGCCAACGCCTGCCGCCTAGGCCCCAAGATCGAACGCCATCCTGAGTTCCCCGAGCGGGTGAACGTGCTGCTGGTGGCGGTGGTCGACCGCAAGCGCATCCGCATCGAGATCTGGGAGCGGGGCGCCGGCTACACGCCCGCCTCGGGCAGCAGCTGCGCCGCGGCCGCGGCTTGCCGCCGTCTGAACCTCGTGGAGGATCGCGTCACCGTCCAGATGCCGGGCGGCACCCTCGACATCGAGTTCGCGCCCGAGGGTCACATCCTCATGTCCGGCCCCGTCCAGCCCGTCTTCGACGGCCAGCTGCACCCCGACTGGAAACCCTGAGGGCACGACCCCGGCCATCTGAGCCATTGAATTCCCTTGGCAGCTCAATGGAATCACCAGATACTGTCCTTCCGCAGGATCTTTGTCAGTTTCATCACGCGATATCCAGAAAGGTGGAGGGACGGGCCCTGTGAAACCTTGGCAACCTGCGGAAGCAAGGTGCCAATTCCTGCCGCGAGTCCTCGCGGAGAGATGATGTGTCATGGACTGACATGCAGAGGGGCCCGAGCAATCGGGCCCCTCTGCGTTTGGGATCGCACTGAAACGGCGAAGTTCCTCCATCCCCGGAGGCTCCCATGAGCGAGCAGTTCCTCGATACCAACGTGCCCGGCAACCCGGCCTATCACTTCACCATCCAGCCGCCCGGGCGGGAGGGCAATGCGGGCTGGATCCACCGGCCAGGCCTGGTGCCCGACGCGGGCGTGGCCACGCAATGCGTCCATGGCGGCGTGCAGCCCGACCCGGCCTACGGCGCGGTGATGCCGCCGCTGTACCTCTCGTCCACCTTCGCCTTCAAGGACATCTGCACCAACGCGGGCTATGACTACACCCGCAGCGGCAACCCCACCCGGGCAGCCCTGGAGGAGGCCCTGGCCCTGCTGGAGGGTGGCCACGGCGCCACCTGCACCAGCACCGGTATGAGCGCCATCCTGGTGGCCCTGAACCTCCTGGAGCACGGCAGCCACCTCATCAGCACCGTGGACTGCTACGGCGGCACCTTCCGCCTCCTGGAGCACGCCAAGCGCTTCTACGGTCTGGAGGTTACCTACCTGGACCTGGCCGACCTCGACGCCGTCCAGGCCGCCATCCAGCCCAACACCCGCATGATCTGGATCGAGACGCCCTCGAACCCCATGCTCCGCCTCACGGATATCGCCGCCGTGGCAGCCATTGGCCATCGCCAGCCCGACTGCCTGGTGGCCGTGGACAACACCTTCCTCTCGCCCTACCTCCAGCGCCCCTTCGACCTGGGGGCCGATCTCGTCATCCATTCCACGACGAAGTACCTCAACGGCCACAGCGACGTGGTGGGCGGCGCCGTGGTGTCGGCCCCGGGGCGATTGGCCCTGACCCAGCAGATCCAGAGCGTGAACAACCTGTTGGGGACGTCGCAGGCGCCCCACGACTGCTTTCTCGTGCTTCGTGGCCTGAAGACCCTGCCCCTGCGCATGCGGCAGCACGAAGCCACGGCTCAGGTGCTGGCCGAGTTCCTGTCAGCCCACCCCGCCGTGGGCAAGGTGCACTTCCCGGGCCTGCCTGGGCATCCGCAGCACGAGCTGGCGAAGCGCCAGCAGCGGGGTTTCGGCGCCATGCTCAGCTTCGAGTTGAAGCAGGGCGGCAACGAGCGGCTGAACCACGTGCTCCGGCGGTTCCGCTGGTTCACGCTGGCGGAGAGCCTGGGCGGCGTGGAGTCGCTGGTGGCTCACCCCGCCTCCATGACCCACGCCTCCATGACGCCTGAAGCCCGCCAGCGGGCCGGCATCAGTGATGACCTCATCCGGCTGTCCGTGGGCCTGGAGGACGTGCGAGACCTGCAAGCAGATCTCGCGTATGCCCTGACCTTTTCCTGACTACTGGACGCTGATCAATTCCACATCGAAGATCAGGTCGGCGTTGGGGGGGATGTCCCCGCCCGCGCCCCGGGGACCGTAGCCCAGGTAGGACGGAATGTAGAGGGTGCGCTTGCCGCCCACCTTCATGCTGATGACGCCTTCGTCCCAGCCCTTGATGACGCGACCCACGCCAATGGGGATCGGCAGGGGCTGGCCCCGGTCCACGGAGCTGTCGAACTTCTTGCCGTGCCCGCCCCGGCCGTCATTGAGCCAGCCGGTGTAGTGGACCTTGCAGGTCTGGCCCTTCTGGGGCGAGACCCCGGTTCCCTCCACGGTATCGACATACTTCAATCCGGAATCGGTGGTGATCATCGCGGGAGCCTTTGGCTTGGAAGGCACGGTGGCCTTCGAGGGGGTCTGCTGCGCTGCCGGCAGGGACTTGGCGGATTCAGCACCCACCAGGGAAAGGCCCATGGCCAGGACCGCAAGACCAAGGACGGATCGGAACATGTAGCCTCCTTTGGGAAAGGACCGCCCCGCTGGTGCGGGGCGGTCTTCTTGGCTCCGGAGGAGGGATTTGAACCCCCGACCTAGTGATTAACAGTCCAGATCATCATACCATCTAGATCCAATATTCACGGGCATTCGCGTTGGATTCAATTCACAGTGTTCGGATTTTGTAATGACCTGGACCGGAGATGGTCCTTGGGCGCTGTCGGGATTGTCCCGAACACGGTAGAAGGGGGTGCCTGATCATGCCAACCCACCTTGGCGAGCTAATAGGGTCCCCCTATTTGCCATCTGAATACTGTTGAACAGGACCTGGGAGCCAAATATGTCAGGGGAAGAGGAGCCTCTTCACCTAGTGGACCAATAGACAACCAGAAA
>JANYAZ010000262.1 GCA_025361045.1 Geothrix sp. | reverse complement strand
ATCCATCTTGGAGATGCGGCCACAGGCGATGGTGCAGCCGAAGCAGGCGCCGTTGGTGACGAGGTTTGCCTTGCCGTCCGTAAGTCGCTTCTCGTGCATGGCCTCACCACCGATGGCCATGGCACCTTCGAACTGGACGTCGCGGTGGTTGCGGGTGGGTAGCGCGCCCAGCTCATTGATGACGTTCATGAGCACCTGGGTGCCGTAGGTGGGGAGCCCCTGGCCTGTCACGCCATTGGCCGCCAGCACCTTCTTGCCGGCCTCGGTGGCTGCAAAGAAAGCTTCCGGGTTCGCCATCTGGTAGGCGTCGGTCCGCGTCCCGCGGACAGCCACAGCCTTGAGGTTCTTGGAGCCCATGACGGCCCCGACGCCCGACCGTCCTGCGGCCCGATGCAGGTCGTTGACGATGGCGGCGTAGAGCACCTTGTTCTCGCCCGCCCGGCCGATGGAGGCCACGCGGATCTGCGGATCCTGATGGTGCTTCTTGATGTGCTCCTCCGTTTCCCAGACGGTCCTGCCCCAGAGGTGGGCGGCATCCAGCAGTTCAGCCTTGCCGTCGGTGATGAGCAGGTAGACCGGCTTGGGCGAGGTGCCCTCAAAGATCACCATGTCCCAGCCCGCGAACTTCAACTCGGCGCCGAAGTAGCCGCCGGAGTTGGAGCAGGCGATGGCACCAGTCAGCGGCCCCTTGGTGACCACGGAGTAGCGGCCGCCCGTGGCGGCCATGGTGCCGGTGAGCGGTCCCGTCACGAAGATCAGCTTGTTCTTGGGGGAGAAGGGATCCACCTTGGGATCGATCTCGGACACCAGGTACTTGGTGGCGAGGCCCCGCTGGCCCAGGTAGTCCTGGGCCCACGCCATGTTCAGCGGCTCCGTGATGCAGGTGCCGGCCTCAAGGTTCACGCGAAGGACGTTCTTGGTCCATGCCATGGCAGTCTCTCCTCACACCGCAGCTTGGTTGGTGTCGGTCTTGCCGGCCCACTGGCGCATCTTTTCAAGCCCCGTCCAGTCCGAGTCCACATAGGTGATGGCGGCTGTCGGGCAGGCCTTGGCGCAGGCGGGGGCGCCGTCGCAGAGGTCACACTTCTGCACCTTGCCGGTCTGGGCCACGTAGTTGATGGTGCCGAAGGGGCAGGCGATCGTGCAGACCTTGCAGCCGACGCAGGTGGGATCGAGCACGATCTTGGCGCCGGTGATGGGGTCCAGTTTGATGGCGTCCACGGGACAGGCCATCACACACCAGGCCTCGTCGCACTGGGTGCACGTGTAGGGGACGAAGCGCCCTTCGTGATGGAAGGAGAACACCTTGATGCGGGACTTGGCGGTTGTGAAACTTTGGTACTTCTCCCAGGAGCAGGCCATTTCGCACTGAAGGCAGCCCGTGCACTTGTTGGGATCGATGTGGAGGGACTTCTGCATGGCCATGCCTCCTATGGATGCACTGTCTGGGGTACGGCGATGATCATAAATCGGATAACGAGCGGTCTCTCTCCTTTTTCAGAGTACTTTTCGGGAAGCACGCAAATGCAGGGATAGTCTGAGTTTCAGAGGCCCCAGAGGAAGAGACTCCATCTCACAAACAAGGTCGGACCCCCCCGCTGGATCCTCGCCGAAGGGGGAGGCGGCTTGTGGCCGACCCCATTCGCGGATGGAATGGAGCCTGCAAGGAGACGCATGAAAGCCATTTCCCTCCGCGTGGACGTCGACACCCTGGAAGGCTCGATCACGGGCATTCCGACCCTGTTGCGCCTGCTCGACAAGCACCAGATGCGCGCCAGCTTCTATTTCAGTTTCGGACCGGACAACAGCGGCAAGGCCATCCGCCGCATCTTCCGCAAGGGTTTCCTGGCCAAGATGCGCCGCACCAACGCCACGAAGCTCTACGGCTTCAAGACGATGATGTACGGGGTGCTGATCCCGGCCCCCATCATCTGGCAACGCGCGGCCGCCGAGATGCAGGCCGCCAAGGCTGCCGGCCATGAGGTGGGCATCCACGCCTGGGACCATGTGCAGTACCACGACCTGCTGGACCGAAAGTCCCGGAAGTGGCTCTCGGAGTGGTATGCGAACGCCCACGAAGCCTTCGGCACGGTCTTCGGGGAGAAGCCACTGGGTGCCGTGAGCCCCGCCTGGCGCTGCAATGACACCACCCTCGAACTGCAGGAAGCCTACGGGCTGGCCTATGCAGGCGACTGCCGGGGCTTCGCGCCGTTCTTTCCCATTGTGAAGGGACGAGCGCTGAAGACGCTCCAGATTCCCACCACCCTGCCCACTCTGGACGAGCTGCTCGGATTGGATGGCCGCACGCCGGACCAGGTGAACCGTGAGGTCTGGGATCTGGTGCGCGAAGATGCCCTCAACGTATATGCCCTGCACACTGAAGTGGAAGGCGGCGCCCTCTTCGAGACCTTCGACGCCTTCCTGGGCGGACTCAACGAGCGTGGCGTGGTGGCCCGCACCCACGCCGACTGGCTGCCCGAACTGCTGGCCGTGAATCCACCCGCCAAGGCGATCACCCGCCGCGAGATCTCAGGGCGCGCCGGGTGGGTAAGCTGGGAAGGTTGAGGTTCCATCCGCGCGTAGTGACTACGAAAAACGCGGCCCGTTCGGGCCGCGTTTTTCGCAAGGTGGAACCACTACGCATGTTGTTTTAGCTTATCTTTCCCACCGAACCACTGATCCCAGTACACCACCACCGGCGCGGCGATGTAGATGGACGAGTAGGTGCCGGTGATGACGCCGATGACCAGCGGGAAGGCCAGGTCGTGGAGGGCGGGTCCGCCGAAGAGCCAGAGACAGACGCTGACGAAGAGCACAGATAGCGAGGTGAGGATGGTTCGACCCAATGTCTGATTGATGCTGTCGTTGACCAGTTTGGTGATCGACACACGCCGGTAGTCCGGTCGGTGGCTGTTCTCCCGGATTCGATCGAAGACCACGATGGTATCGGCCATGGAGTAGCCCATCAGGGTCAGGAAGCTCGCTACCACCGGCACGTTGAACTCGTAGCCGAAGGCCGCAAACAGACCCAGGGCCATGAGGATGTCGTGGATGAGCGCCACGATGCCGCCCACGGCAAAGCTCGCCGTGAATCGGAAGATCACGTAGATCAGGATGGCCAGCATGGCAAGTCCGACCGCGGTCAGGGTCTTGCTCGTCCACTCGCCGGAGATGCTCGGGGAGAAGCTTTCATTCTTCCGGATGCTGACGGCGCCCAGCCTGTAGGTCTTCTGCACGGTTTCGGTCACGGCCGGCGGCAGGTCCTTGGGCAGTTCGCCAAAGGATTGATACAGGCCCGAAGGCAAGCGGTCCCGGCTGGAGATGACCTTCTCAGCCAGGGGCACATAGGTCGTGATGAGGATGGTCTCATCGTTGGCCACCCGTAGCGGGTTGACCTTGGCGAGGGTGTCCGCGAGCGTCTTCGAACCTTCGAGGTTGAGGGCAGGCAGTGTGCTGCCCGAAGCGGCCTCGGGGTCCAGTTGTTTGAAAATGCCGCGAAGGGCATTGGCCTGGATGGTGCTGTCCTTCTGATCACCGTCCTTCTTGGCTTTCACCTTTACGGAGAAATCCCGGACGGACTTGTCGGGGTTCTCGTAGGGCACCACGGTAGCGTCGGTGAATCCATTCTTGGCCAGGGTGGCCCGGATGGTCTCGGGCTCCATGGCCCCGCGGAAGCGGACGGTCATGTCGTTGCCGCCCACGAACTGCATGCCGAGGTGGATGCGGTTGTTGTGGGTGAGGTTCCAGGGGCGCACGAACAGGAAACAGAGCACGATGATGCCCCAGCTGATGGCCAGGGCCGTGCCCTTGTACTTCATGAAATCGTACGAGGCGCCCTTGAAGAAGGTGTGGATGCCCACGGACAGGGTCTTCGTGCCAGGGTGCTGTTCCAGGATCCAATCGTAGATGAAGCGGCTGATGTAGATGCTGGTGAACAGCGAGGCCACGACACCCACGGTGAGGGTCACGGCGAAGCCCTTCACGGGGCCGGTGCCGAAGATGAAAAGCAGCAGGGCCGCGAAGAGCTGGGTCACATGGCTGTCCACGATGGTCCAGAACACCCGGTCGAAGCCTGCGTCGATGGCGCCTGGCACGCTCTTGCCAAGGCCCAGCTCTTCCTTGATGCGCTCGAAGATCAGGATGTTGGCGTCCACGGCCATGCCTAGCGTCAGCACGAAGCCGGCAATGCCCGGCAGGGTCAGGGTGGCCCGGAAGGAACCCAGCAGGCCCATCATCACGATCACGTTCACGGTGAGGGCGATGATCGCGTTCATGCCGGACCAGCGGTAGAAGAACACCATGAAGCCGATAATGGTGATGAACCCCACCAGCGCAGACCGAACGCCCGCGTGAATCGAATCACGACCCAGGCCAGGACCGACCACGCCCTCTTCGAGGAACTTCATGGGGGCCCGCAGGGCGCCACTGCGTAGCTGGCTGGCGAGGTCATCGGCTTCCTGGGCGGAGAAGCTGCCGGCGATGCGCACGGCGCCGCCGATGATCTTCTCCTTGGCGCTCAGCTCGGTGACGATCTTGCGGTCCAGCACGATGGCGATGAGCCGGTTCTCTTCCGAGGCAGTGCCCGTCAGCCGGGCGAAGTCGTCATCACCCTTCTTGTTCAGGGTGAAGTTGACTTCGTTGGCCTCGGTCTGTGAATTGGAGGCGCGGTGGGAATCGATGATGTCGGCACCATCCACGGCCACCCGGCTTTCCAGGAGCACCCAACGGCTGATCTTCTCCTCGCCGGGCTTGGCCTTCACCACGGGCTGGCCTGCCCGACGGGCCTGCCGTTCACTCTCGATCTCGGGCAGGAGTTCGAACTCCTGGGGGATCGCGCCCTTGTAGAAGGCCAGCGCTTCATCCTTGGTGTTGAAATAAATCTGCGGGACCTTGGCCAACAGGCGCTGCTCCAGGCGGCCGGGCGTCGACAGCAGCTTCTTGATGCGCTCGCGGTCGCCCTCCTCGATGCCTGGGATTTCGACGACGATGCGGTTGCCCTCGGCCCCGCTGGCCGTGATTTCGGGTTCGAGCACATTGGCGGGGTCGATGTCACGGATGCGCTTCTCGATGACCTCGAGGGCCCGCTTGTTCGCATCGTCCTTCAGCTGCTTCTGGTAGGCCTCCTTCTGGGTGAGGCGAAAGCCCTCTCCTTCAGCGGCAACCACGTAGCCCGGGAAGAAGTCCTTGGCGACCTTCTCCACGGTGGCCTTCTGATCAGCCCCCGTGCCTTCCACCCTCAGTGCGTCGCCATCGACGCGCACCATGGCGCCAGGCAGGCCCTTTTCCCGCAGCCGGGACAGCATGCGGTCCTTGCCATCGCGCAGGTCGGCGGCAAGCGCCTCCTGGCCCTGGACCTCCAGCTCAAAGTGCACGCCGCCTCGAAGATCGAGGCCCAGCTTCACCTTGGAGAGGGGTGTGAAGAAGTATCCGCAGCCGAACAGCACGGCCAGGACAATCGTGAGGCGCCAGAGGCTCCGTTTGGTCACGGGGCGCTCCTTACATGAGGCGGGCCGACACGAGGCCGGCCCGGAAGGTCAGGAAGATCAGTTCTGCTTGGGTTCTGCTTCGGAGGCCAGGGCGGCGACGGCGGTGCGGCGGGCCTTCACCACAGAGCTACCGAGCTTGACCCAGAGGTCTTTGTCTTCGACGCGATCGATGGTGGCGTAGAGACCAGAGCTGAGCACCACCTCGTCGCCAGCCTTCAGCTTGGACAAGCGGGCTTCCATCTCCTTGCGGGCCTTGCTCTGGGGCCGGATGAGCAGGAAGTAGAACATCAGGGCCATGCCACCGATGAACACGAACTGGGTCCAACCCGGAGGGCCGGAGGCGGGGGTTTGCTGGAACAGGGCGAAGGTCATTCAGGGCTCCTCGGTCAACCATCCGGAACGCGCGGACTGGGCGAAGGCCGGAAACCGGTTCTCCAGCAGGGCCTGCCGCGCGGCGCGGGTGAGTCCCACAGTGTAGCTCAGGTTGTGGATCGTGTTCAGCGTGAAGCCCAGCAGTTCCCCGCAGCGGAGGAGATGGTGGAGGTAGGCCCGGGAGAAGGTGCGGCAGGTGTAACAGGCGCAGTCGGGGTCCAGGGGGAGGTCCAGCTCTCGGTGCCGGGCGTTCTTCAGGTTGAGCCGCCCCCGGCTGGTGAGGATCCGGCCATGGCGAGCCTCCCGGCTGGGGAGGACGCAGTCGAAGAGGTCCACTCCGTGCTCGATGCCAAAGATCAGGTCCTCCGGGGTGCCCACCCCCATGAGGTAGCGGGGGCGATCGGCCGGAAGCTCCGTCACGAACTCGGCCAGCACGGCGTTCATGTCCGGCTTGGGCTCGCCGACGCTGAGCCCGCCCACGGCGAAGCCCTGGAAGGGCGTGCGCCGGTCGATCTCCAGGATCTGCTCCAGGTGCTGCTGGCGGAGGTCCAGGTGGGTGCCGCCCTGGTTGATGGCGAACAGGCCCTGGTGGGGATCCAGGGGGAACTGCCGGCAGCGCTCCAGCCAGCGGGTGGTGCGGGCCATGGACACTTCCAGCTTGTCCCGCTCCAGCTTGCCCGGGGGGCATTCGTCCAGGGCCATGACGATGTCGGAG
>JANYAZ010000245.1 GCA_025361045.1 Geothrix sp. | reverse complement strand
TGTGCCACCACACCGAGTGTGATGTGGTCAGAGATCCTGCTGCCCCCTTCAAGCCTGGCTTTCGTCCGTGCCATAAACGCGCCCGCCTATAAAAATAGGCGCGTTTGGGGAACTGTCAATGATTAAGTGAAAGGTATTGGGGCTAGGGGGCCTGAAGGTCCATGGACTCGACGCTGAGCCGCAGGGTCTCGATGAGGACGCCGCTGCACTGGGCGTCGAGGGGGGACCACTCCAGCCCCACGGGGAAAGTGTTGCGCAGGCGCCAGGTCATGGTGGGTTGGTGCTGCTCGTTCAGCAGGTTCACCACGATGTCGCGCCGTTCGGCCAGACCGAAGTGAACGGTGTTCATCCAATGGAAGAACTCGTTGTCGGGTGGAATCACGCCGCGCTGCAACAGGCAGTCTCCCAGGTGGAGCAGGCCCGGCAGCTGGCGAACGGAATCCACGGGTTCGGAACCCTCGCGGTAGCGAATCACGTCGCGCTCCATGCGGGGCAGCTGCACGTGCGTGAAGCCGATGCGCGAGAACCCGGCCTCGACCAGGAAGTGGAAGGACTGGTGGGGTTGATGGGCAGACATGGTGGCTCCTTGGGCTTGAGGTGGTCTGATCAGAGGATTTCGCGCAGCCTCGTCCAGGCCCTGAGGTCATGGGTGATCACCCGCCGCAGGATCCGGCCGTCCTCGCTGCGCCATTCGAGCTTCGCCTGGAATTGCATCGGTTGTCGGCGCTGTTGGTACCCCGCGAGCGTATCGATCAGCAGGACGATCCGGCGCCCGGTCGCGAGGAATTCCAGCTGCGTGAAGAGCGGCTGGTCGTTCACCTTCTGGCCCGCGAGATCCCGGATCACGCGGCTGAACCGCACCCGCACCGCGTGGGCGTGACCAGCCTCGCAGGCCAGCACGAACTGCAGTGCCCCCCGCTCGACCAGCACGTCGAGAATCACGTCGGCTTCAGGGGGGGCCGTGCCGGGCAGCGTGGCCATCGCTTGGCTGCGCTTCGTCCCGGTGGGCATGCGTCCTCCGATGGGGTGGCGTGTTCGGCCGGAAGGTTAACATGGCCCAACAGTCAGCGACTCGGGTCCGGCAGCCTGGACCCGGGCGCGAAGGTGTTGCGATAGTCGCAGCCACCCCCAGGCCAGCGCGGCCACCAGCAGCAGCCAGCCGATGGGGGACCGGGCCGCGATCCGGAGATCCTGTCGGGAGGGGACCGCGCCGAACACGAGGTTGGCCAGCAGGTACAACGCGCCCGCTTCGGGCCATCCGAACCTGGGGTTCCCACCCAGTCGCCACAGGAGGAGGCCATAGGCCACGGGCAGCAACACCAACGGTGCCATGCCGATGAAGAAGGCGTTGTACCAGCGCAGGTTCGATAGGGACACGGAACCCAGCACCCAGCCCCGCCCCTCCCGTTTGGGCAGCACGGTAAAGCGGATCGGGCGTCCACCCAGCAGGTGGCCCACGGTCCAGTGGCAGAGTTCATGGCAGAAGGTTCCGGGCAGGACCAGCAGGGAGAACAGCCAGAAGGACCGCCGCGCCTGGTTCAAGAGCCAGAGCATGGCGGCCATGCTCGCCAGGTAGCCGAGCTGAACCCCGCTGATACTGGACCCCATCCCCACGGCATGCTCCATCCGACCACGGTATCCCATCGTGACCTTGGGCACAGACTCTTGGTGCTTGTCTGGATTGACGGTATTTTTTTACCTGTGGGTCTTAAAATTCCCCAGCCAATCCGCTTCGACCCCACCTCTGCAACCTCGCCAGGATTCGAACGATGACGGCCTTCCTGTGGGACAAGCATTTTGTCACCGGCCTGGATCAGGTGGATGAGCAACATCATGCCCTGGTGGACCTGATCAACCGCTTCAGCGGCCTGCTGGAGGAAGGCGGCACCCCAGCCCTCAGTGACCTGGAGCGGCTCTGCGATGAACTGGCGGATTACGCCCATTACCACTTCAGCGAAGAACAGATGTTCATGGATGAGCTGGGGGTGGACCCCCGACACGTGGCCCACCACGTCCGGGAGCACGCGACCTTCTTCCTCGATCTGGCCCGGATGCGGGCGGAGGTGGCCGCTGGCATTCCCGAAGCCGCTCGGCACCTGCTGGAATTTCTCGTGCACTGGCTGGCGGCGCACATCCTGGGCTCCGACCAGGCCATGGCCCGCCAGATCGCCGCCATGAGCGCGGGTCGGACCCCGGCCCAAGCCTACGTGGCCGAGGAGCGGGAGGTGGATGGCGCCACGGGCATCCTCCTCAAGTCCCTCGGCGGTCTTTTCATGCTGGTATCCGAGCGCAGCCGGCAGCTGTCCGAGCTGAACGACACCCTGGAGAACCGCTTCTTCCGGAGGACCCAGGAGCTGTCCCTGGCCAACGAGCGGTTGTCGCGCTCGGTGCAGCGGCTCGAGGCCGAGCAGAAGGAGACCCAGCGGCTGCGCCTGGAGCTGGAGGAGGCGAACCGGCAGCTGGAAGGCTACGCCATGATCGACCGCCTCACCGGCCTGCCGAACCTGCAGTACGCCATGAACCGGCTGACCTCGGAAATCGCCTCGGCCAAGCATTTCGGCCATCCCCTGAGCGTGGTGATCTTCGCGGCGGAGGGCTTCAAGGTCGTCAACGAGACCCACGGCCACGCCGCCGGCGACGACATCATCATGGCCCTGGCCGCGCTGCTGCGCCTGGCCTTCCGCCACCATGACGTGGTCTGCCACGTGGGCGTGGAGGAGTTCCTCGTCATCTGCCCCCTGACCAGCCATGCCGATGCAGTGCTGCTCACGGATCGCGTCCGCGAGGCCCTGCCCAGGTTGGAGGTCCCCGTCGGATCAGGCGTCTGGAAGGGTCCCGTGAGCGCGGGGATCGCCGAATTCGGACCGGCGGTCGAGACCGTCAAGAAACTGATTCAATCGGCGACGACCCGCCGCTGGCCGCTGGGCGGCTAGGTTCTCCGAGCCACGAACACCAGGTCCGAGGATGTGGGGCTCCAGGCCTCGCCGGTCATGGTGCCCAGCGATTCGAGGACGACAAAACCCGCCTCCCCCAGAAGTGCCTCGACCTCGGTGCGGCGCCACCCCCGCAAGGCCACATCATGGGCGGCGACCAATTCCAGCGGCGTCCCGGTGCCGGGACGGTAGCGAAAATTGGCCGGTGTGAAGGTGAGGCGGCCACCGCCATGGTGGGTCATGAGGCGCAGGAAGACCGTGTCCCCGCCGTCCGCTTCTCCCGGACGGAGCACCACCGGGAAGGTCCGCTCGCCCCGGTCGAGGATGCGGTCGTAGTTGAGCAGCTGGAGGAGGAAGGGCGCGCCGGGGGCAAGACATCGGGCCAGGCCCGAGAAGAAGGCCCGGACTTCCGCCGCTTCACAAAGATGGGGCAGCGTGTTGCCCACGCAGATCGCGGCGCCCTGCCCCGCCTCCAGCCTTTCCGTCAGCGCGGTGAGCTCAGCCCGGACGTAGCGGCCCTGGGGATCGACCTCGAGGGCAGCGCTCAGCTGGGAGGCCGAGGCATCCACGCCAGTGACCTCGAAGCCGAGCGCGGTCAGAAACCGCGTGTGCTCGCCACTGCCGCAGCCGAGGTCGAGCACCCGCAGCGAGGGTGCGCCCGCCAGCACCCGCTGCAGCAGGGGCGCCTCCCGCTGGAGGCGCTCGGGCCAGGCGATGAGACCGCGGTAGGCGATGCGTCCGTAGGCGTCGGGCTCAGATCCATCCATGGAGGGAGTGTAGCCTCACCTTATCTGGGCCAAAGCCAGCCGAAGACGCCGGCACTCAACAGGCCGTAGATGAGGGCATCGGCCAGGTCCTTGATCACGCTGCCCCAGGGCTTGCCCATCCAGATGGCCATGGGGATGCTGCCAAAGCCGTAGGCCACGAAGGAGATGGCGCCCACGACCCGGAACACCTGCAGGTAGTGGGTGCCGGGAGCGAGGGTGCGGCTGGCCAGGTAGGCGGCGGTAAAGGCCACCAGCCCGGTGAAGACGAACCACTTGCCCAGGGCCGCACCCATGGCGGGCACACCGTTGGGGTTGATCACCAGGAAGCCCAGGGGACCTTCCTCATACTTCGCGACCATCTCGGGCTTCCCCATGTCCTTCATGTCGGCGCAGTGGGGCAGCACGTACTGGCCCGGGGTAGGCGTGCCTTTGCGGATCGCGGCGCGCACCTCGTCCTCGTTGGACAGGGCCCGGTAGTCCGAGGCGTGCCACTTCAGCACCATGTGGACGAGGCTGCTGGCGACGAAGACGCAGACCGCCGACAGCAGGATGGGGAGCCAGAGCTGGGTGAGGGAGACAGGGGGCATGGCGACTCCTGGTTGTCTGAACAGCGGTTGGGGGGCGTCCGTAGGTTGAACACTCGGTTGGGCGCGGTCAAGGGGTCTGACGCGGCTTCCTTGGCCCGGGGGCCGAGTGGGCGCCGGTGGCCGCATCCACGGCATCGATCCAGCCCGCCCGGGCCGTCGGGAAGGCATCGGCGTAGGGGACGTAGGGCTTCACGTCCAGCACCGGGGTGCCATCCAGCAGATCCACGCCCCGCAGTCGGAGGGTGCGGCCCTCGATGGCCACCAGCTCCACGGCCGACAGGCCGATGGCGTTGGGGCGGTGGGGCGACCGCGTGGCCAGCACCCCCCGCTTGCCTTTCGGGCCCCTGGGCGGCTGCACCAGGGGCGCCCAGCCCTCGCTGAGGTGGAAGGCGAAGATGAGCCAGAGGCGCTCAAAACCTTCCAGGTCGCGCAACACTGTTTCGGGCAGGGCGGCGTCCAGCTCCAGCGTGGCCTCGGCGGGGGCGCCGGTCTCGGTGCCTGCCACCACCGTGGGCTGGTGCGGGGCATCGATGCGCTTCGCGTACGGCGTGCGCACGAAGCCGATGGGGTGGTAGGTGAAGGGTTCCATGGGGAAGCGTAGCGCCATCCTCGATCCCGGCGGAGTCGCAGACTTCAGCTAGACGGAGAAGCCCAGGGATAGGAGCATCACCAAGGCGGCGGGTGCAAGCCGCATGACTCCTCTCCGCTACTCCTTCGGACTGCCACCTATGATTATCTATTGGATTGCCCACACCGGTTCTCGCCTCGTCGGCCGGCTCTTCTTTCGGCACCGGACCCTGCACCGTGAGTGGATCCCCGAATCCGGTGGCGCCCTCATCGTGGCCAACCATGTGAGCTACCTCGATCCCTCGGTGGTGGGAGCCTCCTTCCGCAAACCGATCTACTACCTGGCCCGCAAATCCCTCTTCAAGGGGTTCCTCGGGTGGTTGCTGCCCCGCATCCAGGTGCTGCCCGTGGACCGTGGCAAGGGCGACCTCGCCAGCATGAAGCGCATCCTGAACCTGCTCAAAGCGGGAAACCGGGTGCTCATCTTCCCCGAAGGTACCCGCTCCCTCGACGGCAAGCTCCAAGCGGCGGAGGCTGGCATTGGTTTCATCATCGCCAAGTGCGATGTGCCCGTGGTCCCCGTGCGCATTTTCGGCGCCTTCGAATGTTTCCCCCGCGGCTCCAGCTGGCCGCGCCCGGGTCGCATCACCATTGTGCCGGGACCACCGGTGGACTTCTCCGGCATTCCTGAAGAGCTCACGGGCCGAGAGCGCTACCAGGCCTGTGCCGATCAGGTCATGACGGCCCTGGGCGAGATCAGGCTCGAGGCATGACCCGCCCATGAGTCCCGACGATCCCCCCCGCCCGCGCCGGCCCCGGTACAAGGGCACGCACCCGCGGCACTTCACGGAGAAGTACAAGGAACTCTCGCCGGGCCAGCACGCGGCGGAACAAGAGAAAGTGCTGGCCCGGGGCCACACGCCGGCGGGCACACACCGCTCCATCATGGTGGACGAGATCCTGGCGGTGCTGGCCCCGAAGCCCGGCGAAGTGGCCCTGGACGCCACCCTGGGCTACGGCGGCCACACGCGGGAGCTGCTGCCTCGCCTGCTGCCGGGGGGACGGCTCTTCGGCGTGGATGTGGACCCCCTGGAGCTGCCGCGCACCGAGGCCCGGCTTCGGGACCTCGGTTTTGGCGAGGAGGTGCTCATGGTGCGCCGCATGAACTTCGCCGGTCTGCCGCGCCTGGAGGCCGAGTCCGGTGGCTTCGATCTGGTGCTGGCCGATCTCGGCGTGTCGTCCATGCAGATCGACAATCCGGCCCGCGGCTTCACCTGGAAAGCCGATGGCCCGCTGGATTTGAGGCTGAATCCCCAGCGCGGAAAATCGGCTGCTGAGCTGCTGGCCACCCTGGACGAATCGCAGCTGGTGGAACTGCTCGTGGAGAACGCCGACGAGCCCCACGCCGTCGCCATCGCGCGGGTCGTGCACGGCCAGGAGATCCGCACCACCCGCGACCTTGCGGAGCGTGTGCGTGCAGCACTGCACCAGGAACTGCACGAGACCGAGCGCGACACAGAAACCAAGAAGTCGCTGCAACGGACCTTCCAGGCCCTGCGCATCGCCGTGAACGATGAATTCACCGTCCTGGATCAGTTCCTCTCTCTGCTGCCAGGCGTCCTGAATCCAGGGGGTCGCGTGGCCATCCTCACCTTCCATTCCGGCGAGGACCGCCGCGTGAAGAAGGCGTTTCTGCAGGGCCTGCGCGAGGGCACCTACGCTGCGGTGGCCCCCGAACCCATCCGGGCCTCGCCCGAGGAACGCCGGTCCAACCCCCGTTCCACCAGCGCGAAGCTGCGCTGGGCCAGGCTTCCGTAGGGCGGAGCCATGCGATAAACTGATCGCATATGAGCACGGCAGCCCCCTCTCCCTCACGCCGCACAGCCACCCTCTGGTTCCTGGCCGTGCTTCTGATGGCCGCCACAGTGGTCTACCAGCGCCGCACCGGCCCCACCCACCCCCTGCGCGGCACGGTGACCCGGCCAGGGAAGACCGTCAGCTACAAGCTCGTCCGCAGCGAGGAAACCGTGCGCGATGCCCGGGTGGCCCTGCCCGATCCCGGTGTGTCTGGAACCCTGGTGTGGCGGCGCTTCCCCCTGAAGGAAACCTGGAACCGCCAGCCCATGGTCCGCGAGCAGAAGGATGGCAAGGGCGAGTTGGCGGGCTACCTGCCAAAGCAGCCCCCGGCGGGCAAGCTGGAGTACACCGTGGAACTGGGCCAGGGCCCGGACACGGTACGAATCCCCCAGGAAGGCCCCGTCGTGCTGCGCTACAAAGGGCCCGTGTCCCTGGCCGTGCTGCTGCCCCACGTCACCATGATGTTCATCGCTGTACTGATCGGCCTGCGAACGGGACTGGGGGCGCTGTTCGGCACCACCGCGCCCCGCCGCCTCCTGTGGATCACCCTGAGCTGCATGACCCTGGGCGGCCTGATCCTGGGACCCTTCGTACAGAAGGCCGCCTTCGGCCACTATTGGACCGGCTTTCCCTGGGGCTACGACCTGACGGACAACAAGACCCTGCTCATGTGGGGGGTGTGGGTGCTCGCCGCCCTGGTCGTGGGTCCACGCCCGCGCCCCCGCGAAGGCTGGAGTCGCGCCGCCGTGCTGGCCGCCACCCTGGCCATGGCCGTGGTGTACCTGATCCCCCACAGCATGCGGGGCAGCCAGCTGGATTACAGCAAGGTGAAGACGGGTGGCGACACGAAGGACGCGGTCGTCACCGGGCGCTAGTGTGGTGTCGCTGAAATACTGGGATCATGCGGGAGCAGGGGCCACCACACTTCCATCTGGGCATGGCCCCTTTGGCGCAAAGCCACGCTGCACGTGCCTTTGCTGTCACCCCTCTGGGGGCGCTGCCACGCCCCCAGACCCCCACCCCGTGTGGTGTCGCCAGCCATTTGGATGATCCGAGTTACAGCGAGGACACCACACTAGGAACAGACCCGGCCAGGCGTCCCAGCTCCAGCGCGAAGCGCACCTGCTGCATGAGTCCCGCCAGGTTCCACTCAGGGTGGTAGCGATCCGTGGGCCGGTGGTAGTGATTCAGGAAATCCGAGGCCCTGGCCTGGGCCGCGGCCTTGTCGCCCAGGTAGTCCCAGCCACCATCCAGCGAGAAGCCCGGCGACAGGGCCGGCACGCCAGCCTTCATGAAGGGGAAGTGGTCCGAGCGAAAGCAGAGTCCGGATGCATCGGGCTTCCCGGGGGTGATCACCAGGCCGGTGGCCGCGGCCGCCTGCGCGCAGAGGGCGCGAATGACTGGTTCTTTGGAGCCCAGGAGCCCGATATCCCGGGTGGGCCCCACCACGTTGAGGCTTTCGAGGTTGATGTCCAGCACCGTACGCGCCAGCGGCCAGAGCGGTGCGGCCACGTAGGCCGAAGCCCCGAGCAGGCCCTGCTCCTCCGCACAGGGGAACAAGAACATCACGCTGCGCTTTAAGGGCCGGTGGACCAGGGTCTGGGCCAGGGTCAGCACCGCGGCACAACCGGTGGCGTTGTCCACGGCTCCTGAGTAGATGGCGCCGTCGGCGTCCTTGCCGAAGTGATCCCAGTGGGCAGAGTAGAGCACCAGCTCTTGCTTCAACTCGGGGTCGGTGCCCGGCAGGACGCCCGCCACATTCCACTGTTCCAAGGCCCGGATGGTCGAGTGCAAGGTGCCCTTGGCCTGGATGGGGAGCGCCACGGGCTGGAAGCTGAGGGCATCGGCGCCGGCTTCCAGCGCCTGGAAATCCTGACCGGCCAAGGCAAAGAGGCGGATGGCCGTGGCTTCGGTGAGCCAGCCCTGCACCGCTCCCCTCTGACCGGAGCCCTCCCGCTGAAAGCGTTCCTGAGTCCAGCCGTTGCGCACCACGGCCCAGCCGTACCCGGCGGAGGCGTCCGTGTGCACCAGCAGGGCGCCTGCGGCACCACGACGGCGGGCCTCCTCGAACTTGTAGGTCCACCGCCCATAGAGATTTTCCAGTTCGCAGCAGAGAGGCATGGGCGGGCCGCCGTGGCGGTCGCCCACCAACATCACGAGGATGCGGCCCTTCACGTCCAGTCCCTTGTAGTCGTCGCGGCTGCCGTCGGCGGCCGTGATGCCGTGGCCCACGAACACCAGCGGCGCATCCACAGCCAGTGAGTTCTCGGGCGCTGCGGCACGGATCACGAGTTCGGTGCCCAGGGCCGGGGTCAGGGATCCTTTCGGTCCCTCGAAGCTGAGGTGGCTGGTGGCCGCCTCCAGCCGAAGGCCGGACAGCTTGACGGTCTGCCGGTAGCTGGCGCCGTTCGCGGGCAAAAGCCCCAGCACTTGCAGCTGGGTTTCCAGGTAGCGCACCGCCAGGTCCCCGCCCCGCTGGCCCGTGCCCCGGCCCTCGAGCACATCGTCCGCCAGGAAGGCCAGGTGGGCCCTGAGGGCGGCTTCGTCAACCGGCGGCCCTTGGGCCCACAAGGACGTGAGCGCCAAGGCAGCGAGAAGGAGGGGTCGAAGGGCGGTCCTCATGCCACCACCTTAACCGGCACCCATGAAGGACGGGTTTCAGTTAGAAAATCTCCCGGAAGAAGTCCTTCATGTGCTGCCAGCTGCGCCGGTGGGCGGCTTCGTTGTAGGCGGCGCCCTTGGCGTTGTCGTTGCCGGCCTCCTTCTGGGTGAAGGCATGGACGGCGCCTGCATAGGCCACGAAGACATAGTCCGCCTTGGCCTGCCGCATCTCGTCCTGGAATGCCGCCACGTCCTTGGCGGACACCCAGGGATCATCGGCGCCGTGGGCGACCAGCACCTTGGCGGAAATCGGTCCGGGTATGAACCCCGCGGGTACGTCCAGACCACCGTGGAAGGAAACCACGCCCTTCACCGGCAGCCCGGCCCGGGCGGCCTCCAGGGCCCCTGTGCCACCGAAGCAGAACCCGATCACGGCCAGGCGGCTGCCATCCACACCCTTCTGGGCTTTGAGGGTCTCGATGGCGGCGGCAATGCGGCGGCGGTAGAGGGCACGGTCACCTTTGAAGGAGCCTGCGAGCTTGCCGGCCTCAGCGGTGTCCTTGGGGTGCACGCCTTCGCCATAGATGTCGGCCGCGAGGGCCACATAGCCCAGCTTGGCCAGATCGTCCGACACCTTGCGTTCGTGGTCCGTGAGACCCATCCACTGGTGGATCACCACCACGCCCGGAGCCTTGCCTTTGAGCGCCGCAGGCCGGGCCACGTAGCCGGCCAGCTTGGTGGTGCCATCTGCATAGTTGAGTGGCTGCCCGGCCAGGATGGGCAGGGCGGCAAGGGAAAGGGCGAGGGCGGCACGGCGCATGGGAGCCTCCTGGGGTGGGAGTCCGATGCTATAGCTGTTTGAACCGCTATTCCAGGGAAACCCGTCAGCGTCCAGTACTCCCGTAGCCGCCTTCGCCACGCTCCGTATCGCCCAGGGCCTCGACGCTGGCCTCGGGCACCCAGGTCCAGCTGGCCACCGGGGCGACCAGGAGCTGGGCAATCCGCTCCCCACGGCACAGCTCGAAGGGGCTGTCGCCATGATTGATGAGCAGGACCTGCACCTCACCGCGGTAGTCGGCATCGATGGTGCCCGGGGCATTGAGCACCGTGAGGCCATGCCGCAGGGCCAGACCCGAACGGGGCCGCACCTGCCCCTCGAAGTTCGGCGGAATGGCCAGCACCAATCCCGTGGGCACCAGCCGCCGCTGACCCGGCGCGATCACCCAGGTCTCACCCTCGGGAAGCGCCGCCCGCAGGTCCATACCCGCCGCATGGGGCGTGGCCGCCGCTGGCAGGTCGAGGCCGAGGCCGTGGGGGAGCTGGTGTACGGGGATCTGCATCCAGCAAGCTTCGAGGCAATGGCTCTCAACTGCCAAGAGAAAAGAAGCTGGTCGCGGAAGACACAGAAGGGGCGCGGAATACGCGGAATCTCAACCGTGACTGATTTGGCTGGGCCTTTCCCTCAACGCCTTTCTTCCGAGGTTTCTGTGGACTTCTGCGCCTTC
>JANYAZ010000223.1 GCA_025361045.1 Geothrix sp. | reverse complement strand
ACCTGGGTCCCATGGCCGGGCTCGCTCTGGATTTCCATTTGGCCGTGATGGGCCGTGACCGTGCTGTAGGCCACGGACAGGCCCAGTCCCGTGCCCTTGCCCTGCTCCTTGGTGGTGAAGAAGGGGTCCAGGGCCTTGTCCTGGACCTCTTTCGACATGCCGCAGCCCGTATCCTCCACCCGGATTTCGATCCAATCGCCAGCGAGGTTGCGGGTTCGCAGCATCAGCGTGCCGTTATCCGCCATGGCATCCACGGCGTTCAGGCATAGGTTCATCAGCACATGGGTCAGGGCGCTGGCATCGCCCCGGATGGGCCGGAGATCCGGCGCCAGGTCCATTTCCAGCCGCACCCGGGTCAGGGTGGTGTGCTCGAGTAGGCGGATTTCCTCCTGGATCAGGGTGTTCAGATGCAGTTCCTGGTTCTCCACGAGACCGTGCCGGGCAAAACCCAGGAGGCTTTTGATGAGGTTTCCGCCCCGGATGCAGGCCTTGGTGATGGTGGTGAAAGCCCGGTGCACGGGGCTCTCCGGGGGGTGGAGCCCCAGGTGGACCGAGGCCAGACCCAGGATGGCGCCCAGCACATTGTTCATGTCATGGGCCACGCCGCCCGCCAGCAGGCCCAGGCTTTCCATCTTCTGGGCCTGGTGCAACTGGGCTTCCAGGTGTTTGCGGCCGGTGATGTCCTTCACCACGCCGTCGTAGGACACCAGCGTGCCGGTGGCGTCCTTGTTCAGGATGCTCGTATCGCTGACCCAGCGCAGGGCCCCGTCTTTGCGGATGATGCGATGTTCGAAGGAGGTGTTTTCCTTCCCCTCCAGGATATGTTCCACTTGGGTCCTGGCGGCCTCGCGATCCTCCAGCACGATCATTTCGAACCAGAGGTACGGGTTGGCGGTGAAGTCCTCCGCGGTGTAGCCCGTGACCACTTCGCATCCGGCGCTGTGGGTCGTGGCTGTGGCTTGGCCCTGCTCCACGCGCACGGTGTAAAGGTAGTCCGTCAGCCCTTCCGTGATGCGGCGATAGCGCTCCTCGCTCTGCTGCAGTTCCCAGCTCCGTTCCTCCACCCGCCGTTCGAGGGTTTCATTGGCCTGCCGAACCTTGTTGAATTGCTCTGAGAGGGAACTGGCCATGACCTTAAAGTGAGTGATCAGGCGATTGGATTCCTGGATTCCGCTTTCGGGCCATCGGATCACCGGGCCACCCTGGGCCAACTTGATGGGCAGATCCTGGGTGAGCCTGCTGAGGTCCACCAGGGACCGCGTCATTCTCAGGCTGACCACTTCGGCCACCGCCAGTGAGATAAGCAACAGCAGCAGGAGTAGGGCCAGGTCCTTGAAATGGCGCTCAAAAAGCACTTTCTGGAAGGGTGCCACGGGCTGTTCGAGGAGCAGTTTCCACTCGGACAGGTGGCTGATGTTGGATTCCAGGACATAAAACGATTTTCCCCAGCGTTCCATGGCCGGTGTGTGGGGTGGCAGCACCGGCACCCACTGGCTGATGCCGCCATCGAGCCGCTTGAGGGTTCCCTGCCTGCGGTCAAAGGGCGCCATGACTTGTAGATCGGCACGGTTGCTCATGATGATGTGACCGTTCCGGTCCAGCAGGGTGTAGAGCAGGGCCTTTTCGTCTGTGCTCCGGTCCAGGTGCTGACGGATTTGCTCCAGGTTGAGGACGCCGGCGACATAGCCCGTGTACTCGCCACGCACGACGACGGGTGCCACCAGGGCGACCAGGGGTTTCGGCGTGCCACTCCTCTCCATGACCACTTCTGAGAGCATCGGCTTGAGGGTCTGCTTGATCACAGAAACATAGGGGCGATCGGCAAAATTTTTCCCAAGGTAGCTTTGACCAAGCTCGTCCATGAGCGGATAGCTGGCAATCACCGTGGCTTCGCGACTACGGAGGCCGACTCGAATGAAATTCGAGTCGGATTTTTGGACCTGCTCCAGATAGGGCTGAAGGTGCTGCGGGGTTTTCGAGGCGGCCATTTCAGCCAGGTTGAAGATGGCTGACTGCCGGTTCACCACCCAGACTTCGATCCGATCCGACATGCGCCGGCTTTCCTGAATCAGGGTCCGGCGGATCTGGAGGCTGGCCTCGTTGTCTTCAGCCCGGCCGCTGTTGGCGAACATGATCAGGGCGGGACACAGGACAAAGAAGGCCAGCAGGTTGTACACAGCCTCCCGATAGGACAGCGACCCCTTGGATGCCCGGACTTTCAGGGCGGTGCACAGCAACCTCGCCACCAGCACGTTGGCCAGGCCGTTCACCATGTCCTTGAGCATGATGAAGAGGGTGCTGCCCTGGGACACCTGCATGTGGAGGTGGTAGCTCAGGTAGACCAGCGGCATCCCGAGGAAGAGCCAGTAGAGGACATCGGCCTGGATGTAGCCGATCCTGCGGCGGCTGTGGAGCCAGCCGACCACCGCGACTTCGGCGGTCATGATGAATAGGGCGTAGTGGTGCCCCCAGCCGAAAAACAGGATGCTGCTGATGATGAAGGACGCGGCGATGCCGCGGACGACCCCGAACAACTGCAGCGCCAACATGGCGAAGATGCTGCCGAAGATGAAATCAGTACCGAACAAGATCGTGACCTTGAAGTGGTTGCCGGCCAGGCCGAGGGCGATCAGCGTCGCCAGGAGGAGGGCACCCTTCAGGCCCCGCTGGACGGGCGGCCAGGCGTTGATCGGCTCCCGGGGCATGGCGGTGGATCCAGCCGGCACCAGCGGCACCCCTTCCGAGGGGTCGCCTGGACTCGTCGGCTGCAATGGACCCATCTGGCACCTCAGGGCATTCAGTAGAACACCCCTTTATCGGCAATCTCGTGTCCCAGCGTTATTTGCGAGCGCTGTCACAGCGCAGCAAAGGCGGCGGTTGGCACATGAGGGCGAGGCGGGCGTGGGTGCTGGGATGCTGAAGCTCCAGCCGATGGGCATGCAGGAGGTAGCCGGGATCTCCGGGCAGGGCCGTGGTGCCTGGGCTCGGTGTTCCTCCGGGGCCATAAAGTGGATCACCCACCAGGGGGTATCCGGCCCAGGCCAGATGAATCCGGATCTGGTGGGGACGGCCGGTGAGGATCTCCACGTCGAGGAGCGAGGTCTTGCCCCTTCGTTCCAATACGGTGACGCGACTCAAGGATGGGCGCCCCTCTGGCTGAAAGGCGTGGATCGTCCCAAGGGGAGGGTAGGGGATCTCTCCAATGGGGGCCGAGATCTCAAACGCCTCCGACGCGGGCTGTCCGCTGCAGAGGGCACGGTAGACCTTGCGGGTGCGGGGATCCTGGAAGGTGGCCTGCAGGGGTTTCCCCGCCTTCGCGGTGGGCGCGAAGAGCACCACACCAGACGTACCACGACCGAGGCGGTGCATGGGGCTGGCCTCGGGGTGCCTCCGCCGAACCAGAGCGAGCAGCGTGTGATCGAGGAATTCACCTCCCCCGGGCAGGGTGGGCAGGCCACTGGGTTTGGCCACGGCGAGAAGATCCCTGTCCTCGTACAAGATAGCCATGGCGAGCGGGACTTCAGGCTCGATCCAGGGTGGGCGGACCCAGGTGAGTCGCTGACCGGGTCGGAGTACCTCGTCTTTCCTGGCCACCCGGTCATCCAGGAGCACCTGTCCCGATGCGATGCGCTCCACCCACACCGCCTCCGAAGCCAGCGGGTAGCGCGCCACCAGATAGGCGGACACCGTCCGGCCCGATCCGGCTGCACCGATCTGATCCAGGTGACGGAATCCTGCATTCGGGGCAAGCATGTGGGTCCTGGGGTCGTCAGGAGTCCGGGACGACCCAGGATTATCGCAGCCTGAACCGTTGCACCGTCGCCTTGAGGTTTTCTGCCACCCGGGACAGCTCGTCCGAGGTTTTGGCCACCTCGTGCACCGTGGCTGCCAACTGATGGGTGGCCGTGGCGTTCTGATCCAGCCGTGAGGCGGTTTCGTTCATCATGCGACTCACGTCCTGACTGGTCTTCGCCTGGCCTTGGCTGAGGCTTCCGATCTCGTGGATGTTGCCCGACACCTGGGAGATCCGGTCCCGGATCGCCTCAAGATGACGGAGGGTCACGTCCACGCTGGTGGCCCCTTCGGTCACGGCATCCTGCATGGCGTGGATCGTGACTTCAATTTCCTTGGCACTCTGCCCGCTGCGTTCAGCAAGGATGCGCACTTCTTCCGCCACCACCGCGAACCCTTTGCCTTGGGCCCCGGCCTTGGCCGCTTCGATGGCGGCATTGAGGGACAGCAGGTTCGTCTGCCGGGCGAGGCCCTGGATCACCTTCACGGCCTGAACGATGCGTGACGTGGCCTGCTGGATGGCCTCCATGCCGTGGGCCGTGCCCCGGCCGGTCTCGGCCCCAAGGTCGGTGTCCTTGACGGCCTCATCAGCTTTCGCCCCCGTCTGACGGGTGTGATCGGCCATGGACTCGACGTTGGAGTCCAGTCGTCGCAGGGCCTCGAGCACGTCGCGTCCGGCTTGGCGCAGGTCCTCTCCCACCCGGGCGGTTTCCTGGACCGTCTGGCTCATCTGTTCCGCACTGGCGGCAAGTTCCGTGCTGCCGGAGGCGACCTGTTCGGAAGCCTGACCCATGTTGCCAAGGGCCCGGTTGAGGTCCGACACCATGCCGTTGAAGGTGGTGGCCAATTGACCGATCTCATCCTCGCTTTCCGCCTGGGCCTTCATGGTCATATCCCCGGTTGCGACTTTGCTGATGACCATGGAGAGGTGCTGAAGGGGCGTGAGGATCGTCGATTTCACTCGGTGGGTCATGATGACGCTGATGAGGGTGAGCAGGCCCAGTCCCGCCAGGATGGACAGGATCCGGATGTTGCGTTGCGTCCGGTAGAGGTCCCCCGTGGACATGGAGACACCAAAGGACGCCACCAGGTCGCCCAGGTTCCGGCCCTTGAGGGCCTCGACGCCGAAGGCACCATGGCACTGGACACAGGAATCTTTCAGCCGTCCAGGGCTGAGCACGTAAATTTGGGGATCCCCGCTGGCGTCCTTGAACTGGCCCACGCGAAATTCCAGGGCGGGGTTGGTCCCGAATTGGCTCATGCTGCCGCGCTCGAAGGTGGCTGCGGCCGGGTCTTTGGAGAAACGGCCATCCAGGATCCGGTGGAACGTCATGCCCCGGGTCTGGCAGTATTCCTCGGCATCGGCATGAAACATGGAGCGGGAGGCCACGGCCAGAGAGGTCAGGTTTTCTTCGAAGGCCTTTTCGGCTTGGGAGGTCTGATAGCTGCTGACACCCCAGATGACCAGACCGAGCAGGGCCGCCAGGGCCAGGGACACCGGCAGGAAGAATTTCAGGGCCAAACCTTTGCGATTCATGGAAGGACACCCCTGGCAAAAAAGATCGGACAGTCATCCTTCGGCCCCTTCCAAGTCCGGGTTGAATTGCAACCGACGAATCCAGGCAAATCGGCCATTCTCAAGTCCGGTTCGAGAGGGGTCGCTAATGAGGATCGAGTCCCCACGCAAGGGGTCTACCCGTAAGGAGGATGAAGATGCGCAAGACATGGGCAATTCTGGCACTGGGGGCGCTGATTGCATTCCCCCTGGCCGCCCAAACCCGCGATCAGGCCAAGGCCTTCGTGAAGCAGGCCCTGGACTTCGCCAAGAAGAACCCCAAGGAAAAATTTCTGGAGGAAGTGTCGGGCGCCAAGGGCCAGTTCCACTTCACCAAGGGGCAGAACAACGACCTCTACATCTTCGTCTACGACCTGGAAGGCAAGGTCCTTGCCCATGGGGTACGGCGGGAACTGGTCGGCGTGAACCGCTGGGCCTCCAAGGATCCCGATGGCAAGGCCTGGATCCAGGACTGGACCAAGCTGGTCAAGGAGAAGGGCAGTGGCTGGATCGAATACAAGGAACTGAATCCCGCCCAGGGCAACAAGGTCATGAAAAAGGCATCCTTTGTGGAGCTGCACAACGGCATGGTCCTCGGCGCCGGCATCTACGAGTAGCGAGTCGAGTGATGGACGGGAAGGGGGCCTGGGGCCCCCTTCTCCATGTCCGGTGTAGGCTGGACCACCACCCGGAGACCCCATGCCTCTGCCCGCTCCCGCCCCCAGGCGGCTGCCCTCGCTGCCCTATCGCAAACCCCAGGAAGGCCGGGACTACTGGATCGTGGACGGAATCCTGCCAGGGGCCGAGGCTGTGGTTGAGCGGTTCCGAACTCTGGAGGAATGGGAACTGGGCTTTCCGCATACTCGCGAGACATGGCCGGGCATGCGCTCCCGGAACGCCCTGACGCTCGCTGAATTGGCGCCAGTGGAGGCCAAGGTGCGCGAACTGACCGGGGCAAAGCGGTTGTGGTCGGAAACCGCCCCGGATGGCGCCTACCTCAACCACAACGTCGTGCAGGTGGTGGGGGCGAAGGAATCGGGACCACGGCCCCACACGGATTCGCGAAAACTGTGCCGCTATGCGGCTGTCATCTACCTCACGCCGAAGGCGCCTGCCGCGGCGGGCACCACCTTCTACCGCCTGCGCTATCCCAATGGCACCCTCAGCGGGAATGTCTGCCCGCCGCCCCATGCGAACCTACGAGAGGCCCTGGGCGTGACGGGGCTGCCGTTGCAGGCCTGGCAGCCCGAGCTGTCGATCCCCAATGTGTTCAACCGACTCCTGCTGTACCGCGCGGATCTGGTGCACTCCGCCACAAGCTACTTCGGCCACGACCTGGCCACCAAGCGGATGACGGCGCTGTTCTTCTGGATGGCAGAGTAGGCGCTACTTCTTCTTGTTCAGCCGGTCCAGCAACTTCTGATCGATGAAAGCGGTCACCTCGGCCAGCTTCTCTGTAGCCTTGGCGAGAAGCTCGGCGCACTGGGCCTGCATGTCGGCCACGTAGACCGCGTCCGTGATGTCCTTGAGGTTGATGACCACGTTCCAGATGCCGCCGCGCACGCCGGCGAAGGCCATCTGGGCACCCACGGCCGCATCGGTGATGGAGGCCACCTTGCCCAGGCGCGAGGCCTCTCCGGACAGCTCCAGGGCCGCGTAGCTGGCCTTGGCAGTGTCGAGTGGCACGTCGATGGCCACCTTCAGACCGGCCTGCATGGCCGCCTGGCGGGCGGCTTTCTGCTCGGGCGTGGCATCCGGCAGGCGGCGGGCATCCATGAAGGCGTTGAAGGCGTTGGTGTCGGCATCCACTGCGGCCATGAGGCGGTCCTTGAGCGCCTGGGCCTGTTCGGCCAGGGCGAGCCGTTTCACGTCTTTCTCTGCGTCCGCGCCGCCCTGGGCCAGGTTGGCCACCATGCTGGCCAGGGCCGCGCCCAGGCTGCCTGCCAGGGCCGCGATGGAGCCGCCGCCAGGGGCGGGCGTGTCGCGGCTGACCTCGTCGGCGAATGCATGAACCGGCATGGCGACCAGGGCCTTGGCATCGCAGGTGGGCAGACCCAAAACTTTCTTTTCGATCTCGAACGGCGCCACGTCGCCGAGGCCCATGGAGAACACCGCGGTCTGCAGGATGTCAACCGTGGGCACGCCCGTGGATTTGCCCATGGCCTTCAGGTAGTGCTTACCCGAGGCCAGGAGGCACTGGAAGGGCACCAGACCCACGATCTCGCTGCCCGTGACCACCAGCCCGCGCTCAGCTGCAAGACTGCGAGCCTCCTCCAGCACCGTGTGGGGTGCGGTCTGCTTGTAGTCCGTGAGGTTCACGCTGATCTGGGCGCGGCGGTAGGTATCGACATACCAGCCGATGGCCTTGCAGTGATCGAAGATGCCACGGCGGCGCACCTTCTGGCCCACGGGGTTACCGGGATCCACGTCGTTCATACGCATGAGGCCCGGCAGGTCGTAGCCGTGGGCCTTGGCGCAGTGGTCCACCGTTTCCTGGAACGCGACGCCAGTAAAGTCGCAGTTGCCGCAGGGGAAAGAGCCCTCGGCGTAGAAGATCAGCTCGCCTGTCTGGTAGTAGGGCTTCACACGGCCGCGCCGGGCCACGCGGCCCTTCTCCCGGAGCTCGAAGGCGATGTCCGTCGCGTGGTCCTTGCTGCCAGAGTTCAACGTCACGTTGTAGGCCACGAGGAATTCACGGGCGCCCATGATGGCGGCTCCGGCCTGGGCGTTGTAGGCGGCGACGAAATCGGGCTGCCACTGGGGATCCTGGAGCTTCTTCGCCAGGCCCTCGTACTCGCCCTTTCGGACCTCGGCCAGGTTTCTGCGTTCAGGGCGCGACGCGGCGGCCTCGTAAAGATACACAGGGATAGCCAGTTCACGGGCCACCCGCTCGCCCAGGCGGCGGGCCAGGTCCGCGCAGTCCTCCATGCTCACGCCTTCCACCGGCACAAAGGGCACCACATCCGCGGCCCCCATGCGGGGGTGGGCGCCGTGGTGCTGGCGCATGTCGATGACCTTGGCGGCCTCCCGGATGCAGACGAAGGCGCCCTCCAGCACCGCCTCGGGCTCGCCTACGAAGGTGATCACCGTGCGGTTGGTATCCGCCCCCGGATCCACGTCCAGCAGTTTCACGCCGACCACCGCGGCGATGGCGTCGGTCACCTGCTTGATCTTCGCGGCATCCCGGCCTTCCGAGATGTTCGGCACGCACTCCACCAGCTTGCGGGACATGGTTCCTCCGTTTCGTACAACTCTACCAGTGGCTGTGGCCTGCTCCAGAAGCGGCACGCTGCCGCTTCTGGAGCTAAGAAAGACGGTTCCTTACTCGGAACGCGCAGCGTTCCGAGCCGCCGGAGCCTCATTCTTAATTCCAGTCACAACATGCCCCGTGGGGCCCACCTTCGAAGCGGTGTCGCAGTAGCCGGTCTGGTCGTCGAAGAAGAAGTCGGGTTCGAACTCGCGGAGGAAGTCGGCCTTCTCGAGGCCGCCCAGGAACATGGCCTCGTCCACCTGGATGTTCCAGGCCATGAGGGTGCGGATGGCGCGCTCATGGGCCGGGGCGCTGCGGGCGGTGACGAGGGCCGTGCGGATGCGCATGGGGGCGCTGGTGGTCTTGTCCTGGAGAGGCTGCAGGGCCTGGAGCAGGGGTTTGAAGGGGCCCGGGGGCAGGGGCACCGCGGCGCGTTCGATCTCATGGGCCTGGAAGGCCTTCAGGCCGCCCTGGACGTAGACGCGTTCCGCTTCGTCGCTGAAGAGCACCGCATCACCATCAAAGGCGATCCGGATCTCATCCGGATGACCATCGGCCGCCACCGCGCTGTCGGTATAGACCCGGGCCGCAGCGAAGCCGGCGTTGAGAGCCGCGCGCACGTCCTCCTCCTTGGCCGAAAGGAACAGGTGGGCACCCAGGGATGTGAGGTAGGGGTAGGGATTCCGGCCCCGGGTGAAGACCCCGCTCTCGAGCTGGAGGTGCGATTCCTGGGCGCTCCGGAAGACCCGCAGGCCACTCACGGGATCGTTGCGGGAGAGGATGACGACAGCCACCCGGTCCTCGTCACCCGTGTTGAAGGCGAGCAGCTTCTTCACCAGGGGGAAGGCCACCCCAGGCTTGGCGGGCACGTCCAGGCGCGACAGCTGTAGGTCCATGTAGGCCCGGTCGTCCGATTCCTCGAAGACCCGGTTCTCCTCCTCGAAATCGAACAGAGCGCGGGAGGAGATGGCGACGACGAGCTTGCCTTCCAGGGATTTGGGCATGGCTTCAGGTTAGCCGGACGGGGGGAATCTGTAGACTGGAGGCCATGCAGCGACGCTACTTCGATGCCAACGCCTCAGCTCCGCCACATCCCGAGGCGGTGGAGGCGGTCCGCCGGACCATGGTCGAGGACTGGGCCAATCCCACCAGCACCCACCGGGAGGGCCAGCGGGCCCGGTTTCAGATCGAGGAGGCTCGCCGCGAGATCGCGGGATCCCTGTCGGTGGCGCCCGGGGAGCTGATCTTCTGCGCCAGCGCCACGGAAGCTCTGAACCTGCTGATTCGGGGTCTCTGCCCAGCCCTTGGCGATCGTCCCGCAGCGGTGTTTCCAGGGGAGCACAGCGCCTGCCTGAATCCCCTGGGCGCTTGGTCGAGGGTCAGTTGGCTTCCGGAGATTCCCCCGGACTGCGCCACCTTGATCCAGATGGCCGCCAACAACGAAACCGGCGTGCTGCACACCATGCCGGTCGCGCTCGATGCCGTGCGGATCATGGATTGTGCCCAGGCCTGGGGCAAGGTGGCGGTGGACCTGTCCAAGGGCGATGCCGCCGTGTTCAGCGGTCACAAGATGGGCGGTCCGCGGGGTTCGGCTTTGCTCTGGATGCGACCGGGCCTCCCCTGGGAAGCCTGGATGGAAGGTCCCCAGGAGCGCCGACGGCGCGGTGGAACGGAAGATTTGCCGGCCATCCTGGGGTTGGCGGTGGCCGTCCGCCACTTGACGGAGCGTCAAGCGATGAACGCCGCCCTGGCCTCGTTGAGGGATGCTTTCGAGACGGAAATCACATCCTGGAACCGCGACATCGAGGTGATCGGGAAGGGATCGCCGCGCCTTCCAAACACCAGCTGCATCCTGTTCAAAGGCAGGAGCGGTGAGGCTCTGCACGCCTCTCTCGACCTGGCCGGATTCGCCGTCAGCACGGGCAGCGCCTGCCATAGCGGGTCCGTGAAGCCGAGTCATGCAATCACGACCTTGGGGTATAGTTTGGATGATGCGCGCTCGGTGCTTCGCTTTTCGATGCTTCCCGACGCGCAGTCCAGCGATGTGGAGGCCTTGGCGGCAGCCATCAAGCGGTTGACATGAACTCCCGGGAATTCAGTCCCCAGTCGGAGCCGGCATGATCGAGCAGGTCCTCTTCTTCTTTGCGCACAATCCGCTGCTCATGCTGTTCGCCGTGGTGGCGCTGGGCTACCCCATCAGCAAGCTGCGCATCGCCGGGGCTTCCTTCGGTATCGCCAGCATCCTCTTCGCTGGCATCGCCCTGGGTGCCCTGGTCATGGCGCCAGGCCTGGATCCAGCGCTCAAAATGGACATCTCCAAGGAGATGAAGCTGGTCTACGAGCTGGGTCTGGCGGTGTTCGTCTATGCCATGGGCCTGTCGATCTCCCACAGCTTCTGGGCCGCCTTCAGCCGGGAGGGCATGAAGAAGAACGCCGTGGTGCTCCTGGTGATGCTTACCTCCACCGCCTTTGTGGTGGTGCTGGCCAAGGCCCTGGGCTTCAATGCCCGTTATGCGGCGGGTCTGCTGACGGGCAGCTTCACCAACATGCCCGCCCTCGCGGGCGTCATCGAACGCGTGAAGACCATGGCCGGCATGGGACCAGTCGAACTGGCCCAACCCACCGTGGCTTCGGCCATCGCCTATCCCATCGGCGTGCTGGTACCCATGCTGATCATCCTCATCAGCGCGAAGGTCTTCCGCGTGAACCTGCAGGAGGAGGCCGACGGCCTCAAGGACTACCAGACCGGCCACCAGAAGCTGGAGGTCTGGACCTTGCGGGTGACGAAGGCCGAAGCCGAAGCCATGAGCAAGCGCGACCTCTGCGCTGCGGGCAGCCTTCGCGTGGTCTTCGGCCGGGTGCTCCGGAAGGCGGAGCTGCTGCTGCCGGGACCGGACTTCAGGTTGAAACTGGACGACCTGGTGACCGTGGTGGGCTCGCCGGATGACCTGGAACAGGTGGAGGCCCTCATCGGTGAACGCAGCCACGTGGAGTTGGATCGTGACCAGAGCGCCCTCGATGCCACCCGGGTCTTTGTGTCCCACGGGGACGTGGTGGGCGTACCCCTGGGAAAGCTCGACCTCGTGAACCAGCACCAGGCCATCATCACCCGCGTGCGTCGGGGCGACCTCTGGTTTGTGCCGGATGGGGACACGGTCCTCGAATTGGGTGATCGCGTCCGCGTGACCACCCGTCGCGACAACATCGAGGCCATCGAGGAATTCTTCGGTGACAGCTATCGCGATCTCAGCGAGGTGAGCTTCCTCACCTTTGCCATGGGTCTGGCGGCAGGGCTCGCCCTGGGCCAGCTGCCCATTCCCCTTGGGCAGGGCATCATCTTCAAACTGGGGTTCGCAGGTGGTCCCCTGGCCGTGGCCTTGATCCTGGGCCGCTTCCATCGCATCGGGCCGCTGGTGTGGAACTTCCCCTACAGCGCCAACCACACCATCCGCCAGTTCGGCCTGGTGCTCTTTGCTGCGGGCATCGGCGTGCTTTCGGGCGAAGGGTTCCGCGCCATCGTGTCGAAGGATGCCACTGTGCTGCCGTTCTTCCTGGGGGCGGCCTTCCTGGTCTGCTTCCTGGCGGATTCCCTGACCATGTTGCTGGGTTACAAGCTGTTCGGCATTCCGCTCAACATCATGTTCGGCATCCTGGCGGGCACGCACACCCAGCCCGTGGTGCTGGGCTATGCCAATCACCACACCGGCAACGAGTTGCCCAATGTGGGCTTCGCCACGGTCTACCCCCTGGCCACGATCCTGAAAATCGTCCTCGCGCAGGTGTTGCTGGTGCTCATTCGCTGATCGCCTTCAGCAGGGTGGACACCGGCTTGCCATCCGGGGGTTGGGTCCAGCGGATATCCAGCCAAGAGGCCACGGTGGGGGCCAGATCCCAGAGAGGCACTGTCCCCAGGGGCCCTTGTCCGGCGCCCAGCACGATCAGCCAAGTGTGCATGCTTCGGGTTTCGGCCGTGTAGGCATGGGCGCCGTGACGGCCGTGGCGTTCGTCCTGTTCCTCACGACTGGAGCGGGCCTTGGATAGCCACTGCCCCTCCTTGGCCAGCACCACGAGATCACCCACGCGGGGGTTGTCCGACAGGTGGTAGCGCGCGGGTATGCGGTCGCGAGCCCAGGCTCTGAGGCCAGCCCGGTGCAGGCGGTCCAGGGAGGTGGAGGCGTCCTTGGGGTCCTTGAGATAGATGTACGCGCTGCCGCCATGGGTCAACAGGTCGCAGGCGATGCCGTCCAGCACCGTCGGCAGGTGGATGCGGCGACGCATGGGAGCCATGCCATGGTCCGCGGTGATGATCACGCGCAGGCCCGGGTGTTTGGCCTGCATGCGCTGGAGCCAGGGGGCCAGCTGATCGTCCATGACTTTCAGCTTGGCCTTGGCTTCGGCGCTCTGGGGACCCTGCAGGTGGCCCTCCTCGTCGGTACCGGAGAGGTAGGTCATCACCAGGCCGGCGCCATCCCGGAGCGCAGCCTCGCTGAAAGTGAGGGCTTCTGAATCGGGCCGACCCAGGCGAAAGACCTCCATGCGCCAGGGGCTCACCCCCTCCCAGGGGCCCGTGGCGCCCACCCACTGGAAAACGGCGGTGCGGATTCCGTGACGGGTGGCGGCCACCCAGAGGGGTTCACGCTGGAGATCCTCCACCCGCGAGGCGACAGGGACCAGCGCCTTGGCTACCGGGTCCAGATAGCTGTTGGCCACCACGCCGTGGTGCTCTGGCCAGCACCCTGTGGCGATGGACGCGTGCCCATTGAAAGTCGTGGCAGGAAAGGGGGGCAGGCCCTCCCCTCGCCGGCCCTGCTCAGACAATCTCCAGAGCTTGGGCATGGTGCGGGCCGAGAACTGGTTGGCCCCCAGGCCATCCGCACTGAGTATCAGGACCGGTGGAGCCGCATGCAGGCAGGCGGAGAGCATCAGGGAGAAAAAGGCGGCATAACGCATGCCCACAGAGTAACAAGTTACCCTGGATCCATGTCCACTCCACGTTGGCCCTATCCCCTCCTCCGCCTGAAGCCTGGCAAGGAGGCGTTGATCTCAAAGCGCCATCCCTGGGTGTTTTCAGGCGCTCTCGCCAAGCCGTCGGAGGTCCATCTGGTGCGGCTGGCGGATGATTCCGGCCAGGTTCTGGGCGTGGGCACGGCCAGCCCCGCGAACCCACTGGCGGCGCGGGTCTTTCGTTTCGAGGACGCGCCCCTGGACGAGGCCTTCTTCCGCGAGCGGTTCGAATCGGCCCTGGCCCTAAGGAAGGACCTGGGCCTGTGGGATCCCGAAGGCGGCTGCCGCTGGATCTTTGGCGAGGGCGACGGCCTGCCGGGCCTGGTGGTGGACCGCTATGCCTCGGCCCTGGTGCTGCAGGTGGGCACGGCGGGCCTGGAGCTTCTGCGTGACACCTGGTGGCCCATCCTCTTCGAGCTCGGCAAGCGCGAAGGCATCACGGCCTTCGTGGAACGCAGCCAGTCTGGCCGGCGCGACGAGGGGCTGGATCCCGTGAACCGCCTGCTCAAGGGCAGCCTCAGCGGCCCCATCACCCTGCGCGAGGGGGACGCCAGGCTCACCGTGGATCTGCTGCGGGGACAGAAGACGGGTTTCTTCCTGGATCAGCGGGAGCACCGCCTGCAGCTGGGCCGAGTGTCCAAGGACAAGCGCGTGCTCAACGCCTTCGGCTACACCGGCGGCTTCAGCATCCACGCGGGGCTGGGCGGGGCGACTGAGGTCGCCACCCTGGACATCAGCGCTCCGGCTCTGGATCAGGCGGAGCGCGACTGGGCCGCCAACGGCCTGGACCCGGCCGCGCACATCCGCATGGAAGGCGATGCCTTCGAGCTCATGCGGTCGCTGGAGCCCCTGGGCTGGGACCGCGTCATCGTGGATCCCCCCGCCTTCGCCAAGCAGCGCAAGGATGTGGACAAGGCCTTCAAGGCCTACAAGGATGTCTTCCGCCTCGGTGCCCGCGCCACGGCCCCAGGCGGCATGCTCTGGTGCTTCTCCTGCAGCCAGCACCTGGACCGCACCCGTTTCCAGGAGGCCGTGTGGACCGCGCTTCTGGAGGCTGGCCGTGAGGCGAGAGTGCTGGCTCATCTCGGCCAGCCTTCGGATCATCCCTACGCCCTGAACCATCCCGAGGGGTTCTACCTCAAGGGGCTGTGGCTGAGTGTTTCATAAAAGAGAAAAGCGAGATGTAAGCGGAGGAATGCGGAAGAGCAGAGGAGAGCGGAGAAAAAATGTAGTCTATCTTTCTCCGCTCTCCTCCGCTCCTCCATTCACCTCCGCTTACTTCCCTTCTTTTCCATCGGAATAAGCCTCACCCCAGTCGCTCCACGGCCTCGTCCACGCCCTTGGCGTGCGAGGCGCCGAGGTCGAGGTCAAGCAAGTGCGAAAGCTTCACGTTGCCCATGGCGCCGAGCATGGAGGCCTTCAGGCGGGGGATGCTGCCTTCCATCGAAGCGATGAGCTCCTTCACCTGCTTGCGGCGGCTCTCCAGGCTGGAGCAGCCGCAGAGGGGGCAGCCGCAGGGCACGATGGGGAAACCCCGCAGCCAGGCGTAGCGCTGCAGATCCTTCTCTTCGCAGGTGCCCAGGGGGCGGATCACCGTGTTGGCGCCGTCATCGCTCACCAGCCGCAGGGGCATGGTGCTGAGGCGACCCTCGAAGAACAGGTTGATGAGCAGGGTCTCGATGAGGTCATCCAGGTGGTGGCCCAGGGCGATCTTGGAGTAGCCGTGCTGCTTGGCGAAGGAGTAGAGCACGCCCCGCCGCAGCCGCGAGCAGATGATGCAGGGCAGCTCTTCGGGTTTGGCCCGCACCATCTTGTCGATGGGTGCGGAGATCACGTGGTGGGGCACGCCCAGGCGCTCGCAGGTCTCGGCGATGGGATCGGGGTTGAACTGGGGGAAGCCTGGATCCACGGTGATGGCATCCACCGTGAAGGTCACGGGGGCCCGCTTGCGCAGCCGCTCCAGCACGTCCAGCAGGGCCCAGGAATCCTTGCCGCCGCTGACGGCCACCAGGATGCGATCCCCATCCTCGATGAGCTTGTAGGCCGCGTTGCACTCGCCTACGCGGCGCGCGATCCTCTTCTCCAGCCGGGGCAGGGTCTTGAGATCAGCTTCGGTGGGCGGCAGGGCCAGGCTGGGCAGGGCGCAGGGATTGCTCATGGAAAACCGAACCCCTTACATCACGCCGCAGGCTTTGCGCTCACCGCGCACGATCTGGCCCTGGACATCCTTCACGTACTCGGGGCAGGTGCAATCGGGGCAGGTGTTGCTGGAAGTCTCGGAGCACAGGTCCGCGAAGGTGACCTTCTCCATGAAGGCGGAGATGTGATCGGACAGCCGGTTCCAGAGCAGCTTGCTCATGCGCTCGTCGGCCAGCAGGGCCTTGTTGGCAGTCTTCGGATCTTCCTTGGCGGCGGCATAGAAGCTGCTGTCCGTGAGGCGCAGCACCTCCCCCACGCTCACCTGGTTGCAGGGTCGGGTGAGGATGTAGCCGCCCTTGGGGCCGCGCACACTGGCCACGACGCCGGCCTTCTTGAGCTTGTTGAAAATCTGCTCGAGGAAGGGCAGGGAGAGCTTCTGGCGCTCGGCGATCACATGCAGGGGTACCGGCTGGCCATGGCTGTGGTGGGCCAGGTCGAACAGGGCCTGCATGCTGTACCTGCCTCGGGCCGAGATCTTCACGTAGGGTTCTCCAGGGTCCAGGCTAGTATTCTTGAGCGAATGAGTCAAGTTTATCGGCCCAGCTACACTCGACTCTGGAGTTGCCCATGGATACTGCCTTCCTGGCTGTCGCTACCACCGCCTTGCTGGCTCAGCAGCCGGTCGCGGTCATGGTCCATCCGTCCGGGACGCTTCCCGCGGGGCCGCTGCTGGACCCCCGCGACGGCCAGGCGCTGCTGGTCGGTGAAACGACCGCCAAGGTCATCCTGGTCCATCGGGCGGCGTACCGAGACAACTTGGCCAAGGTGAAGGTCAACGCCAAACTGAAAGCCCGCTGGTCGGCGATCCGACAGCCCCTCACCCTGGTGGTCGTATTTGGTTCCTGGTGCGCCGATAGCCAGTACCACTTGCCGTACCTGCTGGCCCTGGAGGCGGATCCCAACCCCTTCATCGAAGTGCGCTACCTCGGCGTGAACCGGGACAAGAAGCTGGACTCCGAGGCCTGGCCCAAGGGAGTGGAGCCTCAGGCCTTGCATCGGGTGCCGACCTTCTACCTGTTCGCCACCCAACCCTTTGGCAGCCAGAAGTTGGTGGGAACCGTGGTGGAGAATCCCCCCCGCGAAGGGCAAAGCATGGCCGAAGCGCTGGTGGAACTGGTGGAGGCGGCGGTCAAGGCGCCCGGGCGCTAGGCCGGTACTCAGGAAGCCCCCTGGATGGCCGATGAAGGGATCACCATGCGTTGGCGCCCCCTTGTCCTGGCATTCAGCCTGCTCTCCAGCCTGTGGGCCGGGGACAGAATCCGGGTGGCCGTGGATGAGTGGACCACGCTTAACCCCTTGCTCGCGTCGCAAGATACGGACTACGAGGCACTGGACCTGCTGTTCGACCGTCTGGTGACCATCGACGCCAAAGGCGATTTCATTTCGGAGCTGCTGGAGTCCTGGACCATCCTCAAGGGTGGCCGAGAGGTGGTTCTCAAGCTCAGATCAGGGATGCGCTGGCACGATGGCCGAGCCATCGAGGCCGAGGATGTGGTGTTCACTTGGAAGGCCCTCCGGCTGCCCAGGGTCCGCCAGATCGCTGATACGGCCGGTGGGGTGACCAGCCTCGACAGCCTGACGGCCGAGGGTCCGCTGACGGTGAGAATCCGGCTGAAACGGCCTCGGGGCACCCTGCTCTCGGATCTCTACAACTTCATCCCCGTGCCTCGGCACCTCTACCAGGTTGGGAACAAGCCGAAGGATTCGCCCGTGAACTTCCTTCCGGTTGGGTCTGGTCCTTACCGGATGGTCGGTACTGGCACGACCAAACACATCGTCCTAGAACGCTGGGCCGGCTACCGCGGGGCCCATCCAGGGACGGCTGCGTCTTTCGAACTGTGGGACGCCTCGGGAGAAACGAACATCCTCCCTGCCTTCGAACAGCAGCGACTCCACTACGTCGCTTTGCGTGGTCTGCAGGGCGGCCTTCGCTATTACCTTGTGCGCAAGGGTGCCCAGGGCGCAGGGTTGCTGCGCGCTGTATCGATCCCCATGGCCTCGTTCGGTGCCTACTTCCTGAACTGTGATCCCAAACGAAGCTTGCTGGGTGATCTGGTCCTGCGGCAAGCCATCGGGGAACTGGTGCCCTGGCAGGATCTGGCACGCGCTCGAAGGTTTCTCCCCAGCCGGATCGCCACGAGCTTTTGGCCCCCGGAGAGTTGGGCCTATGATGCAACGCCCCGTCCCCTGCCCCAGGTCGACCGTGCCCTCTCCATCCTGGAGGCTGCGGGTTGGAAACCAGGTCCCGATGGCGTTCGAGTGGATGCGAAGGGACGCCGCTTGTCCCTGGTGCTCTATGAATCTGCACCTACCTTAAAGCAGGGACCTGCCAGTTTGCTGGCCACCCAAGCCAAGCGGGTGGGGATGCAAATCGAGATCCGGGCCATTGCCTTTCCGGTACTTACCGAAAAAGCCTCCAACCATGAAGGGGACATCTGGAGCTTCGGTTGGTCCCTCTCCCTTGATCCGGATGTGGACAGCCCCCTCTTCACCCGAGAGGGTTACCTGACGAAGGCGAATGTGAGCAGTTATCTGAACCCGGAAATGGACCGGCTGTTTGACGCGGGACGCCACACCCTGGATCCTGAGGTCCGCAAAGGGATCTACTTGAAGATTTCCGATTTAATATATAAAGATAAACCAATTATACCCACTAATTATACTCAAGCACGAGTGCTCATGCATCGACGCCTCCAGGGGGTCATGTTCAACCGGCTCGGAACGACCTACGGCTTCTGGCCCGGACGGCGGGGCTGGACGCTGGAAGGGTCCTGATGCGACCCCTTCTGGTCTGGTTCGTCACCGCCCTTTTTCTCGGGGCCCAGCCCATTTCCGTGGCGCTGGACAAGCCGGTCATGAGCCTGAATCCCCTCCTGCTGGCCCGGGAGGTCGAGGTGCAGGTGGTGGATCTGGTCTTCGATCGGTTGGTGGCCCTCGATGACCACGGCGAGTTCGTTCCTCAGCTGCTCGAGGGCTGGGAGATTTCCAAGGACGGGCGCGACATCCTGCTGAAGCTCCGCCCGGGCCTGACCTGGCAGGATGGCAGCGCCATCGAGGCCGAAGACGTGGTGGCGACCTGGCGGATGCTTTCACTGCCAGAGGTACGGAAGATCAACGACCTGGTCGGCGTCCGGACGCTGGACAGCCTGACGACCGAAGGACCGCACCGGGTGAGGATCCGGCTGAAAGCGGCACGCGCCACCCTTCTGTCGGATCTCTACAACTTCCAGCCCGTTCCTCGGCGGCACTATGCCCAGGGAGCTGACCTGCTGAAGCACCCCTTGAACTACGCACCCATCGGGTCGGGTCCCTACCGCGTCTTGCCTGGGGCCCGTGCGACGGACATCCAGCTCCAGCTGTGGAGTGGCTATCACGGATCGCATCCGGGTCGTTGGGGGGCCTTTCGCTTCCGGGTCCAACCGCAGGACAAAACGGAGTACGGACGGCAGCTCAAGGCGCGGGAGTACCACTTCGGCGAGCTCGACTGGTTCCGGCACTACCTGCTTCGGCGGGGGGCTTTCGGAGATGGGAATCTCCTGGCCCAGTCCACGCCCCTGGCCTCGTTCAACACATTCTGGTTCAACTGCAACCCCGAGCGGAGCCTGCTGGGAGACGTTCGCATCCGACAGGCCCTTGCGGAGGCCTTGCCGTGGGAATTCCTCAGGGCACAGAGGAAGCTCCGGGCCGAACGACTGGCCACAAGCCTCTGGCCACCCCAGAGTTGGGCCTTCGACCATGCGGTGGAACCCCTTCCCCGGCTGGAACGCGCGGCGATGTTGCTGGAAGAGGCTGGCTGGCGGGTGGGACCGGATGGCGTCCGTCGCAATGCCAAGGGCCGGGAACTCCGGTTGGTCATGTTCTCCGCCTGGGGCTATTCAGGCAGGGATCATGCGGATTCCTTTTGCGCGGCCCTTAGAAGGGTTGGCGTGCAGGTTGACCTGCGGCGCACCGCGGTCGATGTGCCCTTTATCATGGCCACCCAAGGGGAAGGGGACATCTGGGACTATGCCTGGAACACGGGTCTGGATCCGGACAACGAAAGCCCCCTGTTCTCGTCGGATGGCATTGCCAGTGGCAGCAACCTCACGGCCTATCACAACCGGGAGGTGGATCGCCTCTTTGAGCAGGGACGGCATGAGCTGGATCCCGCCCGGCGGCGGAGCCTCTACCTGAAAATCAATGAGCAGATTCAGAACGACCACCCCATGCTGCAGCTGACCTATGGTGTGTCCTACCTGGTCCTGGATCGGCGACTACGGGGCGTGGGTTATAACCCACTCGGGCAGACCTATGGCTATGTCCCTGGACGCCGGGGTTGGTGGCTGGAGGGGCAGTAGCGGCTCAGAGCCGATCGAAGCGGATGACCTCGACCTTGCCAGGCTTGGCCTTGGGAGCTTCTTCCCGTTCCCGCTCCGGGCGCGCTTCACGAGGTGGGCGGGCCTCCTGGCGACGGGGCTCATGCGTGGGTTCGGGTCGCGGAGCGGGCTTGGGGGCTGGCAGCGCGGCGGGTTGGCGATCCCGGCCGGCCCACGCCGAACCCACCTGCTTGATGCGATCCACCAGACGCGCGGGTTCCAGAACCTGGATGCCATCGCCGAACTGCATGGCCCAGCGGGCAATGGCGCGGAGATCCGTGGCGGAGAAGCTGACGATGGCCTGCCCGTCTCCCTGCTCTTCGATCTTGAAGTTGGGGAATGCCGGGGGCGCCTGCTTGATGGCAAAGACCCACTGCTTCATCAGGCTGGCCCTCACGGCGATGGATTCGCCGCCCAGCCAGCCACCGATGAGGTTGGCGGGGGTGTCCTCGGGGTAGGGGCCCTGGGCAGCTCGCCCTACGCCGTCCACGGCATTCACTTCTGCAAGCAGGTCCACTCGATGATGCCGTTCGGCGTTGTAGCGACGGTCCCAGCCCCAGACATACCAGGTCTGGCTGAGGGCGTCGAAGGTCAGATGACGGGGTTCGAAGGTGCGGGGGGCATTGGCATCCGCATCCGCGAAGATGAATTCCACCGCCCGTCCCTCGCAGATGGCAGTCAGGATGACCTGCGCCAAGGGAGTCAGGACCGGAGTGCCCTGGATCCTCTTGATGAGGGGTTTGGGTTCGGCGACGGGTGGAACCACGACCTCGACGGTGGGTTCTGCGCCCTTGATGGCTTTTTCAACCTTGGAGGCCCTGGGCTTGGCCGGGGCTTTGGCGGCGGGTTTGGCCTTGGGCTCTGCGGCTTCGGCTTTCTTGGGCGCTGCTTTCTTGGCAGGGGTGGTCTTGGCCTTGGGGGCGGGTTTCTCCGCCTTCACGGCGGCGGTCTCGGGCTTCTTGCGGGGTGTCTTGGTTACGGCCATGGGTGGGAGGCTCCTGGGTCATCATCGCCCAATCCCGCCGGAACGGTCCACCGTGCAATTCGGCCGGAGCGGATTCTCACCCATTCGAGCGCGGGTGCATCTGGTCGTAGAGGGCGCGGAGCCGGGTCTGGTGGACATGGGTGTAGATCTGCGTCGTGCTGATGTCAGCGTGACCGAGCATGGCCTGGACGGCGCGGAGGTCGGCGCCGTGGTCGAGGAGATGGGTGGCGAACGCGTGGCGCAGCACATGGGGACTGACGGCTTCCGCACGCAGGCCGGCCGTCCGGGCGTACCCCTTCAAGAGTCGCCAGAGGTGCTGACGGGTGAGCCCTTCGCCCCTCTGGCCCACGAACAGTTCCCCACCTTTGGGCTTGAACCCGGGCCGCAGCATCAACCAGGCCCGGATCCAGCGTTCGGCGCTGGTCCCGAAGGGGATCAACCGGTCCTTGCGTCCCTTGCCGGTCACCTTGAGGAAGCCTTCATCCAGAAAGACGGACAAAGCCGGAAGGGCCGCCAGCTCAGAGACGCGCAGCCCCGAGGCATAGATCAACTCCAGCCAGGCACGGTCACGTACTCCCAGCGGGGTGGCGGTATCGGGGGCATTGAGTAGGGCTTCGATCTGGGTTTCACCGAGGGTCCGCGGCAGGATGCGCGGCGGCCTCGGTGGTTTCACCACGGCTTCGGGACCGGCTCCACCGCCTCCTTCCATCCGCAGGAAAGTCAGGAAGGCGCGAAGGCTGGAACTCAACCGGGCGAGGCTGCGAGGGGCCTTGCCGGCCGCCTGTTGCGAGATGATGAAGACGGTGAGGTGATCGCGCGTAAGACCCTCAGCAAGGATCTCCTGGTCGCAGGCCCAGGCTGCCAAGTGGTTCAGATCCGAAAGGTAACCGGAGGACGTGTTCACAGAGAGTCCCCGTTCCACGGCGAGGTAGGTCCGGAATTCCTTCAGGCTGGCGCCCCAGCCAAGGGGCCAGCCTTGCTCGGGTTCCTGCTGGGGGTGGGGCATGACTCCATCGTCCATGCCTGGCGAGTCTGCGCAATCCATCTGTTCTTCAAGGTTTGTGAGAGGTGCTTTACCCAGGGTTTGGAAAATCGGCCCTGGATGTGTTAGGGTTTCCAGGTTCGTTTGGAGGAGCCCCGATGGCTGATGTACGTAAGAAAGTCATTGCAATCATTGCCGAGCAGTTGGCCAAGCCCGAAGATTCCATCTCCGAGTCCAGCCATTTCGTGGACGACCTCGGCGCCGATAGTCTCGATACCGTCGAGATCATCATGGCGATTGAAGAGGCCTTCAGCCTCGAGATCCCCGAGAGCGAGCAGGAGAAGATTCGTACCGTTGGCGATGCAATTGCTTACATCGAGAAGCACGCGAAGGCTTGATCCTTCGCGATCGTAACGTGCCGCAGCGCCCCCCATGGCCCTGCGGCACGTTTGTTTTCCCGATCCTACCCGAGGTGAACCCATGACCAGGACCGTTCAGCGTCGTCGCGTCGTCATCACCGGCATGGGGACCGTCAACCCCTGCGGCCTCACCGTGCCCGAAACCTGGGACAACCTGCTGGCCGGCAAGAGCGGCATCGCCACCATCGACCGCTTCGACGTCACTGACTTCGCGTGCAAGATCGCAGGCCAGGTGAAGGGCTTCAACCCGGATCTGTTCATCGACAAGAAGGAACAGAAGAAGATGGACATCTTCATCCACTACGCCCTGGGCGCGGCCCACGAGGCCTGGGTGGATGCAGGCTTTGACCAGATCGAGCTGACCAAGGCCGAGCGCGAGGTCTTCGGCACCTACATCGGCAGCGGCATCGGCGGCCTCAGTACCATCTGGGACGAGGCCAATGGCTACCGCGGCCCCCGCCGTACCAGCCCCTTCTTCATCCCCAGCCTCATCGTGAATCTGGCCAGCGGCCAGGCCAGCATCAAGTACGGCCTGCAGGGTCCGAACAGTGCTGTGGCCACCGCCTGCGCCACCGGTGCGCACGCCATCGGTGATGCCTCTCGTCTCATCGCCTTCGGCTACGCGGACCGCATGATGGCCGGTGGCAGTGATTCCGTGGTCAATCAGCTGGGTGTCGGCGGCTTCGCCGCCATGCGCGCCCTCAGCACCCGCAATGACGAACCCGAACGGGCCTCCCGGCCTTTCGACGTGGATCGTGACGGCTTCGTCATGGGCGAAGGCGCGGGCATCGTCATCCTCGAAGAGTACGAGTTGGCGAAGGCCCGAGGCGCGAAGATCTATGCCGAGGTGGTCGGGTACGGCATGAGCGGCGATGCCAACCACATCACCACCCCCGCCCCCGAGGGCGAGGGCGGCCAGCGCGTGATGCGCGCGGCCATCAAGGATGCGGACATCGCGCCCGAGCAGGTGGGCTACGTCAACATGCATGGCACC
>JANYAZ010000220.1 GCA_025361045.1 Geothrix sp. | reverse complement strand
CAAGGTGGCCGCAGCCCTTGCCCTTGCCGAGACGCGTTCCTTCAACAGCACCACTTATCCTCTTTTCCCCACCTTCATCACCACCGACTGGTTCTCCGGCACCCCCGCCACGGCGCAGGCCGTGTATGACCGCCTGGTGGCGCTGCTTCAGCCCGGGCCCATCCCCGCGGGTGTCTCCACAGCCTGGCTGGCGGCCCTCTGGCCTTCCACCTTCACCTGGACTGCCGCGGACCAGACCAAGGCCCGGGAGCTGGCCTTCCTCATCCTCTGCTCGCCTGCGGGCCAACTGTACTGACGGGAGGCGACCATGACCACGCGACGCGAATTCATCCAGACCCTCGGTGCCACCGGCGCCGCCCTCGCCGGCCTGAGCGCCTGTTCCGGTGGCGGCCACGGTGGTGGCGGCACCGCCACCCAGCCGCCACTTCCGGTCCCGGCCGCGCCCATCCTTGTCGTCGTCAACATCGACGGCGGCTATGACTGGCTGAACGTCATGCCTCCGAACGCCGGCGCCAACCTCCCCGTCTACCAGGCCAAGCGGGCCACCCTGGGTATCGACCAGTCCACCCTGATCGATCTCGGCAGCGGCATGGGCCTGAACCCGGATCTCACCGGCATGGACGTGCTGCACACCGCGGGCCGCGTGGCCTGGATTCCCGGCATCGGCATGCCCAATCCGAACCTCTCCCACTTCACCGCCCAGGATCTCTGGGGCCAGGGGGCCGCCACGCCTGCGGGCACCGGCTGGCTGGGTCGCTTCGCGGAGGCAGTGCCCAGTTGGGGTGCCCTGCAGGGCCTCACCGTCACCCCGGATCTCATCATGATGCTGAGGGGTCTGAGCCGCAGCTTCGTCTCCATCACCGGTCCTGGGGGCTACGTCTTCCCCGCCTACCTCTTCAGCGGCAACACCATGCCCGACGCGGCCCTCATCGAGACCGGCTGGGGCAACTCGCTCAGCGCCGCAAGCTCTAATCTCGGTTACCAGGCTGCGGCTGCGGCCGGGAAGCTGTTCTACGATGCCCAGAATAACCCGGCCTTCGGCACCGGAGGCTCTCTCCTTGCTCGCACGCCCAGCGTGCCCTATCCCGGTGACGCAGCCTATCCCATCAAGCGGGCAGACAACGGCGGCAACCTCACCAGCAGCCTCAGCAACCAGTTCAAGCTCATCGCCCAGATGATCGCTGCCGGCCTGCCCACCCAGGTCTTCTTCTCCCGCCTCGGTGGCTGGGACACCCACAGCAACCAGGCCGTGGATCACCCGAACCTCCAGCGGGCGCTGGGCGGCTCCATCAAGGCCTTTTGGGACGACCTGGCCAGCATCACCACCCCGTCGGGCAACGCCCAGGACCGCGTGATGATCATCACCTACAGTGAATTCGGTCGCCGCGTGCAGGAGAACAATGGCGGGACCGACCATGGCACGGCGGGGCTCTCCTTCTGCGTGGCCAAGTCCGTGAAAGGCGGCCTGTACGGCGGCTACCCCGATCTCACCAACCTGGACGCCAACGGGAACATGAAGTTCACCACTGACTTCCGCAGCCTCTACGCCACGGTGCTGGAGCGCTGGCTCGGACAAGCCACGGCCACGACGAACACCCTACTCGGCGCCACCTATCCGCGGCTGACCTTCCTGTAGGCTTGATCCCCGTCAGGTGTGCCGGACGACCATCCATACCGCCATCAACAGCACGAAGCCGGCGAAGGTCTGTTTCAACCTGGGGCCCCGCACTCGGTTCGCCACCCGGGCCCCACCCAGGGCCCCAACGGCAAACCCCACTGCCACGCTCCCGATCACCATCCAGGGGAGCCCTCCCTGGGCTTTGGCATACACGTAGACTCCCGGCAGGCCGATGGGCGGCAGCAACATCACCAGGCTGGTGAGCTGGGCCTCGTGCTGGGACATGCGGAACTTCGTGATCAAGAGTGGGATCACCACCACAGCTCCCCCCAAACCCGTGAGACCCGACAAGAGTCCGGCCAGAACTCCGATGGGCAGGCCCCAGGTCCACAGGCCGGACAAGTCGAAGGACTTCGTGCGGCGGTCCTCCTCGGCAGTCTCCTTCCCCAGGAAGGTCCGGACCGACAGCAGCACCAGAAATCCGGCAAAGCCCCAGCGCAGGGGCCCCGAGGGGACCAGGTTGGCCAGGAGGGAACCTCCGGTGATCCCGAAGAGGAAGGCGAGGATGAGCACCGCCACCAGGGGCAGGCTGGTGGCAACGCCCCGGCGGCGGTATTCCAGCACCGCAGGAAGCCCCGTGGGCAGGAGCATGGCCGCCAGGGTGGCGCCCTGGGCCCGATGCTGGTCCAGGCCCAGGAGCCCACCCAGGAGGGGCACCATGACGATGCCACCGCCCACGCCGAACAGTCCGGCCAGAATCCCTCCGCACAGCCCCGTGCCAAGGCCCTCCACCAGGTGGGAGAGGCTGATCATCGGGGGTTCCAGGGACTCGTGCGAGACAGCGTGGGCTCCAGAGCAGGCGCCTTGCCGCGGGCGGGTCGGACCGGGAATCGATCGGGGGCGTGGAGGAGATTCTAGCGGTACTGCTCGATCAGCAGGTTCTTCTGCAGCTTGCCCATGGCGTTGCGCGGCAGGTCGTTCACGAAATGGACCTGTCTGGGGCATTTGTAGCCGGCGAGCCGGTCTCGACACTGGGCCATCAGGTCGCCTTCTGTGAGGGCTTCGGCACCCTTCTGCACCGCCACCACGGCCACGACCCGCTCGCCGAAATCATCGTCGGGAAGGCCAATGACCGCCGCCTCCCGCACCTGGGGAAGACCTTCGAGCACGTTCTCGATCTCCTTGGGGTAGACGTTGAAGCCGCCCGAGATGATGAGTTCCTTGGCCCGACCCGCCAGGTAGAGGCGGTCCCCGTCCTGGGGATCGCACCAGCCAAGATCGCCCGTCCGGAACCAGCCATCCACGAAGGATTCGCGGGTCTTCTCCGGCATCCCCCAGTAGCCGCTGAACACGTTCTCGCCCCGAACCCAGACCTCGCCCACCTCGCCGGGAATCGGGCTGGTCCCATCCGGTGCCGCGATGCGGACCTGGACGCCGGGTAAGGGGTAGCCCACGCTCGTTTCCTTCCTGCCGGATGGTTCCAATGGGTTGCTTGCGATCATGCCGGTCTCGGTCATCCCGTACCGCTCGAGGATCCGGAAGCCCGTGAGACCTTCAAACCTACGGAACTGGGTGTCGGAAAGGGGGGCCGAGCCGGAGACGAAGAGGCGGACGCCGGAGAGGTCCGGCGCGTTGCCGAGGTGCTCCCATTCGTTCATCAGCCGCTGGTAGACGGTGGGGACGGCCATCAGAAGCGTGCATCCCTCCCCGTTCAGGGCCTCCCAGGCCCGCCGGGGTTCGAACTTCTCGTGCATGACCATCGTGGCCCCGGCGTAGAGGCAGCCCTGTGCCGCGACATTCAGCCCGTGGATGTGGAAGAGGGGGAGCACATGCAGCAGCCGGTCCTGATCGGACCAGTTCCACATCTCATGAAGGGCGGCCGCGTTGGAGAGCAGATTCCGGTGGGTGATCATCGCCCCCTTGGACCGGCCGGTGGTGCCGGAGGTGTAGCAGAACATGGCCGTCTCATCATCTCCGGCGGCATAGGGGCGGTCGAAGGGCAGCACCGCCCGAGAGAGCGCTTCGGACCAGGATCCGGTCATCGGCCCCACGGCCTCGCCCACCAGGAACACCATCAACCCCTGGATGCCCTGGATCTGATTGCGCGCCGTGGCAAACCGCTGCTGGTCCGTGATGAATAGGCGGCTGCCCGAGTCGGCAAGGAAATACTCCAGTTCTTCGGGGCGGTAGTCGGAGTTGAGGGGAAGCGCAACGGCACCGAGGGACAGAATGGCGAAATGAAGGAACAGGACCTCAAGGCACTTGGGCAGTTGATAGGCCACCCGGTCCCCCTTGGTGATGCCCAGGCTCTGCAGGGCAGAGGCATGCCATTCGACCTCGGTATCAAATTCGGCGTAGGAGCAGGCGCGGTCCTCGAACAGAATCGCCAGTTTCGCGCCCTGCCGTCGGGCCTGGTCCGCGATGACTTGAGCCATGTTCATGGATGCACCTCACAGGCCCAGGTAGGCCGCCCGGATGTCTGGGTTGGCGGAGAGTTCGGCGCTGGTGCCCTGAAGGCGGACCCGCCCTGTTTCGATCACGATGCCCCGCTGGGAAATCTGGAGGGCGCGGTGGAGATTCTGCTCCACCAGCAGGATGGTCATGCCGGCTGCATGCAGGTCGGAGATGGTCTTCATCACCTGGTCCACCAGCAGGGGCGCCAGACCCAGGCTGGGTTCGTCCAGCATGAGGAGCGTCGGTTCGGACATGAGGGAGCGTGCGATGGCGCACATCTGCTGCTCACCTCCGGACAGGCTGCCCGCGACCTGCCGCCGGCGCTCCAAAAGCCGTGGAAACAGGGCAAAGACCTGCTCCAGATTCCTGGCCGCATGGGGGCGGGCCCGGGGATCATAGGCACCCAGTTCCAGGTTCTCCTGCACGGTGAGTTGAGGCCACAACTCCCGGCCTTCGGGGACGAGAGAGATGCCTAGGCCAGCACGTCCAGCCGCGGGGACAGCGGCGAGGGATTCTCCCCGATATCGGATGTCCCCGGAGAGGGGGGGGCGCAGCCCCGTGATCGCCCGCAGGGTGGTGGTCTTCCCGGCCCCGTTTGATCCCAGCAGGGTGACGAGTTCACCTTCATGGACCTCCAGGGACAACCCGTAGAGCACCTGGATGTCCCCGTAGAAGACATCAATGGCCTCCAGCTGCAGCAGGGGTTCGCTCATGCGGTGGCCCCCCCGTGGTTCTCGCCCAGGTAGGCGACCACCACCGCGGGATCGTTCACCACTTCCAGAGGCGTCCCCTCCGCGATCTTCCGGCCCTGATCGAGGACCAGCACACGGTCCGAGAGGCTCATCACAGCGGGCATCACATGTTCAATCATGATCACCGAAACGCTCCGCTCGTCGCGGATCCTCCGGATGAGGACTGCCAGTCCCTGGGCTTCAGAGGGGTTGAGGCCGGCGATCACCTCGTCGAGCATCAGCACCCTCGGCGCTGTTGCCAGGGCCCGCGCAAGTTCCAAGCGCTTGCGCCCGGCGAGGGTCAAGGTCCCGGGAAGGGAATGGGTGCGGTCACCCAGACCCACGAACCCGATCACCTCCTCGGCGCGGTCCCGCGCGGCCCCGGTGGCGCGACCCCGGGCGTGGATGGCGCCCACCATCACGTTCTCCAAGACCGTCAAGTTCGGAAAGGGCCGCACGATTTGGTGGGTGCGGACCACCCCCGCCCGGACCATCCGGTAGGCCTGCTGGCCATTCACGCGCGTCCCGTCCAGGAGCACCTCGCCGGAGGAGGGCGGGATCGATCCAGCGATGAGGCTGAAGAGGGTGGTCTTGCCCGCGCCATTGGGACCGATGACGCCGAGGATCTGTCCCTCTTCGAGCACAAGATCCAGGCCATCCACGGCCTTGAGGCCGCCAAAGTTCTTGGAGAGGGTGCGGGTGGCGAGCAGGGGCATGGTCAAGCCGCCAGGCGCGAGATGCGCAGCCGCCGCCAGAGGCGGAGGAGCAGGCCCGTCAGGCCCAGGGGTTCGAAGAGGATGATGAAGATGAGCAGGAGGCCGTAGAGGCCCAGGTAGAGCTGCGGATAAGAGGCCAGGAGGTACTGACGGAGGAGGACGAAGACCACCGCGCCGAGAATCGGTCCCCACACGGTGCCAACGCCCCCAATGACGGCCATCAGCACGAAGCCGATGGAACGGTCGAACCCGAACATGTCATTGGGTTCAATAAAGCTGAAGTAGGAAGCCCACATGCCCCCCGTGAGACCCATCACGGCGCCAGAGAGGCAGAACATCAGGTCCTGGTAGAAGGTCGCGGAGACGCCGAGATCCGCCGCCGCGTCCGCATCCGCCTTGATGGCGAGGAGTTGCAGGCCCAGGGCGGAACGACGGATGAACCAGCTGGCGGCGGCGACCAGCACTACGAGGCCGAGGCACCACCAGTAGAGACAGTGCTTCATGTCGGGATCGATGGGCAGGGAGAGGCCAGAGGAGCCCCCTGTGAAGTCTTCCCAGTAGGTGAAGATGAGACGGGCCGCTTCGCCGAGGCCGATGGTGGCAATGGAGAAGTACGGTCCGCGAAGCCGCAGCGTCGGGTGGGCGCCCAGGGCGAAGATTCCCGCCACCAGCCCCCCCGCGAGCCAGGCAAGGGGCGCGGGCACCGGGGCCCAGAGAAGGATCCGGGCAGCCACGAAGCCCCCCACGCCAAACATCGCTGCGTGCCCGAAGCTCACCTGGCCCAGGAACCCCCCCATCCAGTTCCAGGCCAGGGCGCCAGCCACGCTAAGAAAGGTGAGGGTCATGAGGTTGTGGGTGTAGATCGAGAGATTCGTGAGGATCGGAAGGGCGACCAGCAGGGCCACGGCGATGAGATAGGCGGTCACCACCCGGGAGTGGGGTAGGGTCCGAATGCGCGCCATCATCCCAGCACACGCTGCCCGAACAGCCCTCCGGGCCGGAGCACCAGCACCAGGACGAGCATGACGAAGCCCACGGCCGAGGTGAGGTAGGACGGCAGGATCAGGATGGCGAAGACCTCCACCACCGCCAGGATCAGGGC
>JANYAZ010000198.1 GCA_025361045.1 Geothrix sp. | reverse complement strand
TTCAGGAAGAAGAACACGATGATCACCGTGAGCAGGCCGCCCACGTAGATGGAGATGTTCACGTCCTCCACGTTGTTGATGATGAAGCGGGCGTTGTCCTTGGCCGTGACCACTTCCACGCCCTGCTTGGAGAGTTCGGGCTTCAGTTCCTCCAGAGCCTTCTCCACGGCGGTGACCATGGCCACGGTGTTGCCGCCGGTCTGCCGCTGGATCTCCAGAGCCACCACGTCCTTGCCATCCAGGCGGGCCAGGCTGCGCTTTTCCTTGATGCCATCCACGACCTTGGCCACCTCCTGCAGCTCGATGGGGCGGCCCTCCTTGTTGCCCACGATCACACGGTTGAAGTCGTCGACGGACTTGGCCTTCGCGTCCACCTTCACCGAGACCTCCCGGCTGCCCTGGAGCAGGTTGCCGCTGGGGATGGCCATGGTGTCGCTGGACAGGGCGCTCTTCACGGCCCCCAGGGCCAGGCCCTTGGCCTCGAGCTTCTGGGGATCGATCTGCACGAGGATCTCGCGGGTGCTGACGCCCGCCGGATCCACCTTGCCCACGCCGGGGATGTTCTCGATGCGCCGCTTCAGGAAGTCCTCGGCGATGCGGGTGAGCTCGCGATCACTCATGCCGGTGTGCTTGGCGTCGGGCTTCACCACCAGCGAGAGCACCGGGAGCTGGGCCGGGTCGAACTTGGAGATGACGGGTTCCTCGATGTTGTTGGGGAGGTCCCGGCGGATCTGGCCGATCTTGGTGCGCACGTCGTTGAGGGCGTTGTCCACGTTGCGGCCCAGGTGGAACTGGATCACCAGGGTGCCCAGGCCCTCCTGGCTGGTGGAACTGATCTCCTTGATCTTCTCGATGGGGTTGACGGCCTCCTCGATCTTGCGCACCACGTCCTGCTTGACGGACTCGGGGCTGGCGCCGGGATAGATGACGGACACGGTGACCGTGGGGATGTCGGTGTTGGGGTACTGGTCGATGCCCAGGCTCTTCACGGAGAAGAGGCCCAGCACCACTAGGGCCAGCATGATGCAGACGGTGAATACGGGTCGGCGGATGGAAAGGTCAGACAGGAACATGGTTCACTTCCCCCCGGCGGCGGGCGTGGAGACGCGCAGGCGGCTACCCACGCCCACGAGATCCTTGCCGCTGTCGATGACCGAGGTGCCGACCGGCAGGCCGCTGATGGGTCGGTAGCCGTCCTGTTCCGGCCCCAGCACCACCTTGTGGCGGGCGGCCAGGCCCTGCTCGGCGACGAAGAGTTCCGCATCGCGGTCCTGGGCCTTCAGCAGGGTGGCCGGCAGGGCGGCGCTCTTGGTCTCACCCTCGCCGAGGATCACGCCCTCCACGAAGAGCCCGCCCTTGAGCAGGCCATCGGGATTGGGCACCTCGACGCGCACCCGCAGGGTGCGGCCATCCTGGGAGAGGCTGGGGCTCACCTGGGCGACCCGGCCCTCCACGAGACGGTCCAGCCCGATGGCGCGGAAGGTGGCGCGCTGGCCCACCTTCACCTGGGCCATGGCCTCGGTGGGCAGGTCGGCGCGGATCTCCAGCTTGCGGTTGTCGACCACTTCGAAGGCCGTCTGGCCGGGATTCAGCATCTCGCCGGGCTGCACCAGGCGGCGGGCCACCTGGCCCGCGAAGGGCGCCACCAAGCGGGCCTTCTTCAACCGAAGCCTGGCAAGCCCGAGGTTGCTCTCGGCGGCCTGGGCCGCGGCCTTGGTGGCGTTGCAGGCGGTCTCGGCCTGCTGGGCCGCCTGGCGGGTGATGCTGCGCTTCTCCAAGAGGGCCACGGAACGGTCATTGTCCCGCTGGGCCTGCAGGGCCTGGGCCCTGGCCTGGGCCAGCTGGGCCTCGGCGGCCTGCAACCCCAGCACGTAGTCATCCTCGTCCTGGGCCCCCAGCAGGGCCCCGGCGGCGACACTATCCCCCTCCTGCACGGCCACGCGGGTGACGCGTCCGGTGACTTCGGCCTTGAGCTCGGCGCGGTTCACCGCCAGCATCGTGCCGGTGAAGGCCACGGCGGGACGGAAGCTGCGCTCCTGGACGTTGACCAGGGTGACGGCCACCGTGCCTTCGCCTTTCACGGTGGCCTGGTGGTTCAGCTCGCTGTTGCGCTGGCTGCGGTGGTAGGTGGCTGCTCCCGCGATCACCGCGATGGGCAGGGCGATGTAGAAGACTGTTTTTCGGTTCATGGTCAACTCCAAAGAATTCGGCAAGATCTAGAGAGGGGGCAGGCCGAGGGACCGGCGCTGATCGAAGCGGGCGGACCAGAGGCCCAGTTCAGCGCGGCGACGCTGGCTTTCCGCCTGGCGTTCCATGCGTTCCGCTTGCAGAAGGTCGAGGGACGTGATGAGGCCCTGGTCGAAGGACTCGCGGCTCATGCGCAGCGCCTCCAGCGTGGCGTCGTGGGCCCTTCGGGCCGCCTCGTTGAGGGCGATGGCCTTCTCCAGCTCCCGGTCGGCAGTGCTCTGCTCGATGGCGACCGACCGCTCCCGGTCGACGCGCATCTGCTTCACCTGCTCCAGCTGTGCCGTATTCTGGGCCCGCTTGCCGGAGCTGCGCAGCCCGTCGAAGACCGGGAACTTCATGGTGAGGCTCACCTTCCAGGTGTCGTAGGGCTCCTTGAAGAGGTTGTCCGACTTGCCGGCCTGGTACCCGTAGCTCGCGCTGAGGTCGAACTTGGGGCGCAGGTCGGACTTGATGATCTTGTCGTTGGCGCGGTACATCGCCTCCTGCTGCTTCAGTTGGGCCAGCTCGCTGCGCTCCGCACCCGCGGGCTTGGCGGCCGCCTCCGGCAGCCCGAGGCCGGCGAGGGCGAGCGGCGTCTTGGGATCCAGCCCCAGCTGACCATTCAGAAGCTCCAGGGCCCGCTTGCTTTGGGCCTCGGCCTGGAGGGCTTCGGGAACCACCGCCAGGAACTCGCTCTCGGCCCGCAGGCGGTCCAGCTCGGTGGCCGTCTGGGCTTCCAGCCGCGCCTTCACGTCGGACACGAACTGCTCGGCGGTCTTGCGGTGGCTTTCGATAACCTCCTGCTCCGCCTGGGCGGACAGGACGCCCAGGTAGGCCTTGGCGACGCCATGCAGCGTATCGAGCTCGGCGGTCGAGTAGCCGAAGGCGGCCTCCTGCTCGCCCATCTTGGCGATGTCCACGGCTGTACCGAGCTTGCCCCAGTAGAATAGGGGCTGGCTCAGGTTGGCCTGGGTGGTGTAGATGCTGCGGGCCCCCACCAGGGAATCCGGCGTGAGGCCGAACCTGGCGGCGCTGTCCGCGAAGCCGCTGCTGAGGATGGAGACATCCCGGGCCCGGGTGAAGTCGCCCACCAGGGTCAACTGGGGCAGCGCGTCCGCCCTTGTGCTGGTGATGAGGCCGCGCCGCTCGTCAACGCGGGCCTTGGCGGCGCGGAGCATGGCGTTCTCGGACCGGGCCCGGGACAGGGCGCCCGAGAGGTCCAGCGCGAGCGGAGCTCGGGGGGTCTCCGCGGGGGTGGGCGTCAGGAGCGGGGCTTGGAGCGCGGGGGGTGAAATCAGGAGCATGGTCAGTTCCTCGGCTGCGGGAAGGCCTCGGGGACGCCAAGTCCCCGCAGGCTGAAATCAATGAAGTGCTGGATGACTTTTGCCATGTCCTCGGGGTAGTTCGGGTTGCCCCGGACGAGGCGGATGATCCCCAGTGAGTTCCGGAAGTGGATCATCAGCCCCTGGATGCTCACGCTCATGGCGAAGAGCGCATCCTCGTCCAGGTCGGGCCGCAGGATCTGGAGGCAGTTCGTCAGGTAGGTGACGTAGGGTTGGATATGCTCCACCAGCAGGGCCGAGGAGGCTGCCCTGGGGGACTGCATCTCCCGGGTCATGAGGACCATGGCCGCCTCGTCGATCGGGTCCACCCCCTGGCAGGACATGATCTCGGTGGTGAAGGCGCGGATGTAATCCTGGAATCCCTGCAGGGCGGCCTTGCGGGCCCCAGGCGACCCGGCCGGTGGCAGGTCCGCCAGCAGGGAGACCGGCGAAACCTTCCGGGAGAAGATCGACCTGAGCGCCTCCAGGTAGAGACCTTCCTTGCCGCAGAAGTGATAGGCCACCAAGGCCGAGTTGGCGTTGGCGCTCTTGGCGATCTCGCGGATGCCGGTCCCGTCGAAACCTTTGGCAGCGAAGTGGAGGATGGCTGATTCGACGAGCCGGGTGCGGGTGTCCTGGGGCAAAGTGAGAACGGTCATGGGGTGCCTCGACATGAATCAATCGAATGATTAAATCATGTTTTGAGTTTAATCAATCGATTGATATTGTCAAGGTGGGAATTTTGCCCCATGCCATCGCATCCATGTCTTCCCCCGTGCGATCCTAATTCCCCCCGGAGCATAGCCATGATCTTCCTGGTCTTCTATTTCATCTTGTTCGTCGTCCTGCTGTTCCAGGGCACCCATGTGGCGGGGGAGGTCAAGACGCCTCTGGGCACGCTCCCCGAGGAAGTGGGCCAGAACCCCGTGGCTGCGGCCCGCTGGGGAATTCTGCTCATCTCGGTCGGCTTTTTCGGGTCCGTCATGGGCTTGCTGGGTTTCCGGTATCTGTCGCTCGCAGCCCTTCGCCCCGCGCTCTTCTATCTGGGTTTGGCCACCCTTTCCAGCTATGGCCTGTGGGTGATCTTCCTGGGTCGCAAGGCCGAGTTCATGGGCAACCCCGCCGTGGCGGACGACCACGGACATGGGCACCACTAGGGTCCAAACAAACAGGCGGTCCCGAAGGACCGCCCGTCACAAGAGAACGAAGAAACTAGACCTTCTGAACGTTGGTGGCCTGGGGGCCCTTCTGGCCCTGGGCCACTTCGAAGCTGACGCGCTGGTTCTCGTCGAGGGTGCGGAAGCCGCCACCCTGGATGGCGGTGTGGTGGACGAAGAGATCAGCGCCACCCTCGTCGGGGGTGATGAAACCGAAGCCCTTTTCAGCGTTGAACCACTTGACGGTACCTTGAGCCATGACTGTTTCCTGCAGAATGTCTGGTGATGTGTAGCGATGACTTTCCCCAGACAAGGCCGTCATAGCATCGGTGTGAGGTCCGCCCCTGGCGGGTCACGCGAACATCATGACAGGATTGCTCCTGTCCATGCCTTTTTTCTGCAACCAATTCCCCTCGCCCGGCATTTAGGGAGAATCCTGGACCCTTCAAAACCGGATCACCATGCCCAGGCCGGTGACCTTTGAATCCATGTGGAAGTCCAGGTCCCCCTGGGTGGACCCGGCGGGAGCCTTGACCTTGCTTGCCTCGAAGAAGGCCCGCAGGCCAAATCGGGGGTAGAAATAGGCCCGCGCATCCAGACCATACCGGGTGTAGGACGCGCCTCGGAGGGTGAAGTAGCGGTAGAAGACCCGGGACTCGAGAAGCCCATCGGCACCCGAGGACCAGCCGGAGAGGCCGACCTGTGGCACAACCAGCGCAGGACTGGCCGACTGGTGGGCGGGGGATGCGGACAGGGTGGTCGCGGTGAGGTTCGTCTTCAGGTACTGCAACCCCAGATCGAGCCCAATCCAGGCGTCGGCCTGGTGGATGAACTTGTAGGTATAGAGGCCTTCGAGGACTTTGACGTCGGCCCTCGACCGGACTCCGGTGCCCGAGGCGTAGGACACCCCATCCAACTGAATGTCCCTCGACAGAGTCCGTTCACCCTCGAAGCGGAAGGCGTCATAGCCCACCCGGAAGCCATGGGCTTGGCCCTGGTACTCCAGGAACGTTCCGAAGGGGCTCCCGGTGCGCTGCAGCCCGAGATCCGAGTCGGTATCCACGAAGGAGGCCCGGCCATCCTTGTTGCCAGCCACACCGCCCGACAGCGTGGGCTGGCTCCGGTGGACACCAAAGGTCCAATCCAGCTGGGGTGCGGCAGAGTAGCCACCAGAGCTTCCGATCTGGGCGAAAGCAGACACCCCTCCAAGGCAGAGCAGAACCAGAACCTTGCGCATGAGCTCTCCGGGCATAGGCCCATCCTAGCGCTCTTAAACGATCAGACCGCCATGAGCTTCCGGTAGGCCTCGAGGAAGTCCTTGGGCTGGGGCAGGATCTCGTCCTCGAGCGCCGGGTAGTAGGCCACCCAGGTGTCCTTGGCGGCCACACGGCGAACGGGGGCATCGAGGTGGAAGAAGAGCTCGTCCGCAATGCGGGCGACGATTTCGCTGCCGTAGCCCCAGCTGAGGGTGTCCTCGTGGGCCACGATCACCCGGTGGGTCTTCTTCACCGTGCGCTCGATGGCGGACCAGTCGTAGGGATTGAGGGACCGGAGGTCGATGATCTCCACGGAGATGCCTTCCTTCTCGGCCTCCCGCGCGGCCTGCACGGCACGGTGCACGGTGCAACCGTAGGTGATGACGGACAGGTCAGTACCCTCCCGCACGGTCCGGGCCTTGCCGAAGGGGATCATGAAATCGGGGCCAGGATCGTTGCCCTTGTTGTGGGTCTGCCGGTAGAGGTGCTTGGGCTCCAGGAACAGGACGGGGTCATCGCAGCGGATGGCGGTCCGAAGCAGGCCCGCAGCATCCAGAGCCGTGCTGGGGCAGACCACCCGCAGGCCCGGGATGTGGGTAAAGGTGCTCTCGCCGCACTGGCTGTGGTAGGTGGCGCCACCCATGAGGTAACCGGCGATGGGCACGCGGATCACCATGGGTGACTTGAAGGCCCCGTGGGAGCGCCAGCGGATGTTGGCCAGCTCATCCCGCAGCTGCTGCATGGCGGGCCAGATGTAGTCGAAGAACTGGATCTCTGCCACGGGCTTGAAACCCCGCGTGGCCAGGCCGATGCCGCGTCCGACGATGGTCGCCTCCGCCAGGGGCGTGTTGAAGACGCGGTGGGCGCCGAACTGCTTCTGCAGCCCATGGGTGGTCTTGAAGACGCCACCCTTCCCCTTCACCTCGTCGAGGATGGCCTCACGGCTGGCATCGGCCACGTCTTCGCCGAACACCAGAATGCGGGGATCCCGGGCCATCTCATGCTTCAGGGTGGCGTTGATGAGATCGAGCATGGTCTTCTTGCCGATTTCCTGGTCGCCGGGCGCGTTTTCGGTGTCGAAGGCGGCGGAGGTGGGATCGACCTCCTCACTGTAGAGATGCCGGTAGTAGCTGCCGGGTTCGGGCCGGGGCGCGGCGTCCGCATCGTCCCAGGCCGCGTCGATCTCCGCCTGTACTTCGTCCTTCACCATCTGCAGCTGGGCTTCGTTGAGGTCTCCCCAGGCCACCAGCTGTTTCGCGTAGGTGATCACCGGGTCCCGCTGGGCCTCGGCTTCGCGCTGGACCTTGGACTTGTAGAGCTGCTCATCATCCGAAAGGGAATGGCTGTAGGGGCGGATCACCTTGGCGCGCACCAGGGCCGGGCCTTTGCGGGCACGGGCATGTTCGGCGGCGGTCTTCAGGGCCTCATAGCTGGCGATGGGATCGCAGCCGTCCACCTCATCCAGGATCAGCAGACCATGGGCCGCATAGCCCTGCAGGAGGGCTGCGATGTTGCCGCCCGGGTACTGCACTTCGCTGGGGGTACTGATGGCATAGCCGTTGTCCTCCACCAGGAACACCACGGGCGCCTTCAAGTTCACCGCATTGCTGATGGCTTCCCAGAATTCACCTTGGCTGCAGGTCCCATCACCGGTGGTGACGAGCGCGACTTCGTCCGACTTGATGCCGAGCTGTTCCTGCAGGCCACCCTGCTCAGCGCGGACCACGGCCTCGACGGCGCCCACGGCCTGCAGGAACTGGCTGCCGGTGGGGCTGGAGGTGGTGAAGATGTTGAGGCCCTTGTGCCCCCAGTGGCTGGGCATCTGGCGCCCCCCGCTGGCGGGATCGTCCAGGGCGCCGACGGAACCCAGGAACATCTCTTTGGCTGTGTAGCCGAGACCATAGGCCAAGGCCCGGTCGCGATAGTAGAAGAAGAACCAGTCATGGCCCGGGCGGAACACCATGGCCGCCGCGGCCTGGACCGCCTCATGCCCCACCCCGTTGATCTGGAAGAAGACCTTGTTCTGCCGCTTGCCCGTGATCTCCTTGTCATCGATCCGGCGAGCTGCGTAGATCGTGCGATACAACCGGACCCGCTGTTCGCGGGACAGGGTAGTGGTCGGCAAGGATGGGGCAGCCGGTAGGGCCAAAGGCACTCCTCGCATGGGATTCGAAGCGTTTCTGACCCCAATCTAGCACGCAGGGGCATTCCCACCCGTTTACCCGTCTATCCAAGCATCCTTTCGGTATGAATCTGAATATATTCATCCATCGACACAGACCGGTGCAGATCAATAAGTGATCTGAGGGTCCATAAAACCGACGATGAGCCCTTATGGGTAGAATGGCCCTTTGCGAGCTTTGACCATGCCCATGAGCCCCATTGAAATCCGTGCCATCCACGATCTGCCCGTACCCGAGCTGCTGTACCGGGCGGCCACGGCCCACCGGCAGCACTGGAACGCGGAGGAAATCCAGTTCTGCACGCTGGATTCCATCAAGACCGGTGCCTGTCCTGAGGACTGCGCCTACTGCCCCCAGAGTGCCCGGTACCAGACCGATCTGAAGGTGGAACCGCTCAAGGATGTCAACCAGGTGCTCGCAGGTGCCGCCGAGGCCAAAGCCAATGGATCGACCCGCTACTGCATGGGCGCCGCCTGGCGCGAAGTGAAGGACGACGCCAACTTCGACGCCGTGTTGGACATGGTGCAGGGCGTGTCTGGCATGGGCATGGAGGTCTGCGTCACCCTCGGCATGCTCAACGAGTCCCAGGCCAAACGTTTGAAGGCCGCCGGCTGCCAGGTTTACAACCACAACATCGACAGCAGCCGCGACTTCTACGAAACCATCATCCACACCCGCACGTTCGACGAGCGCCTGGAGACCATCGCCGCCGTGCGAGCTGCTGGGCTGGAGGTCTGCTCCGGGGGGATCGTGGGCATGGGCGAGACCCTCGACCAGCGCATCCACTTCCTCCAGGAGCTGACGGAGCTGGAGCCCGCGCCGGAGAGCATCCCCATCAACCAGTTCTTGGCCGTGGACGGCACGCCGCTGGCGAACGTGGATCCCCTGCCCCCGCTGGAGCTGGTGCGCATGATCGCCACGGCCCGCATCCTCTTCCCGAAGAGCCGCATCCGCCTCAGCGCCGGGCGCACTCAGATGAGCGACGAGCTGCAGGCCCTCTGCTTCTTCTCGGGGGCCAACAGCATCTTCACCGGCGAGAAGCTGCTCACCACACCCAACCCGGGCGGCAACCATGACCACTGGCTGCTGAACGCGCTGGGTATGAGGGTCGAGAGCTTCGCGGCCAGGGTGTAGACGCCATGCGGCTCATCGAGGATCTAAAGGTCGAGCACGAGCTCATCGAGCAGGTGCTGGGCTCCCTGCGGGCCTTCGTCACGGCACGACTGGCAGGTGGGGGCGACCCGGCGGACGGAGCCCGCTTCATGGCCTTCTTCCGCCGCTACGCCGGGGATTTCCATCACGACAAGGAGGAAGTGGTCCTATTCCAGGCGTTGGCAGAACGGGCCGAACTCCCGGCGGATCGGGGTCCCATCGCGGCCCTGACGCGTGAACATCGGCGCATGGGGGTGCTGCTGGAGGCCCTGGAGGCAAGGCTGGGTGCCTCCCTGTCGTCGGAAGAAGACCGCCAACAGTTGCAAACGCTGGCCGTGGACTACAGCCGCTCCCTCTGGCGGCACATCGACGCCGAGAATTCGGTGCTGTTTCCTGAAGGCCAGGAGCGCCTGCGCCGGTTCCACATCCGAGAGCTGCCCTCCCGTCCCATGACCGCCCAGGAGGCTGCCGCTCACGAGGCCGGACTGGCCCTACTTGCTCTCTACCCCCCTTACCATGATGCCGAAGTCCACCGGGGCGATGGCTGTGTCGCCTGTCCTTCCTTTGGCACCACCTGCGATGGGCTCGAACGGGAATGGTGGACCGAACTGGAGTGGGAGGACATGTGGGAGCGCATGTCGAGCGACTAGGGTTCTGATCGCCGCCTCCCAAAAACCATCCAGACTCATTCAAGGCCGGCCGCTTCCCGATCCAGGGGAATGGAGCCAGTTCCGGGGACAGCCTTGCCCGTCCTGGGAGCGTCCCTCGGCCGGAGGATGGGCATGCGAAGCCAAGGCAGCCGGAGCGGACCGGGGGGACCCCCATGAACCTGATCAAAGGCCTCTACCAGTGGGTTGAGCGGGCCCTGTTCAACTCCCTGCTCCGCAAGCTCCTCGGCTGCATGGTGCCGATCTACCTCATGCTCCTCGTGCTGAGCGGGTACACCCTGCAGGTCACGCGGACCCTCCGGTCGAACCTGTCGACCGCCGGCCGCCTGGATGCGACCACCCTCGAGCACCTGGCGCGGACCGAATCCATGGCCATCGCCATCCCCATCCTGGCCCTGGTCGTCGCGGCGGGGGCCTTCCTCACCTTCCACCTGTCCGTGGCCGTTCCCTTGCGGAAGATCACAGGGATCATCCAGGGCGGCGACTTCTCGAAGGACGTCGATCTCGACACCCACGACGAGATCGGCCAGCTGGCCGCCGGCTTCAACCGCTTCGCCGGGGAAATCCGGAACATCCTGGACAGCTCCAAGCGCCTGGGACTATCCATTGCCGTCGGCTCCACCCGCACCACCAAGCTCGCCTCCGATTCCGCCGTGGATGCCCAGCGCCAGGGGGCCCTGTCGGAACGCATCACCCGGACCAGCCAGGACGTGGCCGAGGCCGTGGGCAACGTGGCCCAGGTCACGGGCCACATCACCGCCTCCACGCTGGAGAACCTCGAAGCCGCCCGCATGACCCGCACCGAGCTTCTGGAGGCGGATGCCTCCATGGCCACGACCAACCGACGGCTGGCCGAGTTCTCGGCGCTGGTGGTGCGCCTGAACGAGCGGTCGGAGCGCATCATCGACGTCGTCCAGCTGATCGAGGGGGTGTCGGAGCAGACGAAGCTCCTGGCCCTCAACGCCTCCATCGAGGCGGCCCATGCGGGCGAGGCGGGGAAGGGCTTCGCGGTGGTGGCCGAGGAGGTGCGGAAGCTGTCGGGCAATGTCGGCGAAGCCGCCGAGGAGATCTCCCGCAACCTGGGCGACATGCTCCGGGAGGTGGAGCTGACCTCCCAGGGCATCCAGGAGATCACCATGGATTTCCAGGGGACCTCGGGCATCCTCGGCCGGGCCTCGGAGCACTTCGCCAAGCTGGTGCGCGATTTCGAGGAGAACAGCGCCCAGCTCACGGGGGCCACCTCGGCCGTGGGCAGCATCTCAGGCACCAGCGTCGAGATCCACCAGCAGGCCCAGGACATCCAGAACCTCAGCGCGACGGCCGAAGGTCGCCTCCAGGAATCCACCCGGTTCTCCGGCGACATGAACCGTGCCACGGAGCGGCTGCTGGAGCTGGTCTCCCGCTTCCGCACCGGCACGGGCGAGCTCGAATCAGTGATCCAGCGGACCCTCCGCTGGCGCGATGCCATGGAGACCCGGATCCAGGAGCTCGCCGCCCGGGGCGTCGATGTTTTCGACCAGAGCTACCGGCCCGTCCCCGACACGAACCCCCAGAAGTTCATGACCTCCTACGCCGCCGTCTTCGCCCGGGAACTCCAACCCCTCTTCGACGAAGCCCGCCGGGACCTGGGCTCCATCTACTCCGTGGCCCTGGACGTCAACGGGTACCTGGCCATCCACCACTCGGGCGTGTCCGACCCCCTGACCGGCGACCCCAAGGTGGACGTCCTGAAGAGCCGCCACCAGCGGATCTACTTCACGGTCGAAACGGAGAAACGGCGGGCGCGGAACACCGAGGCCTTCCTCTTCCAGACCTACATGCGGGACACCGGGGAAATCCTCAACGATCTGGCCCTGCCCATCCGCATCGGGGGACGGCACTGGGGCGCCATGGTCAACGGCTTCAACCCCGAGCGGTTCCTTCAGGGCTGAGACGGACCAGGCAGATCCACCAGGGCCTTGATTCCGGACCGGATCCGGCGCTCCGGATTCTCCACCACCACCTTCACGCGCACCCGCCCCTCCGCATTCGTGCAGGGATCCACGAGGACCACTTCGCCCTCGCTGAAGGTCTGTTGGTCGGCCTGGGGGAAGGAGACCCGGACCCGACGGCCCGGTACCAAGGTGGCCAACTGCCCCGGCTCCACCTCAATCTGGACCACCACTTTGCTGAGGTCGAGGATCCGGAACAGCGGCTGGGCGGTGGAGACGGTCTCGCCCACCTCCCGCGTTCGGGTCACCACCACGCCATCCATGGGTGCGAGGATCGTACGAAGCCGGACCTGCTCGGCCGCGGTCTCGTACTGCAGCCGGGCCAGGTCGAGATCGATGCGGGCTTCCAGTGCCTTGGCCTCCGGAATGATGCGGTTCTCGTACAGCTTCTTGGCGCCTTTGGCCTCGAATTCCCGACGTTCCAGCAGAACCTTGGCCCGCTGCACCTCCAACTCCTCCAACTTGCCGTAGAGCAGGGCCAAGGGCTGCCCTTCCTTCACGGCATCACCCTCTTTGACCTTCATCTCCGTGATGCGGCTCGATACCGGGGCTGCGACCTCCACCTGGCGGTAGGGTAGGACGAGCCCCTCCAAGGGAACCCCCGCGAAGATCGGCCTGGCACCGAATAGCAGGGTCGAGGCAAGGATCAGGGCTGGATGGGGCATGCGGCCGCTCACGGGAAGCCTTCATCCTGCCATGCCCGACAGCTCACTTGATCTTGAAGGCGTATTTCCCCTCATGGCATTCCAGGCATTTCACTACGGGCGGCTTGTGCTGACGGTGGCATTCAGTGCAGAGCAAGGGATCGTGGGGCGACCCGTGTGGGTTGGGCTTGGCATCCTTCGTCAGGGCCTTCATGGCGGGATAGTCGCCATGGCAGACCATGCAAGCCTCATCCGGTACGGCCGCCGAGGTGGGTTTCTCCTTCTGGTGGCAGTCATGGCAGATCAGCTTCGCCTTGGCGTGGGGCGCCGGCAGGGGCCTGTCTTCGGCCGCCTGAAGGCCCACCGCCAGCGAGCCTGCCAGTCCCAGTGTCACGATCCGAAGCAGACGCATGCGCCCTCCCGTCCTCATCTCGGACGAATGACGACCATGGTATCGCATTCCATGGGGCCCCAACGTCACCTCGACCTGATCCATCTGGAAGCCTCCTTCTTCCACGGGTAAACTGACCCATTGGGCTGGCTGTTCCAAATGAAGTCCCGTTCACTCACTCCAAATCGGCATCACCGATTTGGAGCCGGGGAAGGCCAAGACAAGGATTGCAATGCGCGACATGGACAAGGCCTTTGACTTCAGGACAGCCCAGACCCGTTGGTACTCCGTGTGGGAGGAATCAAAGGCCTTCGAGGCGGCCCCTAATAGCGGCAAGGAACCCTGGTCCATCGTCATCCCGCCGCCCAACATCACGGGCAACCTGCACATGGGCCACGCCCTGGTGAACACGCTGCACGACGTACTCACCCGCTTCAAGCGGGCCCGGGGCTTCGACGCGCTGTGGGTGCCCGGCACCGACCACGCGGGCATCGCCACCCAGATGATGGTGGAGCGTCAGCTCAAGGCCGAGGGTACGGACCGGCACAAACTGGGGCGTGAGGCTTTTGAAAAACGCATCTGGGACTGGAAGGAAAAGAACCAGGGCGCCATCGAGCACCAACTCAAGCGACTGGGCTGTTCCGTGGACTGGACCCGCAACCGCTTCACGCTGGATCCGGCACTGAACAAGGCCGTGCGCAAGGTCTTCGTGGAGAGCTACAAGGCCGGCCGTATCTACCGCGGTCCCCGCATGATCCAGTGGGACCCGGCCCTGCAGACCGCCCTGAGCGACCTCGAAGTGAAATACGAGGAGCGCAAAGGCAAGCTCTGGTACCTGCGCTACCCGCTGGCGGATGGCAGCGGTGACGTCATGGTGGCCACCACGCGCCCCGAGACCATGCTGGGCGACACGGCGGTGGCCGTGCATCCCGATGACGAACGCTATCAGGGCATGATCGGCAAGCTCATGAACCATCCGCTCACGGGGCGACAGATCCCCGTAGTGGCTGATACGTTCGTCGATCCCGCCTTCGGCACCGGCTGCGTGAAGGTCACGCCGGCTCACGATCCCAACGACTTCGCCGCAGGCCAGCGCCTCGGCCTGCCCTCCATCACCATCATCGGCTTCGACACCAAGATGACCGCCGAAGCTGGCGCCTACGCGGGCCTGGATCGCTTCGAGGCCCGCAAACGCGTGGTGGCCGACCTGGAGGAGCAGGGCTTCCTCGTGAAGGTGGAGGACTACGTCAACAAGATCAGCCTCAGCGATCGCAGTGGCGCCGTGCTGGAACCCCTCGTCAGCGAGCAGTGGTTCATGGACGTGAAGGAAGCCGCCGCCAAGGCCCTGGAGGCCGTCAACTCCGGCGCCATCCAGTTCACGCCCGAACACCACGTGGCCGTGTGGAACCACTGGCTCACCAACATCCAGGACTGGTGCATCAGCCGCCAGCTGGTCTGGGGACACCGCATCCCCGCCTGGACCTGCGCCACGTGTGGGGAGCTCCATGTGGAGATGGAGCAGCCCTCCGCATGCTGCGCATGCGGAGCAGGTGAACTGATTCAAGACCCCGATACCTTGGACACCTGGTTCAGTTCCGCCCTGTGGCCCTTCAGCGTGTTCGGCTGGCCAGACGAAACGGAAGACCTGAAGCGCTACTACCCCACCAGCGTGCTCATCACCGGCTACGACATTCTGTTCTTCTGGGTGGCGCGCATGGCCATGGCTGGCCTCACCTGGATGGGCGACGTGCCCTTCCGCAAGGTCTACTTCAACAGCCTGGTGCGCGATGCCAGCGGCCAGAAGATGAGCAAGACCAAGGGCAATGTCATCGATCCGCTCGAAGTGATGGAGGAATACGGCACCGATGCCCTGCGTTTCTCCCTGGCGATCATGGCCGCGCCAGGCACGGACATCGCCATGAGCACGGCACGCCTGGAGGCCAGCCGCAACTTCTGCAACAAGCTCTGGAACGCGTCACGGTTCGTGCAGATGAATCTGGATGAATCCATCACGCTGGCGATGGCGCCAGAATTCGGCGAGGCCGAATTCTGGTTAATCAAAGAGATGAAAGATACCCTTTCGGCGGTCACCAAGGCGCTTGAGGAATTCCGCTTCCACGAGGCCTCGGACCTGCTCTACCACCTGGTCTGGGACGACTTCTGCGCCACCTACATCGAGCTGGCCAAGGTACAGCTGCTGAGCGGCACGCCGGGCCAAAAGGCCGCCATCCTCCACTTCCTGGACATCCTGCTGCGAGCCCTGCACCCCTTCGTGCCGTTCCTCACGGAAGAGATCCATGAAGCCGTAATCGCGCAGCGATTACCCAGCTCAGAGCCAGCCCTGCTGGCTCTGAGAGCTTGGCCCATGGACGACAAGATCCTCCAGACCGTGGGCGGCGACACCACGATCATCCCCCGCTTCCAGGAGGTGCTCTCGGCCCTCCTGCGGCTCAAGGCCGAGCAGGGGGTGGATCCCGCGAAGCGGGTGCCCGCCTTTTGCTCGCTAATGGAGTTGGAGCCCTTCACGGAAGCCCTGAAGTCCATCGCCCGCCTGGAGTCCGTCACCTTCACCAAGGATGACCTCGCCGCACCCACCCGCGCCGTGGCCGTGATGACGGGCGGCGCCGTGGCCCTGGAACTGGCGGGCCTCAAGGACCCCGTGGCCGAGAAGGCCAAGCTCGAAAAGGAACTGGCCAAGCTCGAGAAGGAACTGGAACCCCTCCGGTCGCGCCTGGCCGATGACAGCTTCGTCACCAAGGCCCCCGAGGCCGCCGTGGCGAAACTACGCGGGCAGGCCGAGGAGCGGGAGCAGCGCCTGGCCCAGGTCCGCAGCCTGCTGGGGCTCTGATGGGACGCTCCGCGATCACCCTCCTGATCCTCGCCCTGGCAGGCGGAACCCTCTTCATGTCCCAGCGCCGCCCTGGGCATGGCCCCGTGCAGCCCGCGACCGCGGCCACGGCCGCCTTGGTGGATGCGAACGCCCACCCGGTTCCGCAACGATCTGGGGACCCTGCCCTGGAGGCCCTGCGGTCGGATCTGCAGGTGCACCGCCAGCTCATCCTCCTCTTCACGGACGAAGCCAAGCTGAAAGGGAAGGATCTCGAGAAGGCCCTGGACGCCGGTCATCGCCTCCACCACGACCGCCGCGATCTGGTCCACCACCTGAACCTCACTCTCCTGAAGGTCTGCGCCCAGCCCGCCTCCCAACGTGACCCGCGAGTCCGGGTCCTCCTGGAGTGGATGGAGGGGGATCCCGAGTTGTTGGACCTGGACCGCCTGGCCTTCCGCGACACGCTGCGCATCCTCGATCATGGCCTCTCCCAGGATCAGAGCCTTGAAGGCCTGAGCCTCAAGGCCAGGCTGACCCGTGACCTCGCCACCCTGGATCGCCTTGAACGCGAGGTGGACGCCGAGTACCGGAAGGTGTTCGGCGGACCGGGCCAGCCCGCCGCAGGCGGCCGGCGGGACCGGTGGGACGCCTACGTGGCCCAGCTTCGCAAGCGCGTGTCAGTCACCGACCTGCTCGCCCACGGGGTGGAACCCGCCCCGCTACCCGCGGCGGGCGAACCTGACACGAAGAAGGAGCTCTTCGGCACCGAGTTCCCGGACAAGGTGCTGGTGCTCAGCTTCGACGACGGTCCCCACCGCCTTTACACCGAGGAGATCAAGGCCATCCTGCTCAAGGAGAATGTGCCAGCCCTGTTCTTCGAGGTGGGGCGGAACCTGGGCACCCTCGACGCCGCGGGCCAACCGAAGCTGGGCCACCAAGCCGTCATCACCGAGGACCTCGTCAAGGCGGGCTTCGTGGTGGGCAACCACAGCTACACGCACGCCCAGTTAAACAAGGAGACGGGCGCGCCCCTGGATCTGGAAATCCGCGAAACGGATCAGCTGCTGCGGGCCATCCCCGGCGCCCACAGCCAGCTCTTCCGCTTCCCCTACGGCGCCCGCGGGGCCACCCAGTTGCAGGCGTTGCGCCCCTACCACCTGCGTTCCGTGCTCTGGAACATCGACAGCCTGGACTGGGCCGACCCCGTGCCCAGCTCCGTGGCAGACCGCGTCCTCAAGGTCATCGCCCACGAAAAACGCGGCATCATCCTCTTCCACGACATCCACGACCGCGCGGGCAAGGTGCTGCCGGTCCTCATCCCAAAGCTGCGCGCCGAGGGCTATCGCTTTGCTGGGTTGGACGCGGAAGGCAATCTCCAGCCTCTGCAATGAGCCGGGCCAAGAAGGGGAGCAGCGCCCTCACCACGCAAAAGCACTGCTCCTCTTGGGTCTAATCATTGGTAGCGGCTCACCCAGATCGAATATTGCAGAAGGTTGGAGGGTTGAATCACCTGGTGCCAGATGGCGAAGGCGTTGCCGTCGCCATCAAAGGCGATCTGGGGGGGGCCGGGGGCCTGGGTAGTACCAGGCCCCATGGCCCGCTGAGTGCCCCAGCCAGTGCCCGACGTGTAGCCCACGCCCTGGATGTCGCCCCCGGAGTCCAGCCAGAGGGCGAAGGCGTTCCCCGTAGGATCGAAGGCCACTTGGGGGTACTGGGCCGGGTAGTTGTCGTTGGCGCCGAAGTTTTCGAGCAGCCCCGCCGTGCCCCAGCCGGATCCCAGCGTGAAGCGGTTGGACCAGATCTGGATGTGCCCACCCGGGCCGGCATCGGCCTGATCCCACACCGCGATCCCATTGCCATTGGCATCAAGGGCGATCCGGGGATCCCGGGAGAATCCGAGGGTGTTCGTTTCAATCAGTTCGGCTGTGCCCCAGCCGCTGGCGGGCGCGAAGTGGTTGGAGCGGATATTGAATCGCCCGGCGGCGCTGTCGAAACGCTGCCACACAGCCACGGCGCGGCCAGTGGGATCCACGGCCACGCTGGGGATGATATCCCAGCCGCCCGTACTATCGTTTTCCAGGTGCGCCGCCGCACCCCATCCGGTGGCCGTGCTGAAGGGGATCGCCCACATGCTGAAAGCAGTCGTACCGACCACATCCGCCGCACTGACCGCCAGCATGCCTGCCCCGCTGGGGTTGAGGGCCAGGTCAATCCACCCGGCATCTGGCAGCACCTGACTTGCGGCACTCCACCCGGAGCCGGTTTGGTACTGCGCGGCATGGACGGGGGAAGTCACAGCCCCAAGGTTGATCCAGACCGCCACGCCATGTCCGGCCGCGTCCATGGCCACCCGCAGATCCGCCATGGACCCAAGTCCACCGCTGTCCAACTGGATGGCACCGTCCCAGCCCGAGCCGGCCGTGAAATGATTGGCCCAGATGCTATAGGTAGAGTTGATCCGCTGCAACCACACCACCAGCGCATTGCCAGCGGCATCCATAGCGACCCTGGGGGCGACGGCGGATTCAGTGGTGTTCGCCTCCAGCCGCACGGCGGGTGCCCAGCCGGTGGCAGGTGTGAAGCGGCGGGCCCATACGCCGAGCCCCGTGCCGTAGGTTTGATCCCAGACCGCCGTGGCAAGGCCGGAGCCACCGAAGGCGATCTGGGGATCCATGGCGTCCCCACCGGGGTTGTCCAGGGCTAGGGTGATGGCGCTGTACCAGGTCTTGCCGGCCACGGCGGGGTTCACCGTGATAGAGAGCCCAAAGACGGTACTGCCTCCGCTGTTGGTGGCGGTGATGGTGTAGACAGCCAGCGTGGCGGGGGCGGACGGCAGCCCCGAAATCACACCCGTGCTGGCGTTCAGGTCCAGGCCTGCGGGCAGGGCGGGGCTTACGCTGTAGAGAGCGACCGTACCTCCACCATGGCTGGGAGTGTTGGCAGCGATGGCTGTACCCACCGTGTAGGTGCTCGTCGGGAAGGCGTAGATCAGCCCCGTGGGAGGCAGGTCGTTGACCGTCAGGGAGAGGCTGGCCGTCGCGTTGCCCCCGCTGTTCGTGGCCGCCACCGTGTAGATCGCCGTGGAAGAAGCGGCGGACGGTGTGCCGGTAATGGCGCCGCTGGTGGTGTTGAACGAGAGTCCCGCCGGCAGCGCCGGGGAGACACTGAAGGCCACGACGGCGCCACCATCGTAGGTGGCCAGGTTAGAGGCGATGACCGTGCCCACGGTGTAGGAAGCCGTGGGGGCGCTGTAGACGAGGTTCGTCGGAGGGAGATCCTTGACAGCAAGAGACAGGCTCACCGTGGTACTGCCGCCGCTGTTCGTGGCGGTCACGGTGTAGCTGGCGAAAGCAGCGATGGCCGTTGGGGTCCCACTGATCACGCCGGTGCTGGTGCTTAGGCTGAGACCAGCCGGAAGGCTCGGGCTGACGCTGTAGGAGATGACGACACCTCCCCCATGGCTGGGAGTGTTCGAAGGGATGGCCACACCCTTGGTGTAGGTGGCCGGGTTGCTGCTGTAGACCACGCTGCTGGGAGGGGCGTCGTTGACTGTGATCGTCAGGCTCGCGGTGGTGCTGCCAGCGCTGTTCGTGGCGGTGACGGTGTAGCTGGCCGAGGCGGTCATGGCCGTGGGAGTTCCAGTGATTGCCCCCGAACTCGCGCTCAGGGCAAGGCCTGCGGGCAATGTGGGGGTCACCGTGTAGGCATCCACAGCACCTCCCCCGTGGCTGGGGGCATTCGTGGCGATCGCAAGACCCACGGTGTAGACCACGGGGTTCGCGGCGTAAGTCAGGACACTTGGGGCCACCACCGGGACGGGAATCAGAGGTCCACCATGCCCTCCACAGGCCGTGAGCAGCGCCACCAGGAAACAGGCGGCGAGATGGAACAGGGCGCGACAGGTGGCTCGGGTGGACATGGCAGACCTCGGAAAGAGACTCCAGAATCCGGTCCCAGGTCCACAGGGCCCAGGCACGCTTTCCAGAAAAGGCCTGGGCCACCTCCTAACAGGGGCATCCAACCCAGGGAAGCTCCCGCTATTTGCGCTGGTTTAGGGCCGTACGTATCTCCGCGAGTTCTGCCGTCAGGGCTTCGATCTGCCGGCGCTGCTTCTGGATCTCATTGAGCAGCATGGGCGCGAGCTCGTGGTAGGCGACCGTCTCGATCTGGCCGTCGCGGCCGCGCACGGCCAGTTCAGGCATCACCTCCGCCACCTCTTCGGCGATCAACCCGAAGTGAGGTTGTCCATCCTTCTGCGTTTTGTAGCGGAAGGTGACGGGCCGCAGGTTGAAGAGCCGCTCAGTGGTTGCGCCCATGTCCCGCACGTCCTCCTTGAAACGAATCGAAGAGGAGACAGTGCCGAGCTGTCCATCCTGGTCGATGACCACTGGAATGGCGTTGTTCCAGTAAGTCGTCCTGCCGCGAATCCCGGCGATGAAGGTGCGGGATTGTAGGTTGCCGATCCGGATGGTCGAACCTTCTGAAGCCGACCCGCCGTTGTTCCCGATCAGGATGTTTCCGGAGCCAGTGGTGAGGGTCTGGCCGGCATTCTGGCCGAGGGCAATGTTGTCCCCGCCAGTCGAGAGGGTCTGGAGGCTGCCGTACCCGATGGCCGTGTTGTTGGAGCCGGTGGTGAGGTTAAGTGCCATCGCACCGACCGCCGTGTTGCTGTTGCCATAGTCGTTGTACTGGGTGCTCTGGTACCCGAGGCTGGTGTTGCCCGTGCCCAGGATGTTGGATCGAAGGGCCTGGGTCCCTATGGCCGTGTTCTGCCCCGTAGTCGTGGTACTCAGCAGGCTTTCGAACCCCACGGCCGTGTTGCCGTCACCGGTGGTGTTCTGCTGAAGGCTGTCCACGCCCACGGCCGTGTTGGTACGGCCCGTCGTGTTGTTGCGCAGGGCCACCGCGCCCACGGCGGTGTTGCGATCCCCGGTGATGGTGCTGACAGGCTGGTTGGCCCCCATGGCCTGGTAGCCAATCGCCGTGTTCCAGGAGTCCCAGGCAGCCCCGCCGTTGTTGAAGGATTGCGAGGACAGTGCGTTGCTGCCGATGGCCGTGTTCGTGCCTGCGGTGGTGTTCTGCCAGAGGGCTAGACTGCCCACGGCGGTGTTGAGGTTGCCGAGGGTGTTGGAACGTAGGGCGGAGTATCCCAGGCCGGTGTTCGATGCACCGGAGCCGATGCTCCAGAGGGCGCTCCAGCCGATGCCCGTGTTGAAGGAGGCCAGTCCCGGGCTTGCCTGCGCGGGCGTCGTGAGATTCCCCGCGCTCTCACCGAGGAAGGTGTTGTAGCCGGTGGCGCCCTGCGCCGTGAAGCGATGGAGGAAGGGCGACTCGTTCAAGGCGAGGTAGCCGTTCAGGTTGGCGTTTCCGGCGACATACAGCGCCTCGGTGGGGAGACTGGTGCCGATGCCCACGTTGCCGGTGGTGAACACCGCATTGCCCGCATTCAGGGTGAACGGGCTAGCCCCCGCTGGGCCCGGGAAGCCCATGGCCCCCTGAGCGCCGGTGAGGCCCGTGGCGCCCATGGGCCCGGCGGGCCCGGTGGAACCAGAAGCGCCCTGCGGCCCGACAGGCCCTTGAGGCCCCATCGCACCCGTGGCCCCGGGCGTACCCGACACTGTTCCCGGCGCCCAGGTCGTGCCGTTGTAGACGAGGCCCTGGCCTACCGCGGGCACGAGAGTGGTGAGGTCAAGGGGGATCCCCTGGAGCCGAAGCAGGGTAGTGGCGTTCTGGGTGCCGCCCACATCCCCCGCGAAGGCGCCGCTCACCTCAAAGGCGGAACGGGCCTGCAGGGCCGGAACCAGGTCCACATCGGGACTCATGGCCACGCCGCCCACGGTGACCCGCAGTTTCAAGACGGCCTTGCCCAGCACCGAGGTCGGAATGGGGGGCATGCCACTGCCGCCCAGCAGGGCGCTGTAGAGGCCATTGCTGACGGGCAGATTCTGGGTACCGGAGTTCCACAGTTCCGCGTTGCTGGCATCCAGCAGTGCGAACACGAAGTCCCGGTTGGCCGTCACGGGCAGGCCGCCTTCCACCAGACGTCCCTGGTAGGCGATGGCGGGGAGGGGCGGCGCTTCCGGGGCCTGGCCATAGAGGGCCGGGGCAGCGACGAGCAGCAGGGAGAGGGCGGAAAGGCGGCGCATGGGATTCTCCAGGAAAGGGGCTGTGGGCGCGGTTCAGGGCTGGGCGGGCGTGCCCGAGGGCAGGTAGCCGTGGCGGACTTTCACCGACCCGGACGGGCTGGTGGATGAGAGGGCCCGCAGGGGCTCCTGGGCCACGACGACGTTGACGATGGAGCCGGCTCCCTGGCGCCCACCGGAGGCCTGGATGACGTCCTCGCTGAGTTGGGGTGGAGGCAGGGGTGGCCCGACGGTCAAGGAGAGGGGAGCTGTCTGCACGAGGGCCCCACTGCGGCCTTCGATCTGCAGGTTGGCGAAGGTGGCAGGAACCAGGGATCCGCTCACGACGATGGGAAGGGACAGCGAGGACGCGCCATCAGGCACGAGGCCCGTGGCGTGGCTGCCCGCGGGAAACCCCAACCCAGTAAGGGTGATCGCCCCCGTGAAGCCGTTGAGGCGAGCGATGCTGACCGTCACATAGCCGCCACCACCAGCGGGGATCTGGAGGCTGCCGGGGCTCACCTGGACCGAAAAGGTCGGTATGGGCGCCGGGGCGGTTGTGGCTCCACCACCGCCCCCGCCACAGGCAGAGTCAGCCATGAGAAGCAGCAGGCCGAATAGGCTGGCTAGGACAGAGACGCGAGACATGAAGTCCCCCTGGGTGGTGGGTGAGGGTGCGAACGAGAGAACTGCGACCGACCTACTGGAGTGTGCCGGTGGTGGTGATGGCGACGGGGCCGGCTCCCGCCGGCACGGCGGTGAGGGGGGTCAGGGCACCGGTCGCGGGGTTGATGGCATAGGCCGAGACATCGCTGGAGCCCTTATTCACCACGTAGGCAAACCGCCCGGAGGCATCGACGGTGATGGCGTTGGGCGTGGTCCCCGCTGGAACGCTGCCCATGGCCGTCAGGCTGCCGTTGGTGGCATTTATGGCAAGGGTCGACACCGTTCCGGACAGGCCGTTGGCCAGATAGGCGAATTGCCCGGAGGGTCCGATGGCGATGGAACGGGGCAGGATTCCCGCTCCCGTCGCCACGCCATCGTTCAGGATCAAGGTGCCCGCCGAGGGGTCGATGGTGTAGTGATCGACCCCGTTCTGATGCACCGCATACAGAAACCTGCCGGTGGGATCCACGGCGACCGAGGAGGGATTGGGCCCGGTCCCCACGGGATTCCCGGCCAGGGGGGCCAGGCCGCCGGTGAGGGAGTTGATGGCATAGGCCGACAGGGTCCCGGAGCCCAGGTTCGACAGGTAGCCATTCGCCACATAGACGAATCGGCCCGTGGGATCGATGGTGATGGCCACCGGGTCCACTCCCGCCGCCACCGAGCCGAGCGAGGTCAGGGTGCCGAGGGTGGGGTGGATGGTGTAGGCCGCGACGTTCTGGGAGACCTGGTTCGCCACGTAGGCATAGCGGCCCGATGGTTCTACCGCGATGGCGGCAGGATTGCTTGCCACCGCCGCGGGGCCCCCGGTGCTGGTCAGGGCCCCGGTCGTCGCGTCCACCGTGTAGGAATGGACGTTGACCGTGGGGGATTCAAACAGGATTTCCCGCGTCAGGTAGGCGAACTTGCCCGAGGGATGGACGGTGATGGAAAGGGCCAGGGGGCCCGCCGCGTCCGTCGTGACCGGGGCCAGGACACCCGTCGCAGCGTTGATGGCGAAGGCCGAGATGCCATTCGAAACGCCATAATTCGCCGCATAGGCGAACTTCGGCGTGTATGTCACGGCCGCCGTGCCCTTGGTCATCGCCATGGCCGCGGGGCCGCCCCGACCCGCGATGATCGGCAGGGCGGTCAGGGCTCCGGTGCTCGGATGGATGCTGAAGCAAGAAACGTTGTTGGAGCCGGTGTTCGCCACGTAGGCGAACTTGCCCGATGGGTCGATCAGGACGGATTGGGGATGAGTTCCCACCACCGCGCTGCCGGTGCTCGCCAAGGCGCCGGTGGCGGCGTTGATGGCGAAGGAGGACACCGTGCCTGAGTTGTAGTTCGCCACGTAGGCGAACTTACCCGAGGGGTCTACAGTGACGGCGATCGGGAAGTCCCCTGCGGTCGTGAAAGGACTGCCTGCCACGATCGTCAGGGCCCCGGTGGAGCTGTTGATCCGGTAGGCCGAGACATCCCCTGAAGTCGCATTGGCCACATAGGCGAACTGTCCTGAGGGGTCCACGGTGACGGAGCGGGAGGCCCCCGTGGAAGGCGTGCTGAACGGACTGCCCGCCAACGCCGTCAGGGCCCCGCTGGTACCGTCGATGCTGTAGGCGTACACCTGAGCGGCATTGCTCGCCACGTAGGCGAACTTGCCGGAGGGGCTGACAGTCACGGAGAGGGGTTGGACCCCCGTCGCCACGGAGCCCGCGTCGGTCAAGGAGCCGTTGGCGTTATTGACTGTGTAGGCCGAGATCGTGTTCGATCCGAAGTTCGCCACGTAGACGAAGCGTCCGGTGGGGTCCACGGTGACGGAGTACGGATTGGTACCGGTAAAATTGTAGCCCGTGTTCGTCAGGGCACCGGTCGCCGGGTTGATGCTGTAGGTTCGAACCCTGCCGGAGCCAGAACCGACCACATAGGCCGTTCGGCCCGAGGGATCCACAGCAACGGCCTGCGGGCTCACATCCCCCATGGCGTAGCCGTTGTGCCGCAGCTGGCCGGTGGTGGCATCCACCGTGTAGCACGACACGGTGTCGTCGCCCGCATTCGCCACATAGGCGAAGCGCGGCATTGGGGTGGGCGCGGGGACCGGGGCGGGCGGTGCAGACGTTGAACCGCCTCCTCCACCACCGCAGCCAGCCAACAGGCCAAGCGCGAACAGGGAGATGGCTCTGATTCTTCCGGATTGGCGGCTCATGGAGATCCTCTTCTAGGCATGGGTTCGAGTGCAGGTCCAGGATTGGAACCCAGGGTCACGCCAAGGCACCAGACGGCCCAGACACGCTATTGGGAAAGAAGCTGGGCCACCTCAGAGGCAGTGGCCATGGATCACAAGGCGGGCCGCAGGACTCCAGCGGGGGCGTCAGCGCCTTTCGATCCGCACATCGCGGTCCGAGGCAATAAGCACCTCGGGGACATTTCTCGGATCATTGAAGATCGCGTTCACGTCGGGATCGTGATGATCGATGCGGACTTCTGCGTGAACCCCCTTCACGGCGAGGTCGATGAAGTTTCCCTCGTCACGGGCGAACAATGGATAGATCTGAGTCGGCGCCGATCGATAGATGAGGTCAGCACTGTGGCCCAAGTTGAACTTGGCGTAGTCAATCCGGGCCGCGGGGGTGACCGCGTGGTAATAGATCGCCGAACTCGGATACTGCGCGCTGAATTTGATCCGGTCACCGGCCACGGATGAAAACCGCCATTCGGTTTCCACTGTCTCCCCTCCGTGCTCGCTCTTGATGGTGATCTCCCGTTCGACGACGGCCGCTACGCCGGGCACGCCCTTGACGGCAAGGAGGCCGTTCGAGCGCAGGGAATCCGTCAGGAACAAAACTTCGGAGCCACCGGCGGCATCGTCAACGAACGTCGCCAGGAAGGCTTCCTGGTTGGAAGTGATCGGAAGCGCAGAACTGCCATTGGCGCCCCGGGCGTTCTTCTCATCGAACACGGAGGTCACGATCTCGTATGTCGGGTTGGAGACGAGTAGCGGAAGTCCCGCGCTGGCGCGGGCCACGTTGACCTCGGCGACGATGCGCTGAATGGCAGCGTAGGCCTGAGGGCCCGGGATGGCCCAGTAGATCCACTGCTTCCAGAGTCCGCTGCGAAATACCATCATCGGATCCTGAGTCGTCAGGCTAGCCGGTGTTGGTGTGTTCTGGGCTCTTGCCGGCAGGAAGAGACCCATCGCGAACGCGGTGCCGACGAGGGTCGTCCTCCAGGCTGTTGGAAGGCCCTTCGGGAGGAACATGAGCATGAGTAACTCCTGGGGTGTGGGTCAGCAGGGGAAGGTGACGCAGAAGGGAGGGGTGCGACCTTCAGGGGGATCGTGAATCACAGAGTCGGAGCTTTGGGTTGAACATGAGATCTCCTGGAAAGGCGACACGGAGCTGCAGGTTCAGAGGGGCCCTGAACCTTGCCCAACCCCGCCCTACTGAAAGCGGTTGAACCAGAGATAGTCCCGACCGAGGTCATCGAATTTGTTCCACACCGCCAGGGCATTGCCGCTGGGGCCGATGGCGATCTGGGGGTCGTATGTATTGCCCCCGGCATCGGGTTCGAGCCGAAGAGCCGTGCCCCAGCCGGAGCCGGAGGTGTAACGGTTGCTCCAGGCGTTGGTGCGCAACCCGTTCGACTGCTGCCACACCGCCAGGGCGTTGCCAGTGGCATCGAAGGCGATTTCGGCATGAAGGGCGTCGCCTGTGTCCGTGGTCTCAAGGAGCGCGGGCGTGCCCCAGCCAGTGCCGACGCTATAGCGGTTGGCCATGATATTGGCCATCGTGCCGGCGTACTGCTCCCACACCGCCATTCCATTGCCGCTGCCATCGAGGGCGACCTGAGGGTTGGCGGCGCCCACCAGGTTGTTGGTCACGATGAGCGTGGCCGTGCCCCAGCCAGCGCCGGGAGTGTAGCGGTTAGCCACGATGTTGGTGTGCGCGCCGTCGGACTGTTGCCACACCGCCAGGGCATTGCCGGTGCCGTCGATGGCCACCTGCGGATTGATGGCATGGCCCGCGTTGCCCGTCTCAATCAGGACCGCCGTGCCCCAGCCGGTGCCCATGGTGTAGCGGTTGGACCAGATGTTGTAGAACGTGCCGTCGTTTTGATGCCACACGACAAGGGCATTCCCGCTTGCACTGATGGCGATCCGGGGGTGCTGGGCGTAGTCACCGGGATTGGCCTCGATGGGTGCCGCCGCGCCCCAGCCGGTGCCAGCGGTATACCGGTTGGACCGGATGTGGTCGTGCAAGCCGTCGTTCTGGTACCACACCGCCAGGGCGTTCCCGCTGCCATCGAAGGCGACCATGGGATCGTAGGCATCCCCGGCGTTGTCCGTCTCGATTAGCACGGCCGTACCCCAGGTGCTGGTGGCGGCCGTGAACCGGTTGGCCCAGATGTTCTGATGCGTGCCATCCGACTGGGTCCACACCGCCAGTGCGTTGCCACTGGGGTCAAAGGCGACCTTGGGGAGCCCGGCGTCGTTTACGCTGTCGGTCTCGAGGAGTACCCCCGTGCCCCAACCGGTGCTCGGGGTGTAGCGGTTGGCCCAGATGTGATTGATCACACCGTCGAACTGCTGCCACACCGCCAGGGCATTGCCACTGGCATCGATGGCGACCTGCTGGTTGCTGGAATCAGTCAAATGGTTGGTTCCCAGGAGCGTGGCCGCACCCCAGGCCTTCACGGCGGGAAGCGCGGTGGCACCGCCACCACCCCCGCCGCAGGCGGTGAGCCACCCAAGGGCGAGTGTGGCCGACAGGGTCATTGCGTAGAGGCGAGAAACGGCATGGGCAGCCATGGGAACTCCAGGAAGGTAGGCCCAGGTTGGAGCCCACCCCTCGACAGGCCCAGGCACGCTTTTCAGAAAAGGGTTGGGCCACCTCTTCCCGGGAACCAGCAAGGTGGCCCAGGTCCTTTCCCGAAAGTGGCCTCACCACCAAGGCCCGTGGGCAGTACCTTGAATCAAACTCCCCACCTTCTCCGAGGCCTCCGTGCGCACAGTACCGACTCCATCCATCCCAGCGCTTCTCGTGGGCCTCGCCCTGTTGGGATGCTCGACCACCGCCAAGGAGGAGGCGCAACAGACGACGAAGCAGATGAGTGCCCAGGATGAGGCTGCCTACCGGGACATGATCAAGCTGTCGGGGGCCGACCCTGAGGCGGTGATGGCGGCCAATAAGCAGTTGGAGGCCTCCCGCAAGTGGACCGAGGCCAAGGGTGGCCTGGTCCATTACCACATCGAGGGCCTCTTCCAGGGGAAAGTGAATGTGGTGGGTGGAACCACCTGGATCGGCTACGCGGACGTCACGGACCGGGTGGTGATCGATCTGGATTGGCAGCTCGGCGAATCAATGCTGATGGGCACACCAGTGATCCAGAACTTCAAAGCCGCTGCCCGGAACGTCCGCAACCCTGAGCCCACGTGCCTGCCTCCGATCCTCCGCGGCGAGTACGAACACTTTGAATTGCTGGGCATCAAGAATGGCTTGGCCGGAGCGCTGGAGATGCAGGTGCGGACGGACTACCCGGTGGTGGACGTGGCGCAGATGTGCACTGGTGCGCGTGTCAGGGTGCCCGCCAGCA
>JANYAZ010000190.1 GCA_025361045.1 Geothrix sp. | reverse complement strand
AGAACCTTGGGCCTTGCCGGGGCCGGATTCCCGGCCCGCAACGTGAGGGCACGGATCCGCAGGTGCGTCTGCACGCGCACCTGAAGGAGCATGGTGTTGGCCGGCTTGCGCAGGAAGTCGTCGGCACCCGCAGCATAGCTGCGGTCCTTGGCATCCCGGCTCAGGGCCGTGAGCACCATGATGGGGACTCCAGCCGTCGCGGAGTCGGCCTTGATCTTTTCGCAGGCCTTGAAGCCATCCATGGAAGGCATCACCGCATCCATGATGATGAGGTCCGGGACCCCTTCCTTGATGCGGTCCAGGGCCTCCTGACCGTTGGCTGCGGAGATGATCCGGTGGCCCAGTGCCTGCAGTTGCGCCTCGATCTGGCGCCGTTGAAGGGCATTGTCCTCAACCATCAGGATGGTCATGGGGGACTGGAACTGGGCCAAGCGATCTCCTTGCACTCGTGTCTTGAGGGTAAAGGGCCTATCGGTTCCGATCAACCAGGGATCAAGTAAGAGACTGGGAAATCGCCGCAGACGAGGGTGGCCTGTCACAGATACAATGGTGGGTTCGAGGTTACTCAGTGTCAGATCCCGCCCTGATTCGCAATTTTTCCATCGTCGCGCACATTGACCACGGCAAGTCCACTCTGGCAGATCGCCTGCTCGAGTTGACCAAAACCGTGGCAGGACGGGACATGCAGGCCCAGGTCCTGGATGACATGGACCTCGAACGCGAGCGGGGCATCACCATCAAAGCCCACGCAGTGACCCTTAAGTACCTGGCCCTGGATGGAAAAATCTATACCTTGAACCTCATCGACACTCCAGGCCATGTGGACTTCACCTACGAGGTGAGCCGCAGCTTGGCCGCCTGCGAAGGCGCCATCCTGGTGGTGGATTCCACCCAGGGCGTCGAGGCTCAGACCTTGGCCAACACCTACCTGGCCCTGGAGAACGGTCTGGAGGTCTTCCCTGTCCTCAACAAGACCGACCTGCCCAGCTCGGACCCGGTGCGGGTGCTGGAACAGATCGATACGGTCATCGGCCTGGTGGATACGGCCCACGCCGTGAACGTCAGCGCCAAGACCGGCGAAAACTGCGCCCAGGTGCTGGAGCAGATCGTCAAGTGCATCCCGGCACCCCAGGGCGATCCGAACGCACCCCTCCAGGCCCTGGTCTTCGACTGCTACTACGATGCCTACCGGGGTGTGGTGAACCTCATCCGGGTGATGAACGGGACCATCAAGGCCGGCGACCAGATCCGATTCATGTCCACGGGCAGCGAGCACCGGGTGGATGAGATCGGCATCTTCGATCCGAAAATGGACAAGCAGGAGTCCCTCTCCGTGGGCGAAGTCGGCTACCTGGTGGCCAACATCCGGCTGCTGGTGGATGTGAAGGTCGGCGACACGGTGACCCACGCCGTGACCCTGACGACCAAACCCGCCACCGAAATGTTGAAGGGTTTCAAGGAGATCCAGCCGGTCGTCTTCGCGGGGATCTTCCCCACCTCCAGTGACGACTACGAAAACTTGCGCAACGCCATGGACAAGCTGCGGCTCAGCGACAGCAGCTTCACCTACGAGCCCGAGACCTCCACGGCGCTGGGCTTTGGGTTCCGTTGCGGCTTCCTCGGGCTGCTCCACATGGAGATCGTGCAGGAGCGGCTGGAGCGTGAATACGATCTGGACCTCATCACCACGGCACCCAGCGTGCGGTACCACGTCCACCTGACGGATGGCACTGAACTGCCCGTGGACAATCCTTCCAGGCTGCCGCCCCTCCAGAAGATCGCGAAGATCGAAGAGCCCATCATCGAGGCGACCATCCTCACCCGTACGGATTTCGTGGGTGGCCTGATCAAGTTGTGCGAAGAGCGCCGGGGTATCCAGCAGAAGCTCGAGTATGTGAGCCAGGACCGAGTGATGCTCGTCTATGAACTGCCCCTCAACGAAGTGGTGCTGGACTTCTATGACAAGCTCAAGTCCCTGTCGAAGGGCTATGCCAGTTTCGATTACCACATGAAGCACTACACCGAGTCCGACCTCGTGAAGATGGACATTCTGGTGAACGGCGACGCCGTAGACGCGCTGTCCATCCTGGTCCACCGGGCCAAGAGCCAGACCCTAGGGCTTTCCCTCTGCCAGCGGATGAAGGAAGTCATCCCCCAGCAGATGTTTGATGTGGCCATCCAGTCCGCCATCGGCAGCAAGATCATCGCCCGCACTAACGTGAAGGCCCGCCGCAAGGACGTGCTCGCCAAGTGCTACGGTGGCGACGTCAGCCGCAAGAAGAAGCTCCTCAACAAGCAGAAAGAGGGCAAGAAACGGATGAAGTCCATCGGCAACGTGGAGATCCCCCAGGAGGCCTTCCTGGCGATCCTCAAAGTCGATGGCTAAAAAAGCAGGACAGGATTAACAGGATGAAAAGCTGGATTATCAAGATTCAATAAAGTCTTTAATCTTGTTAATCATGGAGTTAATCCTGTTAATCCTGTCCTCGCAGTTGGCCTGCGAGGGGGCTACCCGATCTTGTCATCGTCCTTGATCTCGCCGGCTTCAACCAGGTTGGCAAGGAGATGCTGCAACTCGTCCTGGCCAATGACACCCCGGCGCTGGAAGAGCCGGATGAGTCCAAGCACCAGGCTCCGCGTCTGGTAGGTCTCCAGTCGCCGGATGGTCTGAGGGGCGATTCGGCTGTGCACGAGATCAGGACTGGTGGCTGGGGTGGGAGCCGCTGGCCGAGGCGGTGGAGCCGGGTCGAAGAGCCCGAACGGATCAATGTTAACGGGTTGGGTGGGTGCTGTGGGGCTGTCGAAGAAGGGATCACGAGGGAAGGCCCCAGGTGTGTTGGGGGAAGCCTTTGCTGGGACCGGCATGGGGGCAAGGGAAAACGACACGGGCAGGGCGTCATCCTGGTTGGATTCATGGCCCAACTCCACCGTCAGTGGAAGGCTGGGTGTCTCAAGGCGACGGTAAAGGTCGGAGATGGCCTTTCTCAGCGCGCTATGGGAGGCCACGACAGGTTCGACATTGAGGCCCGAGGCGAAGCGTGCACTGTCGATGGCGTTGAGGTCGGAAGGATCCGACATGGCCAACACCAGGGACTTGGGTTCCTTCGTGGTGATGGGTAGCACCGTGAACTGATCAGCCAGGCGGTGGGGGACGAGTTTGAGGATCTGGGGGGGCACATCGATGTTGCGAACGTCCATCTGGGGCACACCGGTCTGGTGGCTGAGGAAATCCATGAGAACTTCTTCGGAGATGTAGCCCAGTGCCACCAGGTTGCTGCCCAGGCGGCCCCGGGCGATCTTCTGGTGGGTGATGGCACTCTGAAGCTGGGCAGGCGTGATGAGTCCGCCCTCGACGAGCAGTTCACCCAGACGCTTGATCGGTTGCAGCATTTTTGGGTCCCAGAGGCATCATCATTGCTGCTCAGAGATTCGTCTTCAAGGTAACTTTATTCAAGGGTTTTCTGGGAATTGGGGGGAGCATGACTTCTGAAGATCTGTGGCGGGCCGCGCTGCACGACTTCAACAACCTTCTGGCGGGTCTCCAGGGCGTACTGGATCTCAGCGACCCCCGGTTGCCCCTGGATGCCCGCAATCGCATGCGCCTGGAAGCCACCCTGGAGGACGGGAAGACGCTCATCGCCATGGCCCGATCTTTGGCCCTTGGGCGCCAGCCGGACACCGGCCTGACCGGGTGGGGCGAGTGGCAGGCGGGGTTGAACCAGAGGCTGGAACCCATGGCGGGCTTGTTCAGATGCCCGATCGAACTGGTGGATGCCGGGGCAGATGGGTCCTACTGGCCAGCCCCCCTGCTTCAAGACTGGGCTGCGGCCTTCACTCGGCAGATCCTTCCCTGGGTTGCGCCTGGCCCCCTGCGCCTGGAGGCGACGGCGTCATCAGACGCCTGGACCCTGACCTGGGTAAGCGATGCGCCGCTCCCGGGGGGATTGCGCCCTGATCCGCCACCTGACTCGCCCAAGAATCTCGCCTCCTACTGGTTGAGAGAGACCTCTGAGCGACTGGGCATCTTCATCCGGGAGACGCCCAGTGGACTGGTGGCTCAGATGGCCAGGCCGTGCACATCCTGATCGTAGAGGATCAGGCCAGAACCGCCCGGGAGCTTCGGACCGGGCTGGAGGCCTCGGGCATCGAAGCCCGGGTCGCCACCAGTGGTGAGGAAGCCCTTCACCTTCTCGACCTACAGCGATACGACGCCATGGTCGTGGATGTGATGCTCCCCGGCATCTCCGGGATCAGCCTGGTTCGCCAATTGCGCGACCGTGGCCAGACCATTCCAGCGTTGTTCCTGTCCGCCAAGGGCACCCTGGAGGACCGGATCCAGGGCCTCGAAGCCGGTGGCGACGACTACCTGGCAAAGCCGTACAGCATTCTGGAAGTGGTCGCACGGCTGCGTTCCACCACCCGGCGATCCCAGGAGTCTCCTGGTTTGAAAATCCGTCAGGTGGCCGATCTGGTGTGGGATCCGCACCTCCGTCGGATCAGCCGGTCCGGAGTCCGCATCGACCTCACCCCCAAGGAATACGCCATCATGACGCTGCTGCTTGAACATGCGGGTGAAGTGGTCGCCCGCAGCCAGATGGTGCAGGCGGTGTGGGGGATCAACTGTTCCGTAGATCCCAACGCGGTGGATGTACAAATCCTTCGACTCCGCCGAAAAGTAGATGACGATCATCCCGTGAAGCTCATCCATACTTTGCGGGGCGTGGGCCTGATGCTGGAGCCCCGTGAAAGCCCATAGCGGAAGCATCCTTCACAAGCTGCAGGGCGGGTTCGCATTGGCCGCCATGGCACTGGTTGGACTCATGGCTGTCTTCATGGATGGCGCTCTGCGCCGTTCGCTGGAAGCCGAGGACGCCCAGGTCATGGAGGGGCAGGCCGGGGCACTGCTCAGGCAGTTGGCCGCGGGACAGCCACTGCATGATCTGGAAGGAGTACCAAGACCGGAAAAGGCGGGCTGGCGGATTCTTGATGGCACCGGACGAATCCTGTCCCAAAGCCGTGAGATTGCAGCGCTTCCTACTGTTCCTATCCTGGAATCGTCTGGCAAGGCTCGGGAGATTGAAGCCGCTGGAGGCGGGGTCTACTCGGTGCTGGTCCGGCCCTGGTCGCACGGGACCGAACAGGGCCTTCTCCAACTGGTGATGGATCGCACGCATGAAGAGGCGCTGATCCAGGGGTTCCGTCGGATCCTCCTCCTGGGTGTTGTCGCAGCCATGGTTGTGGCGGCGCTCCTGGCGCGGGTCATCGCCCGGTGGGGTTTGGCGCCGCTCGGGGCTCTCATTCAGGAAGCCGGATCCATCAGCGACCAGAATCTGGACCGCCGCCTGGCCTCCGAGAACTTTCCATTGGAACTGCAAGAACTGATCGCCACGCTGAATGCCGCACTGTCGCGGCTTCAGGAGGCCTTTGAGCGGGTGGGGAATCTGGGCGCCGAACTGGCCCATGAATTGAGGACACCCTTGCAGAACCTGCGCAGCACCCTCGAGAACCGCGTGCTCCAGGCCAGGTTCACCCAGGTGGAACCGGCGGAGTTGGGGGCCTTGATCGAGGATTGCGACCGCATGGCGGCCCTCATCGAACAGATCCTTTTTCTGGCGCGCTCGGAACATGCTCCTCTGACGATGAGGCAGTCCAGACTCTCCGCCAGAGCCCTGCTGGAGGAAGTCCGAGGCTTCTTTGAAGCCGCAGCGGAAGAAGCGGGCCTGGATCTTCGGGTCGAGTCTGACCCGGGGGTCGAAGTGAGTGGTGACCGGTTGCTGCTCACCCGGGCCCTGCACAACCTTACGGCCAACGCACTGCGGCACACCCCTGCCGGGGGTCGGGTCATTCTCGGGGCCCAGCTTGGGTTGGGCCAAGTGGACCTGTTTGTGGAGGACAATGGCCCCGGAATTCCGGAAGCGTGGATTCCGAACCTGGGAACGCCCTTTATGCGTCCGCCTGGCGCCAGAAGCTCAGAAGGTCACGGACTGGGCCTCGCCATCGTCAAGCGCATTGCGTTCATGCTTGGTGGCGAGATGGTGGTGGAAAGCCGGATGGGGAAGGGCACCCGGGTGTGGATCCGAGTTCCTACAACCTGACTTCGTGTTCAGGTAATTGTAAGGTAGTTTGAAAACCTTACACGGAGTCCTCATGTCCACCCGGTTCCAAACTTCGATCCCGTCGATGGCACTCTGGTTGGTCGCCTGTGGACTGACGGCGCAGACCGTACCCCAGCCGTCGGCGGTGGTGGAGGTGACGGCCACCCGCTTCCCCGAAGACCCCGCCAAGGTTCCCGCCTCGATCACTGTCTTCTCTGCGAAAGAACTGACCGACCGCGGTGCCACGGATCTCCGCAGTGCGCTGGCCCTGGCCGCCGGCGTCTTCATCGCCCCAGGTGGGGATGGCGGTCCTGCCAGCAGCGTGCCGGAGTTCTGGGGCCTCAAGGAGTTCGATGCCTTCCTGCTGGTGGTGGACGGCGTGCCCTGGGGCGGCGCCTTCAACCCCGCCCTCTCCACCCTCAGCCTGGAGGGCGTGGAGCGCATCGAGGTCCAGCGGGGCGCCGCTCCGGTCATGTATGGGGCCACTTCCTTCGTCGGTGTGATCCACATCATCCGCAGCCTTCCGGCCGATCAGCCGGAGGTCGCCCGGCTGTCCCTCGGCACCCACGGCAGTTTCGGTGCGGGTGCCTCCGTGCGCCTGCCGTCCTGGGCCGGTGTGGATTCCAGCCTGACCGTCGACCACGACCAGCAGGGCTTCGACGATGCCCGCACCGAGTTCAAGCGCAGCCACCTGCTGTGGCGAAACCGCACCCACGCCCTCGATGGCGTGCTCCGCTTCGACCTGGAAGGCGCGAAGGTGGATCAACAGCCCGCCAGTCCCTTCCCCCGCGTGGGGAAAGTGCTGACGGACCAGGTGCCCCTGGATGCGAACCACAATCCCGCCGGCGCCTTCCTCAACGACCGGCGCTTCACGCTCACCACGGGCTACGATCGCACCCTGGGCGACGCAACCCTCTGGACCACCACCCTCTCCGTGGCGCGGGCCCGGCAGGATGTCTTCCGCGGCTTCCTGACGGATGTGGTCACCGCCTTCCCCAATGCCCATGGGTTCCGCGAGCGCATCGACCTTACGGATGCCTACTTCGAATCCCACCTCACCTGGACACGGTCGGCCGATCTCAAAGTGGTGACCGGGGTGGATCACTTGCATGGCCAGGGTGTGGGTCGCGGCGGTGACTTCGACTACCTCGTCAATCTGGATGGTTCCAATCCGCCCTCTGGTGCGGCCTACCCCAACCTGGCCGACGTCCGCATCGACGACCGCCGGGATTTCTTGGGGGCCTATGTCTTCGCCCAGTGGCAGGTGGTGCCACGCCTCGTCCTCGAAGGTGGGCTGCGGCTCAACCGGACCGAGGAGACCCGCCGGATCTATTTGCTGGACCTCCAAGGCGGAGGCCCTACCGCGCCTCCCCCCGACTCCAAGTCCTTTACGCGGCTCTCGGGCAGTGCGGGGGCGACCTGGACCGCCTGGCAGTCTGGCGAAGACCGCATGAACTTCTTCGCGGGGATCCGGAACACCTTCAAGCCAGGGGCCATGGATTTCGGCCTGGACAGCGGCGCGAAAATCCTCGATCCCGAAACGGCCCTCAGTTATGACCTGGGCCTGAAGGCCGAGGTCATGAACCGCCGGTTGGCTCTGGAGGTCAGCGGCTTCCTGATGGATTTCCAGAACCTGGTGGTGCCGCAGAGCGTGAATGGCTCACCGACCCTCACGAACTCCGGCAGCAGCCGGTTCCAGGGCGTCGAAGGCAGCGCCGTCTACCGGTTCACCAGCGACGTCACGACGCGCCTGGCCTACAGCTATCACGATTCCCGCTTCCGCGACTACCAGAAGGATTTCGGCGATGGCACGCTAACCCAGCTGGCCGGCAAGCGCCTGGAGATGTCCCCCTACCACCTGGGCGGGCTGGGCTTGGCCTATGCCCCGGTCAAGGGGGTGACCGCCACGGCGGAGATGAATTACGTGGGTGCGGTCTTCCTCAACCAACGCAACACGGCCCCCACGGGCGGCTACGCGACCTACGCCGCGAGCCTCGGCTGGCGCGAGCGAACCTGGGACCTCCGCCTCAGTGGCCAGAACCTCACAGACCGCCGCAAGCCCATCGCTGAAAGCGAGCTGGGGGATGCGCAGTACTACATCCTGCCTGGGCGCCAGATGACCCTGAGCGTGCGGTACCGGTTCTGACGGGAGCGACCCGAAAAAAAATCGAGACAGGATTAACAGGATTCAAAAAACGATCGACAGGATTCAAGGAACCGCCTAAAGCTCTCTAATCCTGTTAATCAAGCCCTTAATCCTGTTAATCCTGTCCTCGCATTTGTCGGTAAAATCATAGGTTTGGGCGGGCCGATGAAGTTTCATATCCAGACCTGGGGCTGCCAGATGAACGACCACGACGGCGAGAAGCTGGCGGGGTTGCTGTCGACCGAGGGCTTCGAATCGGTGGATTCGGTCGAGGAAGCAGAGCTGGTACTGCTGAACACCTGCTCCATCCGTGAGAAGGCCGTGCACAAGGTCTATTCTGAGCTGGGGCGCCTCCGGGAGGAGAAGCAGCGCCGCCCCTTGCTGGTGGGAGTCACGGGTTGCCTCGCCCAGCAGGAGCAGGCGTCCCTGTTCAAGCGGGCCCCCCACATCGATTTCGTGCTGGGCACCATGGCTCTGAAGCAGCTCCCTCGGCTCGTGGCCGAAGCCAAGGCCGGCAGGGCCCGCGTGATAGACACAGGCGAGTACCCCGATAACCACCTGTTCCCACCTTCGGTCACCCGACGCCGGGATACCGCCAAAGCCCTGATCACCATCACTGAAGGCTGCAACCACGCCTGCACCTACTGCATCGTGCCCACCACCCGCGGGGCCGAGCGTCACCGGCCCTTTGATGATGTTTTGAGTGAGGTGCGCGGTCTGGTGGAGCGGGGCTACCGCGAGGTAGAGCTGCTGGGCCAGAACGTCAATAGCTATGCCGGTGGCTGTACTTTCGCGGATTTGCTGGAGCGCGTGTCCGAGGTCGACGGACTGGAGTGGATCC
>JANYAZ010000186.1 GCA_025361045.1 Geothrix sp. | reverse complement strand
GCATGATTGTTGGAAAGGGTTCGAATGACGGCGTCCGCATCCTTCTGCGAAAGGGCAGTCAGCTGGGTCAGGGCATCTTCCTGGTCCTGGAAGGGCGCCTCTGGAAGGACTTCCTGCACCTCGGAGGCTGGCCTGGGCAAGGTGGCCTCCACCAGGGGGGTCCGGTTGGCACGACCGGCCCAGAAGGCACCGGCACCCACGGCCATCAGCAGGGCGGCAGCAGCGGCCCAGGCGAAGGGTCCCACACGCCGCAGCAGACCAGGGCGGGTCGGGAGTTTCCGCAGGACGCGATCCGGGAGCCGATCGAAGTAGCCGGCGGGTGCCAGGGCTTCGGGTGCCTCGTCCTGGGCAAGGTAGGCCACCCGTGTTTCCGAGCAGGCGCGGCAGACTTTCATATGGACCTCCGCCTCGGTACCGGGGTCGAGGGGATCCACGAGCACGGCACCCAGGGTGGATGCACAGGCTGCGGGGAGGGGAAGAGGCTGAGTCATACGCGACCTCCTTTCACATGGCGGGTCAGGTTCTGGATGGCGTGGAAGATGTGGGCCTTCACGCTGCCGACCGAAGTGCCCATCTCCTGGGCGATCCGATCGTATTTCCAGTCGTGTTGAAGTTTGAGGGTCAGGGCCTGCTTCTGGCGCTTGGGCAGCTTGGGCAGGGCCTCGTGGAGCAGGCGTCGAGCCTCCTGATCCAGGAGCGAATTGATCTGGGTTTCGTCGACCCGCAGGGCGGGATGCTCGAAGGTTCCCTCGAGGCCATCCAGGCTTTCGTGCTCCTTGGTCACCCGCTCCCGGTAGTTCAGGGCCTGGCGGGTGGCGATGGTGATGAGCCAGGTGCGGAACGAGGACTCGAAGCGGAAGCCGGGCAGGGCACGGAAGACGCGAATGAAGGTTTCCTGCACGACATCGTCTGCATCCTGGTGGTTCTTCAGGATGGAGAAGGCCTTGCCATAGACATCCCTTGAAAAAAGGCGGACCAGGGACCCAAAGGCGGCCTGGTTCCCCTGTTGAGCCGCCTCCACCCAGGCCAGGACCTCGGGCGTGTGGTACGGCGAGCCCAGATCGGGGGTCCGATCTGCAGTCGGGGTGGCCGTCTGGATCATCAGGGACTCGCTCAAGGTGGCTGTCGCCATCATGTTAGGCTCCGACGACGGGAATCAAGGAGAAACCGCCGTCACCGGATGGACCCGGGAAGGCCACATGAGGTTGAATGGACAAGGCGTGAACCCTCAATCTTCAGCCATCCGCTCTCAGTTTTCAGGAGTCTTCATGCGCGAACGCGTCACCCCACTGCTGTCCGAGGCCCAGATCCGCACCCGGGTCCAGGAACTGGGGATGCAGCTGTCCAGGGAATATGCGGGGAAGGATCTGGTGGTCGTCGGCCTTCTCAACGGCGTGTTTCCTTTCTTCGCGGATCTCGTGCGGGCCATGGAGCTGGACTTCGACGTCAGCTTCATGCAGGTGGCCAGCTATGGCGGCGGCATGGAAAGCACCGGGGAAGTGCACATCCTCAAGGACCTCGACCGCAGCATCCAGGGGCGCCATGCCTTGGTGGTGGAGGACATCGTGGATACGGGACTCACCCTGTTCAAGGTCAGCAATCTGCTCAAGGATCGCGAACCTCTGAGCCTGAAGATCTGCACCCTGCTGGACAAACCAAGTCGCCGCAAGGTGGAGGTCCCGGTGGATTTCATCGGATTCACCATCGAGGACCACTTCGTGGTCGGTTACGGCCTGGATCTCGACGGAAAACTCCGCAACCTGCCCTACGTCGGCGTGTACCAGCCATGAGCCAAGAAGCTGGTCGCGAAAGGCGCGAAAGGGACGCGGAAGACTCGAAAGCGGAAAACGAGTCCGTTGGGCCGGACCTTCGTCTCGATGGGCCTCATGCATCGCTGACGCGTTTGGTGATCGGGGCTGCCATTGCCGTGCAAAAGTCCCTCGGGCCTGGGCTGTTGGAGACCGCTTACGAGGCCTGTCTTGAACACGAATTGCAACTTGCCGGACATCGGGTTGAGCGTCAGGTCAGCCTTGGGTTGAATTACCGTGGCCTCCATGTACCTTTGGCTTTCCGATTGGACATGGTGGTGGATGATGTTCTCGCGGTTGAGTTGAAGGTCGCTGAGGTTTTCACGTCGGAACACGAGGCACAGATCTTGAGCTACCTCCGTTTCTCTGGAAAACCCGTAGGCCTGTTGTTCAACTTCGGGGCTTATCCTCTTGGCCGAAAAGGCATCCGCCGATTTATCATGCGGTCACTTCCTGATTCCGTGTCTTCCGAGTGAATTCTGTGCCTTCCGCAACCAGCTTTTCCCTGGCCTTCCTGATCCTGCTCGCGACAGGCTGTGGCTATCACCGCCTGGACCGCCAGCAACGCTCCGCTGCCTGGGCCAAGCAGGGAGAGACGATCCGGCTGGCCCGATTCCGCAACCTCAGCCCCCGGCTTGGGTTGGAGGACCGCTTCACCAAGGCTCTGGAGAACCGCGTGGTGGCCGCCAGTCCATGGCGGCTGGTGGCTCAGGGCGAGCCGTCCCGGTGGGTCCTTCAGGGCACGCTGGAAAGCTACACCACTCGGCCCATCGGCCTCACGCTTGGCAACGACAAGGCCAAGGCCAGTGCCGGTTCCGCCTCCCGCGTGGAAGTCGCCGTGGTGGCCAGCGTGGAGTTGCTCGATGGGCAAACCGGCGTGGTGGTGCTGTCCCGCCGGGGCTTGACCTTTTCCAACCAGTACCGGGTGGACCAGAACTTCGCCAGCTTCGACAGCCGTGAGTTGCAGGTGCTCGAAAGCCTGGCCGACGACTTCGCCGAGAGCTTTCTCACCCAGCTGTTGGAAGGCATCGACTGATGGCCGCGCCTGCCCAATGGCTGGACCACGCCTTCGCCCTGGTGCATGGCGAGGATGGCGATGGTCGCCGTGAAGCGGTCGATGCCTGGAAGCGCAAGCACGTGGACCCCGAGTGGGCCGATTTCTCGCTCACCGTCTGTTCCGAGGGATGTCCCTGGCCTGAAGTGATGGCCGCCCTTCAGGAAGCAGCCCCCCTGGGGGCCGACGTCCGCACGGTGATCGTGCCGGTGGCCGACAACCTGTTCACCCGCGCCAAGGAGCTGCCAGGTGCCGTGAAGGGAATTCTGGAGAAACCCCCGGCCGGCGTGAACCTGCTGCTGGTGGCCTGG
>JANYAZ010000142.1 GCA_025361045.1 Geothrix sp. | reverse complement strand
CGAGACTGCGCCCATGGAAGCGGTGTTCTAACCTGCCAGAATCGGAAAGAAAGTCCCTCAAGCAGAGCGGCGGTCCGAAGACCGCCGCATTCACTGAGTGGTGGACCTGATCAGGATCGAACTGACGACCTCTGCATTGCGAACGCAGCGCTCTCCCAGCTGAGCTACAGGCCCACGAGCGTCCAGTCTAGCGGGCCTGAAGGCTTACATCAATGCCTGCATGATCTCCTCAAGCACGGCGGGGCTGGGCTTGATGAGGGTTTCATCCAGGCTGGCCAGGGGCTCGTCCACCAGGTTCAGCATGTGCGGCAGGGGCGGCTGGGTGGGGTTGATGTACAGCAGGCCGGTGAGGAACTCGCCCTTGGCCATGGATTCGTGGATGGCCTTCAGGGCGCCGAAGCGGTCCGTGGGCTCGTAGCCTTCGTGGATGGCCTTGATGGCGACCTTGGAGCCGTCCGGGAAGGTCACGATCTCCGTGTGGCCTGCGGGAATCTCCACCTCCTCGACCTCGGAGTACTGGATGAAGCCCAGGTCGTGGAGGGGGAAGTCGTGGTCCTTGACGTGCTTGTAGGAGCGGGTCGAGGCGTCGTGGTTGTTGAAGGTGACGCAGGGGCTGATGATGTCCAGCACCACGGTGCCCTCATAGGCGAAGGCCGCCTTGAGGATGGCGTTCAGCTGCTTGGGGTTCCCTGAAAAGCAGCGGGCCACAAATCCGCAGCCTAACTCGATGGCGAGGGTGCAGGGATCGATGGGGGGAAAGTCATTCACCGCGCCGGATTTGAGGTGGGAGCCCTTATCGGCGGTGGCGGAGAACTGGCCCTTGGTCAGGCCGTAGACGCCGTTGTCTTCGATGATGTAGATCATCGGGACGTTGCGGCGCACGGCATGCACGAACTGGCCCATGCCGATGGACATGGAGTCGCCGTCGCCGGAGACGCCGATGTTGATGAGGTTGCGGTTGGCCAGGGAGGCCCCGGTGGCGATCGAGGGCATGCGGCCATGCACGCTGTTGAAGCCCCAGCCCTGGTTCATGAAATAGGCGGGTGTCTTGGAAGAACAGCCGATGCCTGAGTACTTCGTGACCCGGTAACCCTCGATGTTGGATTCGAAGGCGGCGTTGATGATTTGGGCGGTGATGGCGTCGTGGCCACAGCCGGCACAGAGGGTGGACTTGGAGCCCACGTAGTCCTGCTTGGTGAAGCCGAGCTTGTTGGTGGGAGCGGAGGGTGTGGCGGTGGTGGTCATGGTCGGCTCCCTATTTCTGCTCGAAGGCGGTGAGCTGGTCCACGATGCACTGGGCGTCGATGGCGTAGCCGTCGTAGTGCAGGACACTCTTGAACTTGGTGGCGTACTCCGGATACGTCTCGCGGAAGAGGTTGGCCATCTGGCCGTCCCGGTTCTGCTCGACCACGTAGACCACCTTCTTCTCGGTCACGAAGGCATCGACCTCGGACGTGAAGGGCAGGGCGCGCAGGCGCAGGTAGTCGGTCTTGAGGCCGCCCTCGGCCAGGAGATCCTGGGCCTCCACGACGGCGGGATCACTCGACCCGAAGGCCAGCACGCCCTTGTCCGAGCCCAGGTTGCGGAAGGCGGGCTGGGGCACATGGGTCTTGGCGGTTTCGTACTTCCGCTTCAGCCGATCCACCACGGCCAGGTAATCCTCGGGCTTTTCGGAGTACTGCGCGTACTCGTTGTGACCCGAACCACGGGTGAAATAGGACCCCTTGCCACCGGGGGTGCCGGGCAGGGAGCGGTAGCAGATGCCATCTCCATCCACGTCCTTGTAACGGCCCCAGTCCTTGGCCTCGGCCAGCTGCTGCTGGTTGAGGACCTTGCCGCGGTCGTAGGGCTTGGCGGGATAGGCAAAGGGCTTGGACGCCCAGTTCTGCATGCCGAGGTCAAGGTCGGTGACGACGAAGATGGGCGTCTGGAACCGCTCGGCCAGGTCGAAGGCATCGTAGGCGAATTGGAAGCACTCTTCCATGTTGCCGGGGTAGAGGTTGATGTGCTGGGTGTCGCCATGGCTGCACTTCGCGCAGAGTTCCACGTCGGACTGCTGGGTGCGCGTGGGCAAGCCCGTGCTGGGTCCCGTCCGGGCGACGTTGAAGAACACGCCCGGGGCTTCGACGTAGTAGCCAAGGCCGATGAACTCACTCATCAGGGAGATGCCGGGCCCGGCCGTGGAGGTCATGGAGCGGGCGCCCGCCCAGCCAGCTGCCAGGACCACACCGGCGGAGGCCAGCTCGTCCTCCATTTGCACGATGGCGACGGTGGACTTGCCGGTCTTGGGATCCTTGCGGTATTCCTCCGCGTATTCGATGAAGGTCTCGACCAGGCTGGAGGCAGGGGTGATGGGGTACCAGCCCACCACGGTGACGCCCGCGAAGAGGGCACCCAGGGCGCAGGCCTCGTTGCCATCCACGATGATCAGGCCCTGGGTCTTGTCGTCGCGCACGACCTTCACGTGGTCCTGGTCGGGCAGGTTCTCCATGGCCCAGTCATACCCAGCCGTGGCGGCCGCCTGGTTGATCTCGATGGCCTTGGCCTTGCCCTTCAGCTGCTTGGCGATGGCCTTCTTGACTTCAGCCATGTCCACGCCGAGCAGCCGCGAGGCCACACCCACGTAGATCATGTTCTTGACCAGCTTGTGCAGCTTGGGTTCCGGACAGGAGGCCGTGACAAGCTTCTGGAAGGGCACCGGAGTGAACGACAAATCGCCCCGGAGCCTGTCGAGTTGCAGGGGCTCGTCGTAGATCACCAGGGCCCCGGCATCGGCCTTGACGATGTCCTCCTTGGCGGTCTCGGGATTCATCAGGATCAGCATCTCGTTGCTGGCCTTGCGGGCCACGTAGCCCTTGGCGCTGGCGCGGATGGTGAACCAGGTGGGCAGCCCCGCAATGTTGGAGGGGAACAGGTTCTTGCCGCTGACGAAGACGCCCATCTGGAAGATGGCTCGCAGCAGCACGGAATTGGCGGTCTGGGAACCCGAGCCGTTGACGGTGGCCACCTGGATGGAAAAATCATTGATCCTGGTTTTCGCTCCTCCGGTCACTGAGGGGGCAGCAAGACTGGCAGCCATGGGGGACTCCTTTCTCATCGGGGCGCGGGCATCGCAGAGGGTGGAAAGACGATGAATAGGGCGTAAATACTTGACCCTCTAGGCCGTCTTTCAGTATGCCAGAGGCGATGGGAGGGTTCTATCGAGGGTCTTTCGGGGGACCTGTCCGGGGGTCTGAAATAAAGCGAAAAAAAAGGGATTGACGACCTGCCTCTCAACTCTTACCTTGAATCCCATGAAAGCCAGCGATCTCACCAAACGTCAGCAGGCCGTGCTGAAGTTCATCCGCACCTTCGTGCAGAGCGAAGGGCGAAGTCCCACCTTGGCGGAAATTGCCAAGGGCGTGGGTTCCAGTGCGGTGTCTACCATCCACAAACACGTCCAGCACCTCATGGACAAGGGCTTCCTGGTTCGCAGCCATGGCAAGGGCAACAACCTGGTCGTGGCCACCGGAGCGGAAGAAGAGCCCTCTTCTGCCAGGCCCGGCCGAAGCGACGCTCGTCCGGAAGGCACGCCCATTGTCCGGATTTTTCCCTTCTGCGGGGATGTGGCCGCGGGTTCGCCCATCCTGCCCGAGAGCCGGGCCCTGCCCATCGAGGTACCCAACAGCATCCACCGCCAGCGGGACGAGCTGTTCGTCCTGCGGGTGCGGGGCGACTCGATGATTGACGACGCCATCCTCGATGGGGACCTGGTGGTGCTCCAGCGCAAGGGCGAGTACCGGAACGGCGACCGCGTGGTGGCCCTCATCGACCGCGAGGAGGTCACGCTGAAGGAGTTCCGTCGGGATGCCAAGGGCGTCTGGCTCATTCCGCACAATCCCGCGTTGCAGCCCCGCTGCTACCCCCCTCAGCTCATCGACATCCAGGGGGTTCTTGTCGGCGTCATGCGCAGCTGTTGAGGCCTCGGATTGGAAGGTGATGGCCGTTTACATTGAAAAGAACAAGCGTATGTAAGCAGAGGACTGCCGAGGAGCTGAGGAAAGCGGAGTAAGGCAACCAAAGTGTTTTTTGTTTTTCTCTGCTTTCCTCCGCTTCTCCCCTAACCTCCGCTTATTGAATTCTTTTCTTTGATCAAGCGAATGTGGGTTTCGCAGAATGCTATCGGGGCAGGTGATCCCGGATGGCCTTGCCCATGGCTGCGGTACTTAGGGTGCCGCCGAGGTCACGGGTCTTTGCCCCCTCTGCCAGCGCGATGGAAACGGCTCCCTCCAGGGCGGCGGCCTCGGGCTCCCAGCCCAGGTGACGGAAGAGCAGAGCGGTGCTGAGGATCATGCCCACGGGGTTGGCCCGGCCCTGCCCGGCGATATCCGGTGCCGAGCCGTGGACGGGCTCGGCCAGGGCCGTACACCGGAAGGGGTGGTGGGGTGCCCAGCTGATGGAAGGCGCCACGCCCAGGCCACCGATGAACGCCGCACAGAGGTCGCTGATGAGGTCGCCCAGGTAGTTGTCCGCGGCGATCACGCCGAAGGGGCCCGGATCCTGCACCAGGGCACAGAGCAAGGCATCGGCATGCATGCTGTTGGCGGCCACGGAGGGATGCTCTTTCCGCAGGTCTTCGAAGATCCTCGCCCACAACCCATGTCCGTGTTTCAGCACGTTCGCCTTGTGGGCCAGGGTGAGGGGTCGACACACGTGTTCGGCACGCAGGAATGCCGCCTGCAGCAGGCGTCGGACCGCGGGTTCCGTGTGAATGGCGAGATCCACGGCCCGGCCTGGTTCCGTAAAGCCCTGCAGACAATAAGGACCTTCCGTGTTCTCACGGAAGACCTCGACATCAAAGGTCGGAGGGGGAACTGGCAGGATGCTGGTGCAGGGCCGGAAGTTCACGGTCAGCTCCAGGCCCTGGCGAAGCTTCAAGAGGATCTCTTCGGCGTGCCGGCCGTCGGGAATGCGCTGGTCACCCACGGCCCCGAAGAGGATGGCGTCGTACCGATCCCGGAGATCCAGAAAGGCGGCATCGGGCAGCGTCTCCCCGGTGGCGAGAAAGTGGTCGGCACCATAGGGAAGGCCAACGGCCTCGAGGCTGCGGCCCCTGGTTTTGGCCCAAGCCAGAAGGGGTAGGGCCTCGGCCAGGACTTCACCCCCGACCCCGTCGCCAGGAATAAGAGCGATGCGAATCGGTTTGTCCAAGTCTTCGGCTCCTGAGGTAGAGCCGATGGTGCCACACTCCACTCTCGTTCCGGAGGGCATCATGAGCAGAACATGGAGGGTCGGGATGGGAATCATCGCCATGCTGGGGCTGGCTTCAGCAGCAGATGTGAAGGAAGGGACCAAGGCACCGGCCTTTGAGGCGCAGGACCAGAATGGGGCCCTGGTGCGGCTGGCCGATTTCCAGGGCAAGTCGGCGGTGGTGCTCTACTTCTATCCCAAGGACGACACGCCGGGCTGTACGGCCCAGGCCTGTAGCCTTCGGGATGGCTTCGCAGGAATTCAGGCCGCTGGCGCCGTGATTCTTGGCGTGAGCGCGGACACCAGCCAGAGCCACAAGGCCTTCGCGGAGAAATTCCACCTGCCCTTCAGCATCCTGGCCGACCCGGATAAACGCATCATCGAGGCCTACGGCGTGAAGATGCCGCTCCTTGGATTCGCGAAGCGGGTCACCTTCCTCATTGACCGGCAGGGCATGGTCCGCAAGGTCATCACCGACACCCGCACCAAGGACCACGACCAGCAGGTCCTCGCCCTGTTGAAGGGTTTGTCCTAGGCCGTTCCTGCAATTGCATTGAGTCGGAGGCTGGTTCCGGGCTAGACTTCGTGGAACCACACGAGGTTATGGAATGGTGTTCTTCAACCACGCCACCCGGCAGATGACGGCGAAAATCGTCTACTACGGGCCGGGTCTGTGCGGAAAGACGACCAACCTCAACACCATCTATGGCAAGACGAGCCAGAAGGCCCGCGGCGAAATGGTGAGCCTCAACACCGAGACGGACCGCACCCTGTTCTTTGATCTGCTGCCCATGGACGTGGGCATGGTGGGCGGGTTCAAGACCAAGCTCCAGCTCTATACCGTCCCCGGGCAGGTGTTCTACAACAGCACCCGCAAGCTGGTGCTGAAGGGCGTCGATGGCATCGTTTTCGTGGTGGACAGCCAGACCCCCATGCTGGATGCCTGCAAAGAGAGCTACGTGAACCTGGAGGAGAACCTCCGCGAGTTGGGTCTGAGCCTGGGGGACATCCCCATGGTCTACCAGTGGAACAAGCGCGATCTCCGGAGCGTGGTGCCGGTCGAAGAGCTCGAAGCAGCTTTCAATCCCAAGGGCTTTCCCAGCTTCCAGTCCGTGGCCTCGGATGGTGCCGGTGTGTTCGAGACCCTCCGGGGTATCACCAAGCTCGCCCTCTCCCACATCAAGACCCACGTCATGGGTGAAGTCCAGGCGGAGGCGGCCCCGGCCATTCCCAAGCAGCCGCTCCATGGCAGCGAAGCCCTCACGCTATCGGACCTCCCCTCCGTCACCGACCTGCTCGATCTGGAGGGCTCCTCTCCCATCGGAATGGCCGCGGGATCCATGCCCTTGCCGGACGAGGACGATGACACCGGCCTCTTCATCGAAGCTCCCGTGCTTCCGGAGCACCCCGGAGCGGTTGGGGACGACATCGCGTTCCTGATGGAGGACGAGGATGGCCTTCCGCTGGCCGCCGATCCGGAGGCGGAGGAACTGCCTTCAGGCGTCCCCGAGGTTTCCCTGTCTGTGGTGGATTCGGAATCCGCCCCGGCTCCCGCAGAGGCCACCCCCATGGTCACTGAGGCCCTGGATTCCGCACCCGCAGCCGAAAGCCATGAGGTTGCCCGTCCTTCGAAGCCCACCACCAAAGTCGATCCGCTGGCCGCCTTCGCTTCCCTGAAGCTGGAAACCAGGCGGCCCGTCGCCAAGCCCAAGGCCGTGGATCACAAGGACGCCATCAACTCCCTCATGGGCGAGCTCACTCAGGTGGGACGGTCCGGTGCCCCTTCGGTGCTGCGCCTGGAGGTGCCCGCCGAGCTGGAGGGTCAGGTCATCGAGGTGGTGGTTCAGCTGCGGCACCAGGGACAGGTCCTGGTGGAGGGCCAGATCAGCCGTCCTGCCCCCGGAAAGGGCAGCACGGCCAAGCTCAGCGTTGAACTGAAGCGGGGCTGAGGTGCGCCTTCCCATCCTGCTGTGGTTGGCCGTGTCACCGTGCCTGGCTGCGATGCCCGGCTGGTGGATCGCCTTTTCGAAGATGCCCGGCCTGGAGAGCCGCTTTCGCCAGGAGAGCGACAGCTTGGTGTTCGGTAAGCTTGCCCGCCAGGGTCGCCTGGCGCTCGCCCGTGGGGGGCGGCTGCGGGTGACCTACGAGGGCGGCCTGACCGTCACCTGCGATGGACGGTATCTGGTGCAGTACGACCCGGATACCCGGACGGCTCAGCGGATCGAATTGGCCCGGGCCGTGCGGGAATTCCCCCTGCTGGGCATCCTGCTCGATCCCTCCCGCCTCGACCGGCTGTACCGGGTGGAGACCTCGGGTGGGGAGAGCGTGAAACTCACACCCAAGGAAACCGGTCTGCCTGAGCTGAAGGCCACCGGGCGCAAGGGCCTCCTGCACACGCTGGAGTGGACCGATCCCACTGGTGCCCGGCAGAAGCTGGAACTCCTGGACCCGAAATCGCCGGTCAACCGTGCTCCCGGGACCTTCAGCCTCCAGGTTCCGGAGGGCACCCGGTGGTCTACTCCGAACGGCTGAAGGCGTCGTACCGTTCAGGCTGGGGGAATCGGATCTTCAGCCAATCGTCCAATTCGGCCACCGTGTCGAAGATCCTCTCCGCCCCCGCCGCGGCCAGTTCCTCCCGGCTGCCATAGCCCCAGCCGACACCGATGGGTTCCAATCCGTGGTCCCTTGCCGCGGTCATGTCCACCCCCCGGTCGCCGATGAAGACCCCGCCGGGCCAGATGGTGCCTCGCTCCGCCAGACCCGCCAGCACTTCGGTCTTGGGCTGCCATCGGCCCTTGAGGGTGCTGCCGAAGATGTCATCGAAGATGAGGTTGAGATCAAAGTGGTAGGCAATGCGGCGGGCGAAGAGGCTGGGTTTGGCGGATACCACATAGATGCGGTGCCCCTGACGCTTCAGCCGATGCAACAGGTGGAAGACCCCGGGGTAGAGCTCGTGCTCGAAGACGCCATCCTGGCGGTAGCGCTCCCAATAGAAGGCGAGGGCGGCCTCCAGGCGCTCGGGATCTTCCAGGCCCTCCAGGGAAGCCAGGGACTCGCGCATGCCGAAGCCGATCCAACCCCGGATGGTGGCCTCGTCCGGCATCTTCAGGTGGAAGGCCTCGCAGGTCTTGGCCAGGCCGTTCTGCACGCCGACCAGGGGATCCACCAGGGTCCCGTCCAAGTCAAAGCAGACCAGGCCCGCCGGTGCCTTCGGGTTGCCCATCGCAGTCAGGATTTCTGCTGGCGGGTATAGGCCTCGATGGAGGCCCGCACAAAGGCATGGGCCTCATCCTTGCCACCCCAGCCATCGCTGGAGACCGTCTTCCGCTCCAGGTCCTTGTAGGTAAGGAAGAAGTGCTCCACCTCGAGCAGGAAGTGCGGCGGCAGGTCGCTGCGGGAGGTCACGTACTTGATGCGTGACCCGGTCGGAATCTCGATGATGGCGTTGACGATCTCGGGCGCCTGCTTGCCGGGATGAAGGTGGATGAACGACATGGGCGCTCCGCGCAGGGATCGATGGTCGCATGGTCTACGACTGGCGTCACTCGGCGGTGGCCGCCGGCAGACGCAGGTGGACTGTGGTGCCGCGGCCCAACTGGCTTTCAATGAAGAGCAGGCCACCATGGGCCACGATGATGCGATGGCAGACTGCCAGGCCCAGGCCGGTTCCGCCACCGAAGGTGCTGAAGAAAGGATCAAACACCTTGGACAGCGCTTCCGCCGGGATGCCGCAGCCATTGTCGGTCAGGGTGAGGTGCCAGCAGGGCTGGGCATCCAGCCGTTCCTCCACCGCCAACAGGACGATGCGGGGGGCGTCCGTGTCCTCCAGCGAACGGATGGCGTTCTGCAGCAGGTTCTGAGCCACCTGACGCAGGAGGTCGGGATCGCCGAACCAGGTGGCCTGTTCGGGAATCTGGTTCTCCCACGGCACCGCTTCGGCCAGGGTGGTGCTGCGCAGCGCATCCTCCCAGAAGCTGCGCAAGGGCACGGAGCCTTCCTTGGGCTGGAGATCCCGGGTGAAGGCCAGGGTGTTGCCCACCACACTGTTCAGCCGACCCACGCCCTCCTGCATCTTGCGGGCGAGTTCTAGGGGACCGGCCTGTTCGGCGAGGTCCTCGACGAGCATGCCGGAAAAGAGGGCCAGACTGCCCAGCGGGTTCCGGATCTCGTGGGCCAGCTCGGCAGCCATGCGGCCCATGGCCGCCAGCCGATCCTCACGGGTGGCCTGCTGGGCCCGCAGCACGGCCTCCGTGACGTCGCGGAGGGTGACGATGGTGCCGCCGTGGGGGGCAGAGCGGCGCTCTTCTTCGAAGATCAGTTCGCGGCCCTCCGCAGTCTGGACCCGGCGCTGGCCGCCGGGGCTACCGGGTTCCCAGGGCGCTGGATCCTGCAGGAAGCGACCTTCCAGTCCCTGGGGCCGGTTGGTGAACCGCAACGAGCCGTCCTCGGCCAGCACCCAGATGGCGAAGGGAACCGCCTCGATCACGGTCTGGAGTTCCCCCTGGAGCTGGCCCAGCTGAGCCTGGAGGGCCTCGTAGCGCACCTGGAGGTGCTCCGAGGCCGCCGTGAAGGCTTCAAAGGCTTCCAGCAGCTGCCGGGGATCCGGATGGGGCTGCGGGTCGGTCATGGCGGAACCGGCCGGTCGAGCAGGCGGCGCAGGGTCTCCCGGTCTTCGCCTTTCGGCTCTCCATCGACGGCCCGCTGCAGGGCCGCCTGAGCCTCCGGGGTTCCCAGGGCGGCCAGGGCCTTGGCCGCAGCCAGGCGGATGGGCTGGGTTTCACCACCGCCGAAGAAGCCCTTGCGACGCAGGCACTCCACCAGCATGGGCAGGGATCTCGGGGAGGCGATGTGACCAAGGGTATCCATGGCCTGAATCCGCAGCTTCTCGATGACCCGCTTGTCCTGGGCCAGTTCGGTGACCTGGGGCAGACTGCTCTCCGACCTCAGTTGTCCCAGGGCGAAGAGGATCTCCTGCATGGTTTCCATGTCGGTGTCCTTCATCTGGGCCACCAGGTGTGGCTCGGCGACCGGACCACCCAGCTTCCAGAGGGCCCGCACAGCCGTTCGGCGCACCCTGGGTTCGGGATGCCGAAGGAGGGGCAGGATGGCGGCGACGCAGCCGGCATCGCCCAGATCAGAAAGGAGGGTTAGCGCATTCCGCACCAGGAACCAGGCCGGCGCAACCAGGGCGTCCATCAGGGCTGGCAGGGCTGTGGGCCCCATGCTCCGGACCGCTTCGACCAGACGGCCCCGTCGCGTGCGATCGTTCTCCTCACCAAGACGGCCCACCAGATGTCGGGCCATGGGGTCCCCGATGAACTCGATATAGGGCTGAACCTCCTGGAGCATCTGGTCCCGCTCGAGGGCAAAGGCCTTGAGGATGGCCGCGTCGAGCAGCTGGGGTCGCTGGATGGCGTCACGGAGGCGGGCGAGGGCCTCGTTGCGCCAGGGGTGCTGGTCCTCCAGGAAGGCGCAGAGGCCTTCGAGTTCCTGAAGATCCGAAATGACCGCTCCGAGATCCCCGCGGTGGATCAGGGCCACGAGCAGCGATTCCATGGCTTCGGTGGTCCAGCGGTGGATCGGGGGATCGGGCTCCCAGGCGAAGTGCGCCCGGAGGGCCTCGGCCAGGGGTCCTTCGCCACCCGGGGGCAATCCCGGATCCTGAGCCCACCGGGCCACCCCGCTGAGGGTCTGGATGGCCTTGAGGCGCAGCTCCGACCGGTCGCTGTGAAGGGTGTCGAGAAGCACCTCCTGGATGCGCAGGAATTCATCGAAGCGCCGCAGGTCCAGGAGCTCTCGCAGGAGGGCCAGGCGTTCTTCCAGGCTCAGCTCGAACAGATGGCCCTCTTCAAGCACCTTGAGCAGCTTGGCCTCCAGGCTGAGGGACTCCCAGTCCAGATGGCGCAGGATGGCCTCGGCCTGGGAGGCATCCAGTCCGGTGACCCGCAGGTGGGTCGACAAAGTACGGACCAGGCGGTCGCGGTCGGGGAGGGGACGGAGGATGTCCTGGAGCGGGCCTTTCAGTTGCAGCCAGGAGCCCCCTTGAGCCAGCACGGTGCTCGTCGCCACCGCGAGAATCTCCCCGGCCAGGGCTTTCACACCGAGGGCCAGTCCGGCCGGATGCTCGGGCAGGCTGCCAAGGCCCAGGAGGAGACTCAGCTGGACCTCTGGGGTGAGTCCCATGAGTACCTGCCGCAGGGTGCCGAGCTGCCCGGGAGTGGGCATGCCTTCGCCCAGGCCCAGCTCTCGCCCCAGGGGACCGAGTCCGCTGAGATCCGCCGGGCAGAAGCCTTTCAGGAAACCAAGCTCGCCCTCGTCTACGCCACTGTTGGTGGAGCCGCTGGTGGACGTGGCGCCCCGGGCAATGGAGGTGAGCAGGGCCTCCCGAATGAACTTGACGAGGTTGTCCGGAGAGGGCGAAACCGGTGGGGCAGGGGAGAAGGCGGGTGCCTTGCCTTCCGATCCCGATTCATCCCCCTCGGAGACCTCCTGGTAGCGCGTCTGGGAGACTTTGATGCTGACCACACCCGAGGCCCGGAGGAGGGCTTCGAAGCCGCCCTGTTCCTCCAGCTTCGGCGGTTTGGTGGCGAGTCCCTGGAGAAAGACGAGCATCTCCTCGGGTGCAACACCCCGTTCGAAGACGAACCCACTGATGCCCCGCTCGGACACGAGCTTCACCAGGGCCGAGACATGGGGGCTGCGGGTGTCTTGCACCTGCCCGTCGACGAAGGCCTTGGCGCCCGAGACCACGAACTGCAGGCGGTCCTGTTCTGCCAGCCATCGGCTGAGGACGGCATGGGCGGCGGCGAGTCCCTCCTGGGCACGCGGGTGCAGGGCGGTGTACATCTGCAGCGCCTTGAGTGCCACGGCCAGGCTCTGGGCAAGCTGCAGGAAGTCGCTCATGGGGGTGTCATCTCCAGGGGATCTGACCACTCACGTTGAAGCTGGGTGTAGTGGGCCTCGATGAAGGCGAGTCGTCGGCGACCCTCTGCTTGGGCTGGCTCGGTGTTGAAGCTGCTGGTGATGGTGCGGGCCAGATCCAGCCAGGCCGTGCCGCGACGGAGAATCTCGGCTGTCGTGATCGGCTGGAAGGCACCGCTGATGCAGCCGAAGTGGATGAGGCTGGCTGCACCGATCTTGCTCAGCTTGTCGCAGTCCCAGAGGCAGGCGGTCTCCAAAGGCTCAAGCCGCTGGGTGAGCCGGAGACCCACGTGGTGCTCGATGGCGTGGCGCACGGCGGGGATCTTCTCCGAAGGGAAGTCCGTGCCGGCCAGGATGTTCTCTACCAGGGTCGAGGCATCCTTGGCATGAGAGTCCCTGGCGTGGGGGTCCTTCAGCCGCTTGGCCACATCGTGCAGCCAGGCGGCACATTCCACCACATCCGCATCGGCCCCGGTCGCGGGCGCCAGCCAGCGGGCCAGCAGCACCGCCGCGTAGGTGTGCTCGAAGCGGTAGTTGAAGATGGGCTGGTAGGTGCCCTCCACCTCGTGGCCGATGCCCCAGAACCGGATGGCGTCCGCGTCGGAGAATCTCCGCAGCGCGGTTTCGCAGGCGGTCCGCCAGGGGGTCGAGGTCATGGACGAGGTACCGGATGGGCGCGCAGGGCGCTGAGGGTGGCTTGTATCTCCTCAAACATGACGCGGTCCGCCCAGGGGGCGCAAGCCTCTGATAGGCGCTCCATGAGGGGCTGCAGGCCCTTGGCCGGGGCCAGGCCGATGATGCGGAGGCCTTCCAGGGCCATGCGCGCCTCGATGGCCAGCACCTGCTCCAGGGCGTCCACGGCGCGCAGCAGCTTGCGGGCGGCGATGGGCCCCATGCTGACATGGTCCTCCTTGCCGGCGCTGGTGGGGATGGTGTCCACGCAGGCCGGGTGGGCCAGGCCCTTCATCTCGCTGACCAGGGCGGCCGAAGTGACGTGGGCCATCATGAAGCCGGATTCGAGGCCACCGTTCTGGGTGAGGAAGGCCGGCAGGTCCGAGTAGGCGGGGTTCACCAGGCGCTCCTGACGGCGCTCGGAAATGCTGGCGAGATCCGCCGCGGCGATGGCCAGCACGTCGCAGGCGAAGGCCGGATACTGGCCGTGGAAGTTGCCGCCGGAGCGGGACTCCTGGGTGTCCGTGAAAATCATCGGGTTGTCGGTGGCGCTGTTCAGTTCGCGTTCGAGGATAGCCCCGGCGAACTGCAGGGCATCGCGCGTGACGCCGTGCACCTGGGGGATGCAGCGCAGGCTGTAGGCGTCCTGGACGCGGTGGCAGTCCTGGTGGCTCTCGGCGATGGCGCTGGTGTTGCCAAGAATCTCCCGCATGCGCATAGCGACAGCGATCTGGCCGGAATGGGGTCGGGCGGCGTGGATGCGCGGATCAAAGGCGGCCCGGGTACCGCGCAGGGCTTCCAGGCTGAGGGCCGCGATCTCATCCGCCAGGGCGGTCAGGCGGGTGAACTTCTCCACCGCCAGGTTGCCCAGCGAGGTGATGAGCTGGGTGCCGTTGATGAGGGCGAGGCCCTCCTTGGCTTGGAGGGTCACGGGCCTGAGGCCGGCCTGGGATAGCGCCTGGCCGCCGGGGATCTGCTGGTCGCCGTGCCAGGCAATCCCCTCGCCCACGAGCAGCAGGGCCATGTGGGCCAGGGGCGCCAGATCGCCACTGGCACCCACGCTCCCCTGGCAGGGCACCACGGGCACCACATCCTGGTTGAGGCACTCGGTCAGCAGGCGGATGGGTTCGGGCCGGATGCCACTGTGGGCCTTGAGCAGGCAGTTGATGCGGGCCGCCATGAGGGCCCGGGTCTGGTCCTTGGGCAGGGGCTCGCCCACACCGGCGGCATGGCTGCGGATGAGGTTGAGCTGGAGCTGCTGCAACTGGTCTGGGGCGATGACCACCGTGGCGAACTGGCCAAAGCCGGTGTTGATGCCATAGACCGTACGGCCTTCGGCCACGATGCGGTCCACCACGGCACGGTTCTCTGCCACCAGGGCCAAGGCGGCGCCGTCCAGGGTGACGCCTTCTCCGGCGGCAATGCGCGCCAGCAGGGGCGCGGTGAGCGAGCGGCCATCGAGATGGATCATGCGACTTCCTTGCTGGGGGAGAGGGTCAAGGCAAGCACCAGGGCCAGGCCCAGGGTGAGCCCTGCGATGGTGTAGGTGGTCTGGCCACCCCAGCGGGCGAAGGTGAAGGTGCCCACGGCGGGTCCAATGATGCGCCCCACACCCGTCATGGCATTGATGACGCCGAAGAGTCCACCCTGGTCCTCCGCCGGGGTCAGCCGACTGGCCAGGGCCGTACCCGCGGTATTCCCCATGCCGCTGCCCCACGAAAGGGGGATGAAGAGCAGGACGAAGGGCCACATCCAGGCCGCCTTCGGCATCAGCGGCAGGGCCAGACCCATGAGCACCAGTCCGGTGATGAGGGCGACGCGCTCGGGAATCCGTTTGGCGACGAGCCGCACCAGGCCCCCCTGGTAGATCACCAGCAGTACGCCGATGCCGGCAAAGAGGAAGCCCACTTCCCGCTGGTGGAAGTCGAAGCGCTGATGCACCAGCAGGGCGAAGGTGCCTTCCATCATGGCGAAACCCGCCATGGCGAGCAGGGATACACCGAGGATCTGAGGCATGCCGGGACGCTTCAGGGCCTTCAGCAGCGCATGGCCACGGCTCTCGTGGGACCGGGCCCTGGCGCGGACTTCATCCGTAAGGGTCTCGGGGAGCCAGAACAGCACCATCAGTGAGGCCACCAGGGACAACCCGGCCGCCACGAAGAAGGGCAGATGCCAGCCCCGCGTCTGCAGCAGCTGGTGACCGAAGTCGCTGCCACTGAGAAAGCCCGCCATGGCTGGTCCCAGCACGAAACCCAGGCCAAAGGCGGCACCGATCATGCCCATGACCTTGGAGCGTTCCTCTGGTTCGGAACTGTCGGCCATGGCCGCCTGGGCCACGGAGATGTTGCCACCCGTGATGCCATCGAGAATCCGTGCGGCCAGCATCCACTCGAAGCGGCTGGTGAGCGCCAGCATGAGGTAGCCGAGGGCCGAGCCCACAAGACTGACCCAGAGCACGGGCTTGCGCCCAACCAGGTCAGAGATTCGGCCCAGGATGGGCGAGGCGATGAACTGCATCAGGCTGAAGCTGAGGAACCCCACGCCAGCCCAGAACGCGCCGGGGGTGGTACCGCTGCCGCCCAGCCCCAGGAAGTGGTTGACGCTGGCCATCCAGGCGCTCGGGTGGTCGGCGATGGCCTGCGCATAAAGGGGAAGGATGGGGATGACGATGCCGAAGCCCAGCAGGTCGACGAAGACCGTGAGAAAAATGGCCGTCCGGGCGCGCTTGGTAGACTGCATGGGGCTCTCCAGCCCCCCAGTGTAGCCCGGCACCGCGTCTCAGCCGATCAGCCGCCCAACAACCTTTGGAGCAGGTGCCTGAGTTCCTTGATCTGATCCTGACCTAAGCGCTTCATTTTCTTGAGGCACTTTTCATTGTGCGCGGAGTGGTTCGAAGTGGCTACGGGCTTCGCGCAGCGGTCCTGCGACAGGCCCTCGGCTGGGGTCGGAGTTGTCGGTTCTGGTTGTTGTGGGGTTTGCCTTCGGTGGGGTTCTTCAGCCCGCGAGCAGGGCAGCGGCCCAGGCGGGGCGGAGGTGCTGAGGATTGAGACGGAGCCACTGGCTGCGGCTGTGCTCCAGAACCGTGTTGGCAAGTTTCAGGGCGAAGGCGCGAAACCTGGCCAGGCTTGGCTTCACGTGACCCATGGCGTAGGTGGTGGCCAGCACGGACCAGCCGCCCTCGCCTTTGATCGGCTTCAGGCTGGGCCGGGGCTTCAGTTCCTCGCCGCCATCCACCTTGGTCCGCAGGTCCACCAGCGTGTTATGGGCCAGGGCCAGCAACTGCGCCCACACTTCGTTCTTGTTCATCTCCGCATGGCGGAAGGTGGGCTCGAAGGCGGCGAGGAAATCCCCGAACCGCCGCTCCGCCTCACCCCTGTTGAGGTAGTGCTCAACCACTTTTGCTGGCGCGTCTTCCCGGTTGGTGACGAAGTAGAAGGCCTCGGCGAACAGGGCCGACGCACCATCTTTCGTCTCGGGCACCTGGAACTTGACCACCACGCGCCGCTCCGTGCCCCAGGACTTCACGGCGTGCTGGAACTCGCTGAAGGCCACGGCACCACCAACTTTGGGAAGCTCGGGGCAGATGGCCTGGGAGGCCTCGTCCAGCCGTGAGTTGCTCCGCAGCCGCATGGCATAGGTGGCCCCCATACCTTCCAGCCCGTTCATCAGTTCGGGAGAAGGCATCCCCGCATCCCCACGATAGGATCCGATCCGCACGCCCTGCGAAAGCATCCAGTCCAGCTTCTCGGCCTGTCCCTGCGCCGTGTGGGCATTGCCTTCGTTGAGCCACAGCGCCGCCAGCCGCCCGGATGCCTCCAGGATCCAGCCCGCGTGATAGCCGAACTCCTTGTAGTGGCCGTTGAACGCGCCACCCTCCTGCTTCCCGTGCAGCTCAAGGAGGCTGGAATCGCCGTCCAGATGGAGGGCCGGAATGCCTTCAGACGCCGAGGCCAACAGCGCCACGCGCAGTGGGTCCACGCCCTCTTCTGCGAGGACCCAAACCAGGCGCGAGAGGTCGATCTGCGGCACCCGGGAACCCAGCACTTTCCGCCAGAGCTTGTCCGCCTCGATTACATCCGCGATCTCCTTGCCCGAACGGTAGCCCATGGCGAAGCCGCAGATTAGCGCCAGCAGCGTGCGGGAGAGCTTCTCCTCCCCGACGAAGCCAAAGCGCTGACCCTCAAAGCCCCCGATGGCCGTGCGCAGCACCACCACCAGACCCTTGAACCAGGCCGACCCGCGGACTTGCCGCGCCACCACAACCAGTCCGCCGTCCGTCGAAACCGGAGGCCCGATCTCCACCTTGATTCCGCCCACATCGTAGAATTTCGGTCGCTTTGTCATCACCCTATGGGTGATACCATCACCCCACAAAGTTCCAACAACAGTGCGGGTTTCAGCGACTTTTTGGAACCTGCGTGATTAGGTTAGGCTGATAAGGCTTCTGTATGAATCCGGCCGGACCTTGCCCGGACAGGGTCTGGAGGGAGTCCGTTTCCGTGAAACCGCTGCTCAGCACGATGGGAATGGTGGGATCCAGGTCGTACATGGCGCGGAAGGCTTCCCGGCCATCCATGCGGGGCATGGTGAGGTCCATGAGGACCAGATCAGGTCTCGGGTGGGCGTCCCGGAACCGTTCCAGGGCCTCCAGGCCGTCCTTGGCCGTGATGACGTCCAGACCAAGCGACTCGAGGGCAGAGCCGATGGTCTCGATGATGAGGTCCTCATCGTCCACCAGCAGGACCCGGCCTCGCAGCAGGGACGGAACAGACCTCTCGGGGGACCGAGGCGCGGTGGCAGGGAGTTCTTCCGAAGCCGGAAAACAGATCCGGAAGGCACTGCCCCGCCCCACTTCGCTGTGGATGCGCAACCCGGCGCCGTGGCCTCTCAGAATGCCGAGCATGGCGGATAGCCCCAGCCCCCGGCCTGAAGCCTTGGTGGTGAAGAAGGGGTCGAAGATCCGCGACAGGACTTCGGGGGACATGCCCATGCCGGAATCCGCGACTTCCAACAGCACGTAGCGTCCTGGGGCCAGGGCTTCCGCGCTGTACGCCGACTTGAGCTCACGTTCGTCGAGCCGCACCGTGGAGGTGGACAGGTGGATGACGCCCTCCTGGTCCCCGATGGCATCGGAGGCATTGGTAACCAGGTTCATGACCACCTGCTGAACCTGCGCCGCATCGGCCTGGATGGCCGGCAGCCCGGTTTCGAGGTCGAACCGCAAGCGCACCTTCTTGGAAATGGAAACCTGCAGGAGGTGCGCGACCTCATGGACGACGTCGTTGAGATCCTGGGGCTGCACGAGGAAGTGACCGCGGCCTGAATAGGCCAGCATCTGCTTGGTCAGTTCCGTGGCCCGCAGCACCGTGGCTTCCATCCTGGCCAGGTAAGGCAGGGCCGGGGCGTGCTCCGGCAGGTTCATCTGGGCGAGGTTGAGGTTGCCCAGGACCACGGTGAGCAGGTTGTTGAAATCGTGGGCGATGCCGCCGGCGAGGATGCCCAGGCTTTCGAGCTTCTGGGATTGCCGGAGGGCCTCCTCCACCTGCTGGCGCTCTGTCACGTCCGTGGCGATGCCGATGACGCTCTCCACCTGCCCCTGATCGTTGAAGACGGGGGTCAGGAAGTTGTCGAAGAGGCGCCCCTCGGCCGGCGTGATCTGGCGAGAGGCCGTTCCACCCAGAGCCGCACGGATCTGCCTCACCGTCTTGAGGTCGCCCTCGTAGAGGTCGAGCGCGCTCATGCCCACCACCTGCCCTGGGAAGAGTCCCAAATGAGCCAAGCCAAGCCCTTCGGAGAGGGTGAAGCGGCCGTCGGGATCCAGCTGGTAGATCACGGCCTCGGAGTTGGCCAGCACTGTCCGCAGGCGCTGCTCCGCGGCCCGCAGGGCCGACTCGGCCGCTTTCCGGTCCGTGATGTCGCGGGTGACGGACAGGAGACAGGGGATGCCGCCCACGTTCATCAGCTTGCCCGACATCAGCCCGGTCAGAATGCTCCCGTCCTTCCGGCGGAAGGCGATCTCCAGTCCGGTGTACTCGCCGTGCTTCCGGATGAGGTCGATGGCGTTCTCCCGGTCCCCGGGGTTCACCCAGATCCTCATCTCCAGGGCCGTGCGGCCGATGACCTCGTCTCGGGTCCAGCCGCTGATCTTCTCGAAGCCCTCGCTGACATCGAGGTAGGTCCCGTCGCTTAGGCGTGTGAAGTTGATGGCATCCGGGCTGGCCTGGAAGGCCTTGGAGAACTTGTCCTCGCTGGCGCGCAGGGCTTCTTCGGCGGCCTTCCTGGTGGCGATGTCCCGGGCATGGGTGAACACCACGTCCTGCCCTTCGGTGGTCACGATGCTGCTGCTGATCTCGACCGCGAAGAGGGAACCATCCTTCCGGCGGTGCAGGGTCTCTTCCCGGTTGGCCCCCTGGCTCCGCAGCCGCTCCCAGCGGCCGGGCCAGTGTTCGGGAAGGACCCGCGGGTCCACGTCCCACACGTGCATGCCGAGGAGCACATCGTGGGAATAGCCCAGGGAGGTGCAAGCGGCATGATTGACGAAGACGAGGTGCCCCGATTCGTCCATGCCGAAGACCGGATCGATGGCACTGTCCATGGCGGCGGTCAGGACGCGCTGCTCGGACTGGGCCTGGGTCCGTTCGATGGCCAGGGCCACCTGCGTGGAGACGAAGACCAGCAGATCCCTTTCCTCCGTGGTGTAGCGGTGTCCCCCCTCGTAGCTCTGGATGACCAGGGCGCCGAACACGCCGGCCTTTCCCTTGAGGGGGACCCCCAGCCAATCCAGGGACAGGGTGCCGAGGGGCTCCACGTCTCCGGTGGCCTCGAGTGTCTTCAGCGTCGCCTGGTCCACCAGCAGGGGCATGCCCCTGCGGAGCACATAGGCCGTAAGGCCGCTGCCAAGGCGGTGGGTCGGCGGCGGGGGATCCGACGCGTCGACCCAGTAGGGGAAGGACACCCGGTCGGAGACCGGGTCCCAGAGGGCGAAGTAGAGGTTTTCCGCGGGCATCAGCTCGCGGACGATGGCATGGACCCGCGGGAAAAGCTCACCGGTGTGCCTGGACTCGAGGGCCGCTTCGGCGATGCGGTACGTGGCTTTCTGCGTCAACTCGGCTTGCTTGCGAGCCGAGATGTCCTGGGCGACGGCGATGACCACGGGCTGGCCGAGATGCAGGCCCGGGTAGAGCCGCACCTCTTTCGGGAAGACAGCGCCATCCTGCCTCCGGCCCCAGTACTCGAACTGCTGCGGCACGCCCCCCAGGGCCCTGCCGAAGGCTCCGGCCACGGCCTCCATATCGTTCCGTCCCGGTGCGGAAAGCACCTCCGGCGCCTTCCCAAGGAAGAAGTCCCGCGGGTAGCCGTACATCCTCGCGGCCCCCTCGTTCACATCGACGAAGCGCCCTTCGGCGTCCTGAATGTAGATAGCCTCCGAGATCGCATCCAGCATGCCACGGGTGTTTTCGAGGCGGGCCTGCAGGCCTTCGGCCCGCTGCATGAGGGTCTCGAGCGACTCCTGGGGCGTTCCGGGTGGCTGGCTTGAGGTCATGCCTCCATCATCGGTCCGGATCAGGCCGCCGCATAGTCCTGTCAGGCCCAGCGGAACCGCCGGACGGCGAGCGCGAAGGCGGCCAGGCCCCAGGTCGTGACGATGATCAGGCCGACGCCATGCCCCGCCAGGCCAGCGCCATCGTTGAAGACCGCCCGCAGGGCCCGGATGAAGGGCGCGAGGGGTAGCACGGCCACCACGTGTTGCAGCCAGGCCGGGGCGGCGTCCAGGGTGAAGTAGACGCCGCTGAGCATCATGAGCGGAAAGAAGACCAGGTTCGAGATGGCGGCATAACCCTCGGAGGTCTCGGCGAAGCCGCTGAGGGCGAAGCCGAAGGCCATGAAGCAACCTGTGCCCAGGGCCATGATGAGCAGCAGGTCAAGGAAAGCCCCCTGGTTCTGGATGCCGAAGATGAGGCGACCGACCAACAGGAGGATGGCGGCCTGGATCACGGTGACGGTGAGCCGATGCAGCACCTGACCCAGCAGGAAGATCCACTTGGGCAGCGGCGTGACGGCCAGGCGCCGGAACTTGCCCTTCTCCCGGTAGGACACATTGACCATGCCCACGCTGAAGAGGCCCATGCTGACCAGGTTCAGACCCAGCAGACCCGGCAACAGGAAGGAGGCATAGTTGGTCGATCGCTTGTGACCGGGGCTCTCCACCTGTACGGGGATGCGCTGGGGTTCGGGGGCCCCGCTCAACCGCGCCTGGGCCACGAGCCAGGCCTGGTTCACCAGCCCCGCCGTGGCCCCGGCCTGGGCCATGAGGTAGCTGTTCAGGCGGAGCCGGTAGCCGGCACCATCGGCTTCAAGCTGTGCGGCTGTTTCACCTCGGGACCACCTGGCTTCGGCCTCGGCCCGGGGCAGGGACTGCACCTTGAGATGCAAGTCCGTCAGGGCTTGGTCCAGAGCTGCGTCTCTGGGCGTGGGCATCGGCGCTTGCACCCGGACCACGGCAAGGTTGGGGCCTCCACCATCCCGGAAGATGGTGCCAAAACCCATGAGCAGGATCACCGGGAAGGCAAAGGTCCAGAACATCGCCACTCGGTCGCGGCTGTAGAGCCGCCATTCCATCAGGAACTGTCTCCAGATCATCGCTACTCCCTCAGGCTCCGGCCCGTGCGGTGCAGGAAGACATCCTCCAGGGTGGCTCGGCGGATGTGGACCTGACTGAAGGGGATGGCCGCGGCTTCGGCCGCCTCCAGCAGCCGGGGCAGCAGGGCCTTGGGGTCGGAGGTGGGGATCTCCCAGAGGTCAGCCCGGGGTTCCACGGCCTGGCCCAGCCGCACCGCGAAGGCGGCGGGATCCGGAGCAACGCCCTCGAAAGTGAGCTCCACCACGCTGGGGAGATCCAGATCCGCGATCAGGGAGGCCGGCGTACCCGTGGCGATCACCTTGCCGTGGTCCATGATGGACAGGCGGTCACAGAGGGCTTCGGCCTCGTCCATGTAGTGGGTGGTCAGCACCACGGTGCGGCCCTCGCCCTTCATCCGGCGCACCACGTCCCAGAGGCTGCGGCGGGCCTGGGGGTCCAGGCCGGTGGTGGGCTCGTCCAGGAACACCATTTCTGGGTCGTTCACCAGGGCGAGCGCCAGGGCCAGCCGCTGCTGCTGCCCACCGCTGAGGGTGATGTGGTAGGCGTCGGCCTTGTCCTCGAGCTGAACGAGCTGGAGCAGATCCTGCGAGGTGCGGCATTTGGGGTAATAGCTGCCGTAGAGGTCCAGGGCCTCCCTGGGGGTGATCTTGTTGAACAGGCTGGTGCTCTGCAGCTGGACGCCGATGCGGGACCGGATCTCCTGTCCATAACGCTCCCAGGTCAGGCCCAGGATCTCGATCTCACCTGCGTCGGCCGTGGTCAGTCCCTCGATGATCTCGAGCGTCGTCGTCTTGCCTGCGCCATTGGGTCCCAGTAGGCCGAACACCTCGCCTCCGGCCACCTCCAGGTCCACGCCATCCACGGCCACCACCTTGGGGAAGGCCTTGCGGAGACCGCGGATTCGAAGGGCGGGAACGGGCATGGAAACCTCGGATTCCAGGAATAGCATGGGCCGGGGGGCGATTGTGACGAATTGAGAAGTGAATGGATAAGCGGAGAAGGGCAGGAGGAGCGAAGGAAAGCGGAAGAAAACACACCGCCAAGACGCGAAGACGATTCTGGGGAGGTGGTGAAGGTTTTCAATCTTTTGACTTCGTCTCGATCACCATTTCGCATCCCCTTGACCCAAGCCCCGTGAAACGCCATTTGCCCAACGTGCGATTTCAAGCTCACAGTAAGTCTGGAGCGAATCCAGAATCAGTTCTGGGTGGGCGCTCAGAAGTCGGAAGACAGGACGGCTTTCAAGGTTCAGATCATCCTCCCGAAATGGGACTCCATGAAACAGCTTGTCTCGGAGCCTCCCGGCAATCTCGATGGCGTCATACCGATATTTCTCTCCATCGACCTGCTGCTCAACGGTCGCACCGTCAGGTTGGCCGAGCAGGTCTTTAACAGCCTTCCTCGATTTGTCTCCATGCTTTGACTTCAACCGGTATGCAAGGCACTCAAGACAGTTGAACAACCGAGCAGCCATAAATTGAGGATTCCGCTCACGCAGTGCCTCGTGATGCAGGGCAAGTGCAAACTCGAAGTGCTCATCCGCATTCGCGGCATTCTGAAGCCGTTCGAGTTGCGAGTTGAATGGGTCACCCGTATTTCCAAGCCCAAGTCGTTGCCTGCGCCTGGGGTGAAAACCCTAGAGCCTTGAGAGGCACTGCAAGCAAATCCTTCTGGAGCCAGATGGGTTCCTGAATGAACATGCCGTAGCAGAGTTGATGCACTGCTGGGCGTTTTCGCAGAGCGCTGAGGATTGGATCATCCATATAGTAAGACGCTCACAAGATGAACCTTTCGTATGGATCTAGACGGATGGTGCAATGCGCTTGCTATGGCTTTCTCCCATCTCCTTTTTTACCCCAGGAACGATTCCATTTAAGTTTGACCCGCTCAGGCTCAGACCTCCCAGATGCCCCACTCCGGGTGAGTCATCCGCAGGTTGGCCGCCGCGGCATCCCGGCCTGCGGCGGAAGCGTAGCGCGCGGCCCAGCAACTGCCCGACCCGCAGAGCAGGGGCTCACCCCCGCTGCGTTGCAGGGCTTCACGCACGTCACCCAGGGGCGGGCAGACCCGCAGCGCGGCCTCGGTCAGGTCGTTGCGCCAGGGCGGGGCCGTGCTACCAGGCAGAGCCGGCAGAGGCTCGGGGGCCGGGTAGCCCACCTCCCCCAAGGCCTGGTACACGCTGGGCGTGCGGATGTGCAGGCCCGGATGGACCAGCAGGATCGGTTCCAGGGGAATGGGGCGGAGGGGGAAGACCCGCTCGCCACGGCCCAGACCGAGGACGGTACCCCCCAGGAGGAACAAGGGGACGTCGCTGCCGAGTTCGCTGGCCAGGATCAGCAGGGCTTCCTCTTCCAGTCCAAGGTCGAACAGGCGGTTGCCCAGGCGCAGGGCCGCCGCCGCATCGCTGCTGCCGCCGCCCAGTCCGGCGCCGTGGGGGATGCGCTTCTCCAGCCACAGCGAGGCCGGGAGGGGGCGATCCGCCACCTGCTCCAACTTGCGCCAGGCCTTTATGACGAGGTTGGATTCATCGGCCACCAGCCCCTCGCCCGTGGGGCCCGTGATGGCCAGGGCGAGCTCTGAGGAGGGCTCCCCCCGCAGGGTGTCGGTCAGTTCCGGGACACCCTCCAGCACGGTGGTGATCAGCTCCAGCTCGTGGAAGCCGTCGGCCCGCATGCCCAACACGGCCAGGAAGCGGTTCAGTTTGGCGGGCGCCTGAATCGTGTGGGCCATGGCCTCTAGAGTCCGTCTTCCAGCTCGAACTCCGGATCTGGAATGCTCAGGATCTCCGGGCCGTTCCGGGTGATGGCGATGTCGTGCTCGAACTGGGCCGAGAGGCCCCCGTCCTTGGTGCGCACAGTCCAACCATCGGCCTCGACCAGACACCGATGGCTGCCGGTGTTCAGGATGGGTTCGATGGTGATGGTCATGCCTGGTTCCATCCGGAACCCCGTGCCGGGCTTCTGCTCGGCGAACACCACCTGGGGATCCTCGTGCAGGTCACGACCGAGGCCGTGGCCGATGTACTCGCGCACCACGGAATAGCCGCGCTCCTCGGCGAAGCTCTGGACTGCCGTGGACATGTCGCCCAGCCGCAGGCCGGGCCGGCAGTGCTCGATGCCCACGAACATGGCCAACTGCGCCGTCTGGATCAGCATCCGGGCCTGGTCGCTGATCTTTCCCACGCCCACGGTGAGGCAGGTGTCGCCATGAAAGCCGTCCAGCTTGGCCCCGCAATCGATGGCGATGATGTCGCCTTCCTGCAGGACGTATTTGGAAGGGATGCCATGCACCACCCGGTCGTTCACCGAGGTGCAGAGGGTGCCGGGGAAGCCGTGGTAGCCCTTGAAGCTGGGAGTGGCGCCCTGCTGCCGGATGTAGGTCTCGGCGATCTTGTCGAGTTCCAGCAGGCTCACGCCCGGCCGGGCGGCCCGGGCAGCGATCCGCAAAGCGTTGGCCGCCAGACGACAGGCCTCGCGCAGCTTGTCGATCTCCTTCTTGCTCTTGTAGCGGATCTGTTCGCGGATCAGGACTGGGCCCCCCTCATTGATCCAGTCTATCGGTAGAATGTCGGCATGGCGCGACCTTCCACGATCCTGGTGATGACAGCTGTCCTGGCGGGACTTCTCAGCGGTTGCCGCGGGGTTCCAGCCCGGCCGGCTTCGGTGCCGGCCGAGGCCGCCTGGGGGGGTGAGGGCCGGCAGGGGGTCTTCCTGAAGGTCGGTGACCATCAAGGCACCCTCTGGCAACTGGACGTGTGGGATCGGAAGGGGCAGCGGCTGGGTTCGGGGACCTTCCGGCTCCGTGGGTTCGCCAAGGCCAGCATCGTGCCCGAGGAAATCCTCGGCTGGGAACAGGGGGCGCTGCACCTGAAGGACGGCACCTGGCTCGTGCCCGAAGCACCGGCCTCGAAGTGACCACCTACACCCGCGAGGAGAAGGACTGGCTGGAACGCGAGTGGGCCTTCCGGGCCTGGGGCCGGGCCGGGCTGCTCAGCACAGACGATTATCGACAGGTGTTGGTTTGGGAGACCGACGGGGTTCCCATGGACCTGGTGGTGTCGGCCCTCAACGCCTTCTTCGACCGTCGGGACAAGCGCGAGAAGCCGCGCACGTTCGTGGCCCTGAAGCACCTGGATCGGGATGTGGCCAAGGCCGTGAAGCTGCGCGAAGCGCTGGTGCGGGCCGGTCCAGCCCTGGACACCAACAAGGACTGGAAGGGTGTGAAGGCCCCCCTGCATGACGACCCGGCCGCCAAAGCCGCCTTCGAGGTCTGGCAGCGCCTGCGCGCTGCGACGCCCTCGCCCGAATCGGCGGGGTATCTCGCCCACCACGATCGGGAACGCGAGGCCCGGACAGCGCTGCTGGCGCTGGCCGAGGCGGCCCTGGGACCCGCGGCGGAGTCCCTTCGCACGGACCTGCGCCAGCGCTTGGAAGCCTCCGACATGAAGGAAGGGAGCCTCGTCTGGCGGCGGGCCTGGACCCATCACTGGGCCCGCCTTGTGGCTTCGGCCTGGGCGCTGCCCCTGGAGGGAGCGTGACCGGGGCGTCCCTTTGGCAGCAGGAGCTGGAGGCTCCCACGGCAGCGTTCTTCACCGCCTTCGCAGCTCGGGTGGGCGAACCCGATGGTCTGCGAGACGCCGTGCGCGAGGCCGTGAAGGGCCTTATCCCGAGCATCGACTGGGAGGCCTACCAGCCCCATGTCCCGCACGGCATCCTCGGCCTGCGGGCCGTGTTGCGGTTGCGCCCATGCCTGAAGGAGCCCAGTTTCCTGCGGGCCCTGGCGATCCAGCTGCACATGGCCGCGACCGAAGGCCGGCGGTCGGCCCAGGTCATGGCCCAGGTGCTGGGGGCCAAGGGCAGCGGGCAGTGGCGGAATCTGGAGGGATTCATCCTGTCCCGCCGGCCCGGCCTGGCCTATGCCGAGGCCCAGGGATTCGACCTCCCGGCGCTGGAGGATTTCCAGCGACTCGGGCAGCTGACCCAGCTGGACATGGCCAATGTCGGCCACAAGGCCGTGGTGTGCGATCACTTCGGCGATCTTTACGAGCGGTTGGAACATCCCAGGGCCACGGGTCGGCGACTTTTTGGCGGGGCCGCCTGGGGGGCGGCCACGCCGGAGGACACCTTCTGGGCCCGCCGTGCCGCGAAGCGCCTGGTGGGTACCGACATCAGCGTGCCCTGGACGGCGGCCTCCCTGAGCGAAGCGGCCCTCGCGGCCCAGGTGCGGGAGTTCTGCGACCTGGGTCTGGTGGCCCTCCTGGATCGGTTCACCGAACGGCTGAAGGCTGGGCAGGGATCCGGGGATTCGCTGGCGGCGCTGGTGCTGGCCGCTGCCGAAAAGCAGCTGGACGCCCGACGCGACCTGGAGGGCAAGACCGGGTGGACCTTTGCCTACCTGGCCAGCCTGGCCCGCACCCGTCCCACAGATCCCCGCATGTGGTGCCAGGCCGCGGCCCTGGTGAACCTCTTTCCCACCGATGAGCCCGAGGACCGGATCCAGCCGACGGTGGTCGGCGAACCTACCATCGAAGCCCTGATCGACGCGGTGTTGGACATCGAACCCGCCCTGGCCATGGGTCAGGCCCAGGCCCTGGTTCGCAGGGGCCAGGCCGAGGCCGTGGTGGCTGCCCTGGCCGAAGCCGCCACTCGCAACGACCCCACCTTCAACCACGCCCACCAGGTCATCGCGGTGGCGGCTGCCGCCGATTTAGGGCCCCACTTGCCCGGCTGCGCGCAGGAGGCCCTCCTTGTGGCCCTCGCCAAGAGCCTTGCCAACAGCCAGGGCAGCGGGGATCTGGGACGGTTGGCGGATCGGGCCTTGGTCGGTCGGGAGCCCTCATGAACCGAACCTTCGCCTTCCTCCGCGCCCTCAATGTCGGTGGCCACACGGTTCCCATGGCGAAGCTGAAGGAATGCTTCGAGACCCTGGGATTGCAGGGCGTGGAAACCACCTTCCGTGGCTTCAACACGCTGCAACGGCTGGCGGCGAAATACCTGAAGGCGTGACCGGGCTTCGAGGCGGACCCCGCTGCGGGCGCCCCGGCCCGGCCGGTTGGGGTAGGATGCCCTACCGAGTGCGCCGAGGGGATCTCATGACCGCGAACCTGAACCGGTGGTTTCTCTCCCTCGCCCTGGCCCTCCTCGGCCTGGGGGCTTCGGCCCAGGCGCCGATACTGGAGCCCCAACCCAGGACCGTCACCTACGGCCCGGAACTGGAGGGTTTCGACTACCCCTTCCCGGTGCGGCGCTTCGAGTTCGTATCCCAGGGTGTGAACCTCCGCATGGCCTTCATGGAGGTGGCGCCAGAAAAGCCCAATGGCCGGACGGTGGTGCTGCTCCACGGGAAGAACTTTACGGCCGCCACCTGGGAGCGCAGCATCCGCGTCCTCGCCCAGGCCGGCTACCGGGTGGTGGCCCCGGACCAGATCGGCTTCGGCAAGTCCACCAAGCCCACCCACTACCAGTACAGCTTTCAGCAGCTGGCCCACAACACCCGGGCCCTGCTGGCCTCGCTCGGCATCCGTCGCGCCATCCTGGTGGGGCACTCCACGGGCGGGATGCTGGCCGTGCGCCATGCCCTGATGTTCCCGCAGGAGGTGGACCAGCTCGTCCTCGTGAACCCCATCGGGCTCGAAGACTGGAAGGCCGAGGGCGTGCCGCCCCTCACCGTGGACCAGTGGTACCAGCGCGAGCTCGGGGTCACGGCCCAACGCATCCGCGCCTACGAGCAGGCCACCTACTATGCCGGCCAGTGGCGGCCCGAATTCGAGGCGCCGGTGCAGATGCTGGCGGGCCTGTTCCATGGGCCGGGCCGGGAGCTCGTGGCCTGGAACTCGGCCCTCCTCTACGACATGATCTGCACCCAGCCGGTGGTCTACGAGTTCGAACGCCTGAAGGTGCCCACCCTGCTGCTCATCGGGCAGCGCGACACCACGGCCATCGGCAAGGATCTGGCTCCGCCGGAGGTGGCGGCGCGGCTCGGCCGCTACCCGGAGCTGGGCCGGCGGGCGACCCAGCGCATCCCCGGCGCCCGACTCGTGGAATTCCCCGGCCTGGGCCACGCGCCCCAGATCCAGGACCCCGAGGCCTTCCATGCGGCGCTCCTGAAGGAGCTGGTGCACTAGACCGGGCAAAGGCTCTGGAGCCTTGACGCGGAGCCGTGGAACAATCGCGCACCGAGGTCAATCATGGGCAAGAACCGGCTCGAGGCCTTCAGCGACGGCGTGCTGGCCATCCTGATCACGATCATGGTGCTGGAGCTGAAGGTGCCCCATGGCGATTCCTTCGCGGCCCTGGGTGCGCTGTTGCCCACCTTTGTGAGCTACGCGCTGAGCTTCATCTACCTGGCCATCTACTGGAACAACCACCATCACCTGCTGCACGCCGTGAAGAAGGTGAATGGGCCGATATTGTGGGCGAATACACACCTGCTGTTCTGGCTGTCCCTGGTGCCTTTCACGACCGCCTGGATGGGCGAAAACCACTTCGCGGCCCGGCCGGTGGCACTCTACGGGGCGGTGTTGTTCATGGCGGGGCTGGCCTACTACCTGCTGAGCCAGTGCCTCATCCACTACCACAGGTCGGGCTCTGTGCTGGAGACCGCCGTGGGCAGCGACTTCAAGGGCAGGGTCTCCATCGCCATCTACGCCACGGCCATCCTGCTGTCCTTCGCCAACCGCTGGGCGGGGTTTGGCCTCTACTGGGTGGTGGCGCTCATGTGGCTGGCACCAGATCGCCGCATCGAACGGGTGATCAGCGAGTAGGTTTCCGGTAGTTCGGCATGACCTTGCCTTTGGCGCACTCGAAGATGAGGCTGGTCTGGATGTGGGCCACCTCGGCGCGGGTGGTGAAGGCATCCAGGGCGAGGTCGCGCAGGTGGTGGGCGTCCCGCACGGCCACGTGGACCTGGAAGTCGTGGGTGCCCGCCACATGAAAGACGGCGAGGACCTCGGACAGTCCCATCACATGCTTCCAGAAGGCCTTCACCTGGGCCCGGCTGTGCTGGCGGAGCTGCACGGCGATGAGGGCTTGGAGGCCGATGCCGAGGGCCTCGGGATCCACCTCGGCATGGGCGCCCTTGAGCACCCCTTCGCTGCGAAGGCGCTGCACGCGGGCCAGGCAGGAGGAGGGCGCCAGACCCACGGCCGAGGCGAGTTCCTTGTTGGAGAGCCGAGCATCATTCTGTAAATGCTCGATCAATTCGCAGTCAATTCGGTCAAGTTCCATATCTGGCATTGTTTCACGAAATCAATTCGGATAGATGCCGAATTAAACGAACCTAAATTGAGGGAAGAGGAGTTCTGCCATGACCCACCCCTCCAGCCCGTTGTCTCTGGAAACCAAGGCCGTCCACGCCGGCCGCGAGG
>JANYAZ010000125.1 GCA_025361045.1 Geothrix sp. | reverse complement strand
CCCCTGGATTTCAGCGAAGCCGTGGCCCCGCAGCTTGAGGCGGAACAGCTCGCGGCAGCGGTCCCCCATGCGGGCGATGCCGCCCATGAGCTTGGCGAGCAGTTCCTTCCGCTCCAGGACTGTCGCGGGATCCGGGGCGTCCGACGGGGGCGGGAACCGGTCCACATCCACCGCGTCGAACTCACCCCGGCGGGCCGCCTTGCGGCGGTGGGCCGCCAGCTTGAAGCGCAGGATCTGGAACGCCAGGGGCATTAGGTCCTCGACGCGGTCCAGGTGCCCGTACTTCTCGTGGAGCAGCATCAGCACCTCCTGCGCCAGGTCCTCCGCATGGGCGCCTGCATACCGGGATGCCGCGAAGGCGACGATCCTTTCACGCAATCGGGCCAGGATCGCCACGCGGTCGCCCACGGTCACGGCCTCCCCCTCGGGGAGCGGCAGGGCGGAGGCGATCGGGAGGTCGGGATTCATAGAACTTCGGGGTGAATTCCATCCTGCCAGCGAATGCCCCCCACTGGCACGGAGTACACTGGGACCATGACCGAACGTTTGATCCTGCTCACCAACGACGACGGCCTCTGGGCCCCGGGCATCGCGGCCCTGGCCCGGGCCGCCGCCCGGTTCGGCAAGGTGGTCACGGTGGCGCCCGACCGCAACCGTTCGGCCATCTCCTCGGCCCTGAGCCTGCACAACATCCTGCGCCTCAACGAGGTCGGCCCCGACCGCTTCGCCTGCGACGGCACCCCCGTGGACTGCGTGCTGCTGGGCGTCTGCGAGGTGCTGGGCCGCAAGCCCGACTGGGTGCTCTCGGGCATCAACCACGGCTTCAACCTGGGCGAGGACGTGTTCTATTCCGGCACGGTGGGCGCGGCTTTCGAAGGCCGGCTGCAGGGCGCGCGCGCAGCCGCCTTCTCCATCCATCCAGGCGGGGTGCTGGATCAGGTAGAGCCCTGGATCGCACGGTTCCTCGAGCGCTGGGAGGGCATGGACCTGCCCGCCAACCGCATCTGGAACGTGAACTTCCCCAAGGGTGAGCCCAAGGGCTTCCACCTGACGGGCCAGGACAGCCGCGTCTACCACGACCTGGTGGAGCGCCGCGTCGACCCCCGCAGCACGCCCTACTTCTGGATCGGCGGCGACGCCGGCCCCACCTATGCCAAGGCCCCGGGCAGCGACGCCGAAGCGGTGTTCCACGGCTTCGCCAGCGTCACCCCGCTGCGCCTGGACTTGGGCTGCCCCGAGACCCTGGCGCGGCAGGCCGACTTCGACACGGCCTTCAACAGGTAGCGAGGTGCAGATCGCCTTCTGCGTTCACGGGGCCGTCCAGGGCGTGGGCTACCGCCGTTTCGCGGCTCGCGAAGCCCAGGCCCTCGGTTTGGCCGGTTGGGTGCGCAACGAACCCGATGGATCCGTGAGCGGCCGGGCGGAAGGGGCCGGGACAGCCCTTGAAGGCTTCCGGATCCGACTGGCGGCCGGTCCCGCCTTTGCCGTCGTCGAGCGACTGGACTGGGAGGTCCCCGATATGCGATCCTCGCTACCCTTTCCTTTCGAAATCCGCAGGTAACCATGTCTCCTTCAGCCCACTTCAGCTCCTACGTCCGCGACGTCCCGGACTTTCCCAAGGCGGGGATCCTCTTCCGCGACATCACGCCGCTGTTGGCCAATGCGGGGGCCTTCACCGAGGCCGTCGCCGCCATGGCCCAACCGGTGCTCGCCCTCCAGCCCACCCATGTGCTGGGGCTGGAATCCCGGGGTTTCATCTTCGGCAGTGCCCTGGCCCAGAAGCTGGGCATCGGCTTTGTGCCCGCCCGCAAGCCCGGCAAGCTGCCCATGGCCACCTACTCTGAAGCCTACGGCCTGGAGTACGGCACCGATGCCCTGGAGATCCACGTGGATGCCTTCAAGGCTGGCGATCGCGTGCTCATCGTGGACGACGTCATGGCCACCGGCGGCACGGCGGCGGCGGCCCAGCGGCTGGTGCGACGCACCGGTGCCCAGCCGCTGGCCCTCACGGTCTTCATCGAGTTGACCTCCCTGCCCGGCCGGGAAAAGGTCGAGGGCCTGCCCGTCTTCAGCGTGCTGCGCTACTAGGAGCGTGTCCAAGTAATCGATAGGGGCTGCATTGATGGCAAAGGGCGTCCAGGCAAGGAAGCGGGCGCAGGGCGGTGCGGGTTCACCGTTCAAGCCCGGTGACGCCGCATGGATGCCCTTTACCATCAACCCTTCGGGCTGGTGCGGCAGCCGTCGGGATGCTGCGTCAGGCTCCTCGCCCTTGGAACCACCAAGGCCTTCGTCGCCTTCCTTACCTCCCTCGGCTGGCGCACCAGTGCAGCCCCCACCCATTACTGGGACACGCTCCTAGTGTCCCCGCTGCTTAAGCTCGTACTGCTGGCCTGGCTGGTGCTGGGACCTCTGGGGCTTTGGCTGCGGAGAAGGAACCGCCGCAGGGCTTGATCAGCCTTTGGCCGCCTTGGGCAGCACCAGGGTGAACCGACTCCCCTGCG
>JANYAZ010000093.1 GCA_025361045.1 Geothrix sp. | reverse complement strand
CGCCTCCTTGAGACCGACCTGGCTCCGGCTCAAGGTGGCTTCGACGAGGCCACTCCGGTCCTCGGTTTTGTAAACGCCATCGAGGGCCTGAACCTCTGCGGTTCGTCCTTCCTGTCCAGATCTTTTCTACACCCGCAGAATTGGACAAGGACTGTCTGATCCCGTGCTCAACCCCGGTGAAACCCTTCTGGAGCGTCCCAGCGCCACCGACATCACTGCTGCCGCCAAGTACACCGCCAAATACGCCAATGGCACCCAGGTGGGTCTGCTGGGGGCCAGCGTCGAGCCCGCTCGGGCCACCATTCAGGATGCGGGTGGAGGGCGGTTTCGACGCGAGCTAGCCCCACTCTCCAACTTCGGGGTCCTGCGGGTCCAGCAGCTCATGGACGACCGCGGCAGCTACCTGGGTGGATTCGCCTCTGGTATGTATCAGACTGGACAGGAAGGACGAACCGCAGAGGTTCAGGCCCTCGATGGCGTTTACAAAACCGAGGACCGGAGTGGCCTCGTCGAAGCCACCTTGAGCCGGAGCCAGGTCGGTCTCAAGGAGGCGCAGGATCAGGGCTGGCGGGGGCGACTGCGAGGCCATCAGGACTGGAGCAGCGGCTGGGGTGTCGAGCTCCAGGCCATCAACGCCAGTCGGACCTACAATCCCAACGACGTCGGTTACCTGAACCGGGCCGACGAGCAGAGGATCTTCGCGGAGGTGGTCCGAGACTGGGACAGCACTTGGGGGGTCCTGCGACGCCGGGAGGTGGGCTTCAACCATACGGCAGCGCGAGACCAGGCCGGCCATGTCTTCCAGCGGAACTTCAACGCCTGGGCCAAGACTGATTTCACCAACTTCGTTTCCTTGTGGGGCGGCATGGGGGTGGACGTGGCCGTCGAGGATGACCGCGAGCTGCGGACCTACGCTGACCCCATCAAGAAGTACCTCGCCCGCCCGTCCTACCCCTACGCGAACCTGGGTTTCGACACCCAGGGAAACCGCCCCTGGTATGTCCGCGTCAACGCCAGCCGCTCCTGGCAGGAGGGGGGTCCCTCCACGGATACGACCCTGTTCCAGATCCTGAAACCCACCTCCAGCACGGAGGTCCAGCTGACCACCAGCCTGACCCGTGACGAAGGGGAGCTGAAGTGGCTCGAGACCCCCGTCGCCACGCCCATCGTGGGCCTGCGTCGCCTCAGCCAGTTCGACCAGTCCCTGCGGGTGGCCTACGCCTTCAGCCCCACCTTCACCCTCCAGCTCTTCAGCCAGTGGCTCGCTGCGAATTGGAACTTCCGCGACCTGAAGCACTACGCCAACGATCAGATGCTGGTACCCGGTCTTCCCCTGGATCAACCGCCCGGCACCGCGCCCCAGACCGCCTTCAGCTACCGCACCTGGAACCTGAACCTCATCGCCCGCTGGGAGTTCAAACCGGGCTCCACCTTCTTTCTCGTGTATACCCACGGCAGCAGCACGGATGCCCTCATCAACGATCGGGCCAGTCTGGCCCCCCGCCCTGACCTGGCCATCCTGCGAAGGCTGCCCTCGGATGATGTGGTCCAGGCCAAGATCAGCTGGCTGTTCCGCTGAGCCATCCGGCCACGCGGTCTGCATCGCCCTCGGTGTGGAAGCCATGGAAGGCCACGCGCAAGTAGCCCTCGCGGACGGACGCGAAGATCCCCTGGCGGTAGCCGGACCGGAGCAGCTGGTCCAGGTGATTCGGCCCACCACCGCCATGGTGGAAGGCGAGGATGGGGCCCAGGCGCCCCGCGGCGAGCAGTCCCCCCAGCCGTTCGGCCTCGATGGACCAGCCTGACTCACGCAGGGTCTCCAACAGGCGGTGCTGAAGCCGCACCACGTGCGCCTCGATGGCGGGCACCCCCACCCCGTTGAGCAGCCGCAGCGACTCCAGCAGCGCGGAGCCATGCAGCAGGTTCGGACCTCCGGGCTCGAGCGCCCGGCCATCCGTCAGCCAGGCCCGCTGGAAATCCGTGGAAGGCCGGGCGAAATCCGTGGCCTGTTCCACCGACAGCCAGCTGCCCGAGGGGGCCAGGCGCTGCCGGAAGGTCTCGTCGGTCCACAGGAGGCCCAGCCCCTCCGGGGCCAGCAGTCCCTTGTAGCCCCCCGAGGCCAGCGCCGAGAGACCCTCCAGGTCCGCAGGCACCGTGCCGAGGGCCTGGATGCCGTCCACCACCAGGTGGATGCCCCGTTCCCTGCAGGCCGCGCCGAGCCGTCGCAGATCCAGTTTTAGACCGTCCTGAAACCGCACCCAGGAGAGGGCGAGGAGGCGCGTCTTCGGACCAAGCGCCTCGAGGAGCCGCGACTCGGGATCCACTCCCGGAGGTGGGGGCGCACTGGACCAGGCCTCCGCCCCACACCGCTGACCGTCCCATAGGGGGACTTCGCGGAAGCCCACCCCGCGTGCCCGGAGCGCCAGCCACGGCCATACGTTCGACGGGAATTCCCCCAGGGGCGCCAGGACCTCGTCACCCTCCTGCCAGGGGAACCCCTGGGCCACGGCCACCAGGCCCGATGAGGTGGTGGGCGTCAGGCTGAGGTCCTCTGGACGTCCCCCCAGCAGAAGAGCCGCCTCGTTCCGCACCGCAGCCGGGAGGCCCACGAAGTCCTCCTCGAAGCCCATCTCCCAGGGGCGGAGTTCCTTGTGCATGAAGGCCCGCACCGCCCTCAACGCGGCCCGGGGCACCGGACCCTCGGCGCAGTGCATGACCCAGAGATGGTCCGCATCCAGATGGAAGAGGGCCGGGTTGAGGGGTGGCGTGTTCATCCCTTGCCAGAGGCGAGGAGGGCCTTGAGCCCCACGGGATACAGGGGCTCCACCACGGATCGCACGGCCCCGGCGTACTGCTGGATCTCCCACTGGGCGTGGCTGTCCGTGCGCAGCCGGATGAAGTGGGCCACGGCCTGCAGGCTCACGGTCCAGTAGACCTCGGAATAGAGCCCCACGGGCAGGACGCAGCGGGCCTGTTCGCGGCAGACGCCCAGGGTCAGCAGCTCCTTGTAGTGCGCCACGGCCCCGCGACAGCTCTCGAGGTAGCTCTCCAGGGCGCGGGCGCGATGGGTCTCGGCGATCTCCCCCTCGCTGCCCTGCTTGTTCACCTTGGCCTGCTGGCGGAAGGTGGCGGGCACGAAGAACTCGTCCTCGGGGAACTCCACATAGCGCCCGCTGATCTCGTTGAACTCCGAGCCGATGCGGTGCTTCATCCACTGCCGGAACACGAAGATCGGCGCCTTCACGTGCAGCGTCAGGGCCGTGTGGCGGAAGGGCGAGGTGTGCTCGTGCTCGGCGAGGTAGTCCACCAGCTTGACGTCGCTGTCCTCGAACGTGGCCTTCATCTTCCCGTAGGACACCCTCGCAGCATTCACCACCGACAGATCCGAGCCCATGTGGTCGATCAGACGCACGAAGCCTTTGTCCAACACTTTGATCTCGGGATTGGCCATGGTCAGACTCCGGGCTTCCAGCTTCCCGCGCCCCCTGAGAGAATGGAAGGGTCCAGCATGATCAGGGCCGGGAGATGACCATGAAGTTCTTTATCGACACCGCCAACATCGACGAGATCAAGCGCATCAACGCCCTGGGGGTGCTGGACGGCGTGACCACCAACCCTAGCCTCATCGCCAAGGAGACCGGCAAGCCCTTCGAAGCGATCATTGCTGAAATCTGCGACATTGTGGACGGTCCCATCAGTGCCGAGGTCATCGGCCTGGAGGCCCCCGGCATGATCGAGGAGGGTCGCCGTCTCTCGAAGATTCACAGGAACGTGGTGGTGAAGCTGCCCCTCATCGCCGAGGGCCTGAAGGCCTGCAAGGCTCTTTCCGCGGAGGGCATCCACACCAACGTCACCCTCTGCTTCAGCGCCACCCAGGCCCTCATGGCCGCCAAGGCCGGGGCCACCTACGTGAGTCCCTTCGTGGGCCGCTTGGACGACATCAATCTGGACGGCATGGAGCTGATTCGTGAGATCTGCGCCATCTACGAGAACTACGGCTTCGAGACCCAGTGCCTGGCGGCTTCCATCCGCAGCCCCCGCCACGTCACCGATTCCGCCTTGGCTGGCGCCCATGTGGCCACCATCCCCACCAAGGTCTTCGACCAGATGCTCAAGCACCCGCTGACGGACAAGGGTGTCGAAGGGTTCCTGGCCGATTGGAAAAAGAGCGGCCGGTGAACCACCTCCCGCGCACCCTCGTTGCCTCCCTGATCCTGGCCTTCAGCCCAATGCTGGTGGCCCAGGCGACGAAGGCTGCGCCTGACTGCATTTTCTGCCAGATCGTGGCGGGCACGGCCCCCTCCCGGAAGGTCTACGAGGACCGGTTCGTGCTGGCCTTCTGGGACATCCGGCCCCGCGCCAAGGTGCACCTGCTGGTGATCCCCAAGCAGCATGTGGCCAGTCTCAAGGAGCTGGATGAGCTGCCGGTGGAAACCCGGGCGGCCCTGCTCAGCACCTGCGTGAAGGTGGCCCGGGAGCAGGGCATCCTGGATGAAGGTTTCCGCGTCATTTCCAACGCCGGGAAGGACGCCAGCCAGAGTGTCTTCCACCTCCACTTCCACGTGGTGGGCGGCGAGAAGCTGCGGGAGGACGCCATCACGAAGGATCTGCCCAAGGGCCCATGAACCGTCCAGCCCGGAACCCTCCGGGCATGCATTGATTTTTTTTGGAGCTTTCCAATGCGACGTCTCCACTTCCGCCCCTTCCTGCTCGGCCTGGCCACCCTCGGCACCCTGGCCCTGACCGCTGCCGACGGGCCCACCGTCATGACCCCACTCGTCTGGAAGCCGACCTCCGCCCTCCTGTCCTCGGGCACGGTCAACCTCACGCCCTTCGCCACGCTCAAGATCGCGATCCGGCCGCTGACGGACAATCGGGCCGAAAAGACCCGCCTGGGTGAGAACGTGGAGAAGCCGGCGACCCGCTACATCGGCACCGCCGATGACGTGGCCCCCTACGTCACGAAGCACCTGCTCGCCCTGCTGCAGCAGCCCGGCCTCCCCCTGACCGACAAGACCGACGGTGCCGCCATCACCCTGAGCGGCGAACTGCAGCGGTTCTACGTCATCGAGAAGGACACCTACGCGGGTGACTTCCGGGCCCTGCTCCAGGTCGAATCGGCGGGCAAGGTCCTCTGGAAGGGGCTGGTGGTGGGCCAGGCCACGCGCTTCGGCCGCTCCTACAAGACTGAGAACTACCACGAGGCGCTAAGCGACAGCCTCGTCGAGGCCGTGTCCCACCTGCTCTCCGACAAGACCTTCCTGGAGGCCCTGGCCGGACAGGCCCCGGCCCAGGCTGCACCCGCCGCCCGCTGAACCCAGGGAGGCTTGCCCAGCCCCCGCCACCCCATTTCCGGATCGCATGCAGCCCCACCGCTTCTCGGTTCCCCTCCTTCGCGCAGCGGTCTGGTCTGTGGAGCCCCTGCTCCCGCCGGAGGGTGGCGGCCTGCTGGAGCTGGCTGCGGGCACGCCGGAGCTGGGCTTCGTAGAACCCCTGCTCCGCCGCCGCCTCAGCCCCCTGGGCCGCGCCATGCTCCACTGCGCAGGCCGGGTGACGGAAGGCCGGGGGCCCCTGCCTTCCGTTTTCGCCTCCCGCCACGGCGAGGTGGCCCGCTCCCTGCCTATCCTGGAGGACCTGGCCCGGGGGCTGCCCTCCTCCCCCACCCAGTTCTCCATGAACGTCCACAATGCCGTGGCAGGCGTCTGGTCCATCGCCCGGCAGGATCCGAGCCCCTCCAACTCAGTGGCGGCCGGGGCCGAGACCTTCGGCCTGGGCCTCCTGGAGGCCTTCAGCCTCCACGTCGCCGTCCCGTCCCAGCCGGTCCTCTTCGTCTACGCCGACGAGCCCCTGCCCGCGCCCTTTGCGGCCTTCACCGACCGTGAGGCGCCCTTGCACGCGGTGGCCCTGCTCATCGGCCTTCCCGCCACGAAGCGGCTGGTGCTTGAGCGGGAGCCCGGCGGCACCGGGGACCCGGCCCCCGTCCCCCAATCCCTGCAGGCGCTCCAGACCCTCCATTCCGGCCTGTCCCAGGGACCCTGGGCCGAGGCGGGCGGGACCTGGCGCTGGGCCGCGGAATAGACCGGCATGAAGCGCTTCCTCAAGATCATCGCCAGTGGCATCGGCTTCTCCTCCCTGGGAGTGGGCGGGCTGCTGTTCTCGCTCCTCGGCATCCCGATCCTCTGGCTCCTGCCCGGTGGCCCGGAGCGGCTGCGCTGGCGGACGCGCTGGGTCATCTTCCGCTACTTCAGGGCCCTCGCCGGCTTCCTCGAGTGGGCCGGCATCTTCGACCTCCGGACCGAGGCCATTCCTCCCCGCAAGCAGCTCGACGGCCTGTTGATCCTGGCCACCCATCCGGGCTACCTGGATGTGGTGATCCTCCTGTCCTTGCTTGATCAGCTGACCTGTGTCGTGAAAGCGGGCATCTGGAACAACCTGCTCTTCGGCCATGTGGTACGGGCGGCGGGCTACATCCCGGCCCTGGACCCGACCATGGTCATCGAGGCGGGGGCCCTGGCCCTGGCCCGGGGCGAGACCATCCTCCTGTTTCCGGAAGGCACCCGTACCCTGCCCGGCGAGCCCTACGCCTTCCACCGGGGCGCCGCCCACCTGGCCCTCCATGCCCGGGTCCGGATCCTGCCTCTCCTGGTCGCCTGCGAACCCCCCCTCCTCGCCAAGGGGCACCGGTGGTATGAGATGCCCCGGGATCCATGCGATTATAGCTTTCGCGCCATCGCGCCCCTTGATCTGCCCTGGCCGGATCTCACCGAGCTTTCACCCTCCCAGGCTGCCCGCAAGGTGACGGCTTGGCTCGAAGACCGGTTCAACCAGGAGATCCATGCAGCAGGACATCACACCGCTCGACATGAAGCGGTTCATCGTCAAGACCCTTGACCTCGAGGACACCGCGCCCGAGGACATCGGCGATGACCAGCCCCTGTTCGCGGGGGGCTTGGGCCTGGACTCCATCGACGCCTTCGAACTCGGCATTGCGCTGAAGAAGGCCTACGATCTCCACCTGGAGGGCGAGAAGACGTCCGGCTTCGCCCACCATTTCCGCACCCCGGCCACCCTGGCCGCCTTCGTCGCAACCCACCGCCAGGTGTCCCCATGAGCGATTCCGGAGCCGCCTCCATGATCATGACCGAGCAGGATATCTTCCTGAAGCTGAAGGAGGTCCTCGCGGATTCGTTCCGCCTGGATCCAGAGATGATCACGCTGGATTCCCACCTCTTCAAGGACCTGGACCTGGATAGCATCGACGCGGTCGAACTGGCCATCCAGCTCCAGGATTTCACCGGCCGCAGGGTGAAGGCCCAGGAGTTCAAGGATGTGCGCACCGTGGGTGACGTGGTGACCACCATCCACAGGATGCTCCAGCCGTGATGCCCTTTCCCGGGGCCCTGCAGGCGATGGCCGGGGGGCCCGGTAAGTTCACCCTGCGGGTGGAAGAGAACCACCCCGCCTTCGAGGGGCACTTCCCCGGTGAGCCGATCCTGTCCGGCCTCATCCAGGTGGACTGGGCCATCCGCCTGGGCCGCGAGGCCTTCGCCATGCCGGGCACCTTCCAGGGCCTAGAGCACCTCAAGTTCCAGGCGCCGATCCGGCCTGCGGAGCCACTGGAACTTGACCTCGCCTGGGACGCCACCGCCGGGCACCTGGAATTCCGCTACTCGGGCCGGGAGGGCCGGAAATCCCAGGGCATCGCGGTCTTCCGCCCAGCCCCATGACCGACTTCAGGCCCTGCCTCATCGTGCCGGTGTTCAATCCCGGCCCCGCACTGGGCCGCACCCTCGGGGCCCTGCTCCTCCACCGCCTGCCCATCTTCGTGCAGGACGATGGCAGCACCGAAGCCACCCGGCTGGAGTTGGAGGCCCTGGCCACCGCCGAGCCCCTGATCCGCTTCGGCCGCTGGGACCGGAACCAGGGCAAGGGCGCCGCCGTGGTCGAGGCCTTGCGCCGGGCCCATGCGGCAGGGTTCACCCACGGGCTCCAGGTGGACGCCGACGGCCAGCACGACCCTGAAGCGGTGGGCCCATTCCTGGTGCTCGGCGAGGCCCACCCGGACGCCGTCATCGCCGGCGTGCCCCGCTACGAGGGCCCCGTCCCCGGGGCCCGCCGCTACGGGCGCTGGTTCACCCATGCCTGGGTGTGGCTCGAGACCCTTTCCTTCGCCATCGGCGATTCCCTATGCGGGTTCCGCCTCTACCCCCTCGAAGCCGCCGTAAAGCTCAGTGGGCGCGTCACCCTGCCCCGGCGCATGGACTTCGACACGGCCATCCTCGTGCGGCTCCACTGGGAGGGCTTGCCCATCCTGAATGCTCCGGTGGGGGTCACCTACCCCGCAGATGGCGTGTCGCACTTCCACATCCTGAAGGACAACCTCAGGATCACCTGGATGCACACACGCCTGGTGTGCGGGATGCTGCTCCGCCTGCCCCGGATCCTTACCCGCAAGTTCCGGCCGCCCGCCGGGAAGCACACCCACTGGTCAAGGATCCAGGAGCGGGGCACCGCCCTGGGTCTGCGCATCGCCCTGCAGACCTACCGCCTCCTGGGGCGCCGTGGCCTGCGCTTCATCACCGAGTTCGTGGCGGCCTACTTCTTTGTCACGGGCCACGAGGCGAGGCGGGCCTCCAAGGACTATCTGGATCGCCTCTTCGATGGCTCGGGGCCCCTTCCGGACCTGCCGAGGAGGCCCCGACTGCGCGACCAGTACCGGCACGTGCGGACCTTCGCTCTGTCCTATGTGGATCGGTTTCTGGCCTGGATGGATGCCGGTGATGCCGAGGTCCGATTCCCGCAGGAGAACGCCTTCCACGCCCAGCTGGCGTCGGGCCGCGGCGCCCTGTTCCTCAGCGCCCACCTGGGCAACCTGGACATGCTGCGGGGCCTGGGTGCCTTGCGCGGCATCCAGGGCCTGAATGCCGTGGTCTATTCCGAGCACGTGGTGCGCTTCCAGGACCTCCTCAAGGAGATCAACCCCGCGTACGAATCGAACCTCATCCACCTGCCGGAGGTGACCGTCGGTACGGCCATGGCGCTGGAAGACAAGGTGGCCAAAGGGGAGAGCCTCTTCCTGGTGGGGGATCGCCCGCCCGCCTCCGAAAACGGCAGGACCGTGGCCGTGCCCTTCCTGGGCAGGGAGGCACCCTTCCCCATGGGCCCCATCTTCCTGGCCCACCTGCTCCAGTGCCCGGTCTATCTGTTTTTCTGCATCAAGGAGGGGGCCACCTACCAGGTCCACATGGAGCCCTTCGCCGACCGCATCGACCTGCCCCGGCGCGGCCGGGAAGCCGCGTTGAAGCACTTGGTAGCGCGGTATGCGGCCGCGGTGGAGGCACACTGCCGGACGGCGCCCTTCCAGTGGTTTAATTTCTATGATTTCTGGGGTCCGGCGCCTGCCGTTCCAGCAGTGCCAGGACCCACCTCTCCCACCAATGCCCCGGCCGCCCCGTGATCGCTCCCCTCCAAGCCGAAGTGACTCTGGAAGTCCCGTTCCATGATGTGGACTCCATGGGCATCGTCTGGCATGGGCACTACCTGAAGTACTTCGAGATCGCCCGCACGGCCCTGATGCGACGGGTGGGCATGGACCTGGCCGAGATGAACGCCTCGGGTTGCGTCTGGCCCGTGGTCACCTGCGACGTGAAGTACCTGCGCCCCCTGCGCTACGGCCAGACCTTCCGTGTCGAGGCCACGCTGGAGGACTACGACTGCCGCCTCAAGATCTCCTACGTCATCAGCGACCCGGAGAGCGATGAGCGCCTGACCCGCGGCGCCACGGTGCAGTTCCCCGTGGACGCCACCACCGGCGAGACCCGCTACGAGACGCCGGCGGGCCTGGTCACCGCCATCGAGCGGGCCAGGGCATGACCATCGGCGAGGGGTACCATCTGGCGGCCCTGGGGCTGGTGACGGCCCTCGGCAGCGGCAAGGGCGCGGTGGCCCAAGGCCTGTTCGCGGGAGATACCTCCGGCCTCGTGCTCGAGGAGGGCTGGCTGCCGGAAGGTTCGGCCCGCGTCGGCCGGATGCCCACTCCGCTTGAGGCCCTCCCCTCCCGGTTCGCGGCGGACGACTCACGCAACACCCGCCTGCTGTTGGCCGCGCTGGAAGAAATCCGCCCCGAAGTCGACCGGGAGATCAGCCGCCATGGACGCCACCGGGTCGGTGTCGTGCTGGGCACCAGCACCTCGGGCATTGAAGCCTCAGAACGCGCCGTGGCCCATGCCCTGATGCACGGATCCCTCCCCCCCGAATTCCATTACCGGCAGCAGGAGATTGGCCGCCTGGCGCCCTTCCTCGCGGAATACCTGGGGCTCACCGCACCCGCGATCACCGTATCCACGGCCTGCACCTCCAGCGGCAAGGCCCTCGTCACCGCCCGGAACCTGCTGCGCATGGGGCTCTGTGATGTGGTGATCACCGGCGGGTCCGACTCGCTGTGCAAGCTGACCATCAATGGCTTTGCTTCCCTGGAATCGGCCACCGCAATGCTCTGCAATCCCATGAGCCGGAACCGCTGCGGCATCAACGTCGGAGAGGCGGCAGTCTTGTTCATCCTGCGCCGGGAGCCCTCCGACCTGGCCCTCCTGGGCGCTGGAGCTTCCAGTGATGCCTACCACATCTCCTCGCCCGAACCCTCTGGGCTCGGGGCGGAAGCGGCCATGCGCGCCGCCCTCGCGGACGCCTCTCTCGAACCAGGTGCGGGCATCGGGTACCTCAACCTCCATGCCACGGCCACCTCGAAGAATGACGAGATGGAGAGCCTCGCCACTGCCCGCGTGTTTCCCGAGGGTGTGCCCTGCAGCGGGACCAAGCCCCTCACCGGCCACACCCTCGGCGCCTCCGCCGCCCTGGAGCTGGCCTTTTGCTGGCTCACACTCCATCCCACCTGGAATCCAGGCAGGCGGCTCCCTCCCCATCGCTGGGATGGCGAGGCGGATCCGGCCCTTCCCCGGCTTGCCCTCACCACGGAAACCAGCCGGCTCGAGGGCCCGGGGATCTGCATGTCCAACGCCTTCGCCTTTGGCGGCAACAACCTCAGCCTCTTGATCGGGGGGAGCGCATGAGTCCCCTGCCAGGGATCTCCGACCTGATCCTCCACCGCGGGCCCTCCCTGCTCCTGGACCGCATCCTGGACCTGTCTTCCACCCGGTGCCTCGCCCAGGTGCGCGTTGCACCCGGCGCCTGGTACCTGCAGGCGGATGGCACCGCCCCGGCCTGGGTGGGTCTGGAGTGGATGGCCCAGGCGGCTTCGGCCTTCAGTGGCCATCGACACCGCCTGGCGGGCCGCGAACCCCGCATCGGCTTCCTGCTGGGCACCCGCTCGTACGAGGCGCTTGTGCCCAGTTTTCTGGTGGGGGCCGAACTGGAGGTCGAAGCGACCGTCTTTTTCTTGGATGAAGCCGGCCCCAGCGCGTTCACATGTGAGTTACGCCACAAAGGCGAAACCCTTGCCCGTGCTAGGTTGAAAGCGATCGAAACACCATGAACGCCACCCCTACCACCTCCTCCAGGCACGTCCTCGTCACCGGTGCCAGTGGCCGCCTTGGGCGGGCGATCGCCCTCCGCCTGGCCCTGGATGGCTTCCACATCACCGTCCATTGCCACCGCAAGTTTGATGAGGCCCTGGCGGTCTGTGAGGCCATCAGGAGCGGCGGGGGCAGCGCCGATTGGATTGCCTTCGACGTGTCGGATCGGGACGAGGCCCAAAGCAAACTCGAGGCCTGGGTGACCACCCACGGCCCCTTCTATGGGATCGTCTGCAATGCGGGCATCACCCGGGATGGCGCCTTCCCCGCCCTCAGCGGCGAGGATTGGGACCAGGTGCTCGGCGTAGGACTGGACGGCTTCTTCAACGTGGTGCATCCCCTGATCCTCCCCATGATCAAGACCCGGAAGGGCGGCCGCATCGTCTGCATCTCCAGCGTCTCGGGCGTGGTCGGGAACCGGGGCCAGGTGAACTACAGCGCCGCGAAGGCCGGTCTGATTGGAGCTGCCAAAGCCCTGGCGGTGGAGGTCGCCAGCCGTGGCATCACCGTCAACTGCGTCGCTCCCGGGCTCATCGAATCGGAGCTGGTCGACGAAACCGTGCTGGAGCGGGCCCTGCAGGCCATCCCCATGGACCGGGTGGGCCAGCCGGAAGACGTGGCTGCCGCCGTGGGTTTCCTGTTCTCGGATGGGGCGAACTACATCACGCGCCAGGTGATCGGCGTGAACGGCGGGCTCGTTTGATTCGCCGCGTGGTCGTGACCGGCATGGGGGGCATCACGCCCCTCGGCGACAGCTGGGGGGTCATCGGCCCCGCCATGGAGGCGGGCCGAAGCGGTGTCCGCACCATGCACGTCTGGGATCAGTACCCCGAGATCCAGACCCGCCTTGGCGTCCCCATCGAGCACTTCGACGTGCCTGAACACTACCCCCGCAAGATGGTGCGCTCCATGGGCCGGGTGGCCCTGCTGGGCGTGCGCGCCACGGAGCTGGCTCTGCAGGATGCGGGCCTCATCGGGGATCCCATCCTGCGCAGCGGGCGCACCGGCGTGGCTTACGGCTCCTCCTTCGGCAGCGTGGAGCCCATGGTGGCGCTCGGGAAGAGCCTCGCTGTGGGCCGCATCAGCGGCATCGGTGCCACCGGCTACATCCAGGCCATGAGCCACACCGCCGCCGTGAACATCGGCGTGTTCTTCGGTCTCACCGGCCGGGTCATCCCCACCAGCACGGCCTGCACCTCCAGCAGTCAGGCCATCGGCTACGCCTACGAAACCATCCAGCAGGGCCGCCAGACCGTGATGATTGCCGGCGGCTGCGACGAGCTCACCATCTACACGGCCGCCGTCTTCGACACACTCTATGCCACCAGCCTCAAGAACGACACGCCCGAGGCCACGCCCCGTCCTTTCGACACGGACCGCGATGGCCTGGTGGTCGGCGAGGGCGGCTGCACCCTCATCCTGGAGGACCGGGACCACGCACTCGCCCGGGGGGCCAGGATCTACGCAGAAGTGCTTGGATTCGGCACCAACTCCGACGGCGCCCACATCACCCAGCCCCAGAAAGAGACCATGGCCGAGACCATCCGCCTGGCCCTGGTGGATGCGAACCTGCATCCAAAGGACGTGGACTGGGTGAACGCCCATGGCACCGCCACCGAGCACGGCGACATCGCTGAAAGCCACGCAACCCTCGAAGTGTTCCAGCGACCCATTCCCATCGTCTCGTTCAAGAGCTACTTCGGCCATCCCCTGGGCGCCTGCGGCTCCATCGAGGCCTGGGTGGGCATCCAGATGACCCTGGCCAAGCGCATCGCCCCCACCCTGAACCTGGTGAACCCCGATCCCCGCTGCGCCGAGCTGGACTATATCCAGTTCGCGCCAAGGGCCATGGACGCGACCTGTTTCGTGAGCAACAACTTCGCCTTCGGCGGCATCAACACGGCCCTGATCTTCCGATGTCCCGCCTGAGAACCTTGACGAACTGACGGAAAGGCGAGGTCCGCCGCGCATTCGTGACCGAATCGTCGGCAGGCTCACTACCATGACTGGTGGCCTGCACTGGGGCCGGAGGTGTCTTCCATGGATGCGATCACGTCTGTCCTGCGCCGCTGCGAAATCTTCTCCGGTCTGGCCGACGCGGACCTGAGCCTCATCGCCCGGGCCGCCCGCCGTCGGGAAGTCCCCGCTGGTGCCACGCTCTTCAAGCAGGGGGACCCGCGCCAGGGGGCCACGGTCATCGCCGAGGGCCGCGTGGAGATCCTGCGCGACAACGGGGATGGCGCTGAACCGGTGGTCATCCTCGGTCCGGGCGATGTGGCGGGCGAACAGTCCTTCCTGGCCATCAGCACCCACACCGCCACCGGGGTCACCCTCACTCCCGTCGTGCTCCTCGACCTGGACCGCGCCACCGTGCTCGACAGCCTCAGCCAGGACGGCACCGCCGCCATCTCCGTACTCAGCAAGGTCGCCAACGTCCTGCACCAGCGCCTGCTCTACTCCGCCACGCCCCGCACGGGCCGGGAGCAAGCCTATGCCAGCGGCCGCACCCGAAAGGAATCCGACCTCATCGGCCCCCTTGAGGTGCCCGAGGACGCCCTCTTCGGCGTACAGACCCTGCGCGCCGTGCACAACTTTCCCATCACGGGCACCCCCACCAGCCACTTCCCGGCCATGATCCGGGCCCTGGCCATGGTCAAGCAGGGCGCGGCCCGTGCCAACGCCCGCCTGGGCCTGCTGGAACCGGCCATCGCCGACGCCATCGACCGCGCCTGCCAGGAGATCATCGACGGCCACTGGCACGGCCACTTCCCCACGGACATGGTGCAGGGCGGGGCGGGCACGTCCACCAACATGAATGCCAACGAGGTCATCGCCAACCGGGCCCTGGAGCTGCTGGGCCACAGGCGCGGCGAGTACGCCTTCTGCCACCCCAACGATCACGTGAACCTCGGCCAGAGCACCAACGACGTCTATCCCACCGCCCTGCGCCTCACCACCATCTTCATGCTGAAGAGCCTGCTGGACGCCATGGACCGCCTGAAGGCCGCCCTGCATGCCAAGGGTCGCGAATTCTCCGACGTCATCAAGATGGGCCGCACCCAGCTGCAGGACGCCGTGCCCATGACCCTGGGCCAGGAATTCGAAGCCTACGCCGTCACCACGGGCGAAGACATCATGCGCCTGCGGGAGACGGCCCGGTTGTTCCTGGAGGTGAACATGGGCGGCACCGCCATCGGCACGGGCATCTGCGCCGACCCGCGCTACCCCGAAGTGGTGGTGGAAGAACTGCGCAAGGTGACGGGCCTGGACATCGTCCTGGCCGAGAACCTGGTGGAGGCCACGCCCGATACCGGCGCCTTCGTCATGTTCTCCGGCGTGGTCAAGCGCGCCGCCGTGAAGCTCAGCAAGCTCTGCAATGATCTGCGTCTGCTCAGCAGTGGGCCCCGCTGCGGCTTCGGCGAGCTCAACTTGCCCCCCATGCAGCCCGGCAGCAGCATCATGCCCGGCAAGGTGAACCCGGTGATCCCCGAGGTGGTGAACCAGGTGGCCTACATGGTCATCGGCAACGACCTCACCATCACCCTCGCCGCCGAGGCCGGTCAGCTGCAGCTCAACGTCATGGAGCCCATCCTCGCCTATGCCCTGGCCACCAGCATGCGCACCCTGACCGCCGCGGTGAACGTGCTCACCACCAAGTGCATCGTGGGCATCACCGCCAACCGCGAGCGCTGCCGCGACCTGGTGGAGCACAGCATCGGCATCGTCACCGCCGTCATGCCCGCCATCGGCTACAAGCGGGCCACCGAAGTGGCCAAGGAAGCGCTGGAGACCGGCGTGCCGGTGCGGGAGCTCATCCTCCGCAAGGGCTGGCTGACCCCTGCCGAGCTGGACGAGGCCTTCAGCCTGGAGGCCATGACCCAGCC
>JANYAZ010000076.1 GCA_025361045.1 Geothrix sp. | reverse complement strand
GCCTCTCTTCTTCTTATGGCATTCAGTGGACCAGGCGCGATGTCATGGCGTAGATGATGAGGACGAGTAACACGAGACCGATCCCGAAGAGGATGTACCCGGTGCTGCGGGCGATGCCCTTCCAGGCATCCCACTCATCCTTCACCCGGTAGTCATCGAGCGTGCCTGCGGCCAGCAGGCGGTCATACCAGCGCTTGCGCTCGTGGATCATCTCGGACTTGGAGATGCGACCCGAGAAGATCACGGTATCCATGGGGAACTTCTCCAACCGGAAGTGCGTGTTGAAGAAATGGACCGTGAAGATGAACCCCGCGGCCAGGAGTGCCTCATCCGAGTGACGATGAGGGACACATTGATCATCCAGCCCGGCATGAACTTGCTGAAGAACTCCGGGAACCACATGATCAGGCCGGAGACGCCGATGGCGAAGACGCCCCAGAACACGGCCAGATAGTCGAACTTCTCGAAGTAGGTCCAGCGATCAAACTCGGGCCGTGGTCCCTTCCCGAAGAACCACTTGTTGTGAGCCACGAAATCCTTCAGATCCTGCTTGGTGGGGATCATGGAGTCCGGGTGGGACATGGCCTCGAAGATCCTGGAGAACCGGTAGGAACCAGTTGCAGGGTCTTTCAGGAAATCTCGGTTCTTCCAGAGATGACTCAGGGTGGTACTGACGTGGAGCACGAAGTAGACGAAGGTAACCACCGCCCCGAAGTGGTGAAGGGTGCGGGCCACTTCGGCCCCACCGAAGAAGCTGAAGATGGCCTTGGCCCAGTCGGTGTAGTAGAACTTCAGCGGCATGCCCGTGATCGTCAGCAGCAGGAAGCTCGTGACGACCAGGATGTGCAGGAACCGCTCGAAGGGTTGGAAGCGGGTGAACTGCTCGTCATCCGCCTGGATCTTGGCCTTGGCTTCGCGGAACTGCTTGGAGTCATGACGGTAGAGCCAGATGGACCGGAACAGCCAGAGCAGCGTGTGGGCACCGAAGAGGGAGAACGTACAGACCAGCAGTGTGGTCATGACGATGAAGACGTAGTTGAGAATCGGATAGTTCTTGCGGTCCATGGGATTGGCATGGGGGGCGTACTTGGTGAAGCTCACCGAAGCCTTGGGGTGGCACTGCTTGCAGGTGTTGACGATGTTGGTGGAGGAAAGCCTGGATTCGGGATCGGCGGCCCGGCGCACATCGTGGTGCCCGTGGCAGTCGTAGCAGGCGGCAACGGCATTCGCGGTATTGGCCTTGCCCAGGGCCATGGCCTTGCCGTGATAGGTATCCCGGTAGTGCTCGAGGCGATCTGCATGACACTTGCCGCAGACCATGTCACTGGTGGCCTTGAAGTGGGTCTCAGTGACTTCGATCTGATGAGCGGAGTGGCACTGGATGCAGACAGGTCCCCGGGGGTCGCCCTTGGCCAACAGCTGGCCGTGGATGCTCTTGTTGTAGATCTCCTCGACCGTGACATGGCACTTGCCGCAGGTCTTGGCGACGTTGGCGTGGTTGATGGGTGAGCTGCGGTCCACGCTGCGCTTGATGTCGTGAACGCCGTGGCAGTCGTTGCAACTGGGCGCGACGATGAGCCCCTTTTCCAGCAATGCCAGCCCATGGATGCTCTCCTGGTAGTTGGAGCCCACCTTCGGGAACCTCATCTTGTATTCGTCGTTGATGCCCTTGTTGGCGTGGCACTTCGCGCAGGTTTTGGGCAGGTTCATCTTGTAGACCGGCGAATCGTGCTGCTGCACAGGGACGATGTAGTGGTTGCCGTGGCAATCCGTGCAGTTGGCGGCGGCCGAGGCCCCCATGGCCTTGCTCATGCCATGGATGCTGCCCTGGTAGACCTTGTCCTGGTCTGAATGGCAGATTCCGCAGTTCACCTTCGGGGGTGGGTTGCCATCACCCGGATGATCCTTGTGGATGGTCGCGTGGCAGCTCTTGCAGGTGAGTGACCCATGGACGGCCTTGCCAAAGCGTCCGGCATCCACGAACAGGGAGATGGCTGTGCCACCGGGGCCCTCCTTGGTGGCGTCCTTGTCACCGTGACAGTCCAGGCAGGCTTCCTGGGCCTCCTTCTTGGCAGGCGCCGCTGGCATTGGGGTCGTGGCCAACAGCAGGCCGGCAAACAGGGCGAGCAGGAAGCTCCGATGGCGCAGGGCACCAACGAGATTCTTGAGGGCTGAAGCGGTTCGAGTCATGGAGCGCCTCTATCGAAAAATGCATTCTAAAAGTCGTGAATCGAGCGGGTGAGTCAGGGTTTTTCGGTCTTGTCCTGGGACTTCTCGAGCATCTGCCGGTAGTACTCAGGCCGGGTCTCACGCAAGTGGTCCGCAGAGGCTTTGCCTGTCAGCCAGGCCAGATCCATGGGGTAGACCTCCGGGTCGAAGATGACCAAGTACCAGTGCCAGACGAGGATGGAAAGGGTGGCCAGGATGGCTTCGTACCAATGGGCCGCGGTGGCTGCATCCAATACCCAGGTGGGGAAGTAGCGCAGGCTCCAGGTCTGGGCCCAGAGCAGCAGACCGGACACGGCCATCACCACCGTGCCCCACATGAAGGCCCAGTACTCCATCTTCTCGGCATAGCCGAACATGCCGAAGGTGGGGCGCTTGTCGCTCAGGCCGAGGTTGTACCGGATGGCGTTGACAATGTCCTTCGCATCCTGCCAGCCGGGCAGCAGTTCTTTCAGGATTACGCGATCCCGCTTGACCAGGGCCAGGTGGATGAGATGGAACAAGGTCGCCGCGGAAATCACCACGGCCGAGATGCGATGCAGGATGGCCCTGATGGCACCTTCGCCGTGCAGGCCGAGGGCTTGGACCCAGCCGGCATCAGGGAATTTGAGGGCGAACCCCGTGATGACCAGGAGGATGAAGCTGACCATTACCATGCCGTGCGTGATGCGGAAGAGCCTGTTCATGCGGGGCAGCTGTTCGCCTGTTCCGTGGTGAGGCTTGTGCCGGCGCAGCTTGGCCAGGTAGTCGATGCCATTGTGGAAGAGCATGAAGCCGATGGTCATGGGAATCAGCGCGTAGTAGGCCCAGCGGATCCACTTCACAGAGATGTGTTCAGCACCCCCGGCGGTGCGGACGTGGACCCTGCCATGGCTGATCTTCTCGCCCAGGCCTGGGTGGCACTGGCCGCAGGTCTTCTGCAGGTTCGCAGGATTGATGGTGGAGCGGATGTCCTCCGAGCGGAGGATGTTGTGGATGCCGTGGCAAGACGCGCAGTTGGCTGCGGTCTTCTGCCCACCGCGGATGGCGAGGCCATGGAAGCTGTCCTGGAAGGCCGGCACCTTGTCACCGAAGCTGTAGCGGGAATTGAGCCGCTCGTCGCCGTGGCAGCGCCCACAGGTGACCGTGGAGACACGGGAGGCATTTACCAGGGAACCCGCCTCCTTGGGCGCCAGGATGTTGTGCTCGCCATGGCAGTCTGTGCAAGTGGGGGAGTCGTTGGACCCGCGCTTGACTGCCAACCCATGCACACTGTCGGCGTAGATCGCCTGAACTTCGTTGTGGCAGACCCCGCAGGTCTCGGCCACGTTGGCACGATTCACGCGGGCCTTGGGATCCTGGGAGGCCCGAATGTCGTGGCTGCCGTGGCAGTTGGAGCAGGAGGGCGCGGCGGGATTCCCTTTGGCCACCTCGCGACCATGCACGCTCAGGCGATATGCCTCTACCGGTTTGGCAAAGGGAATCTTGTGCTTGGCGAGGAAATTGGGATTGGAGTGGCAGGCCCCACAGGTATCTGCCAGGTTCTTGCTGTTCACCGGAGAGGAGGCATGACTGCTGGACAGGATCTTGTGGGCGGAACCATGGCAGGAGTTGCAGGTGGCCGAATCGGACATCCCATTCATCTTCGCGAGGCCATGAACACTCTTCGAGTAGGCCTTGACCTGATCCTCGTGACAGGAGGCGCAGGTGACGGGCTTGGGCTTGTCGGCGTGAGGCAGGCTCGTGATGCTGCTGTGACACCCGACGCATCCCATGCTCGCGTGCTTGGAAGCCTCGAATACCACAAGGTCCACCTCGTGGCACGATACGCAATCCTTCGCGCTCGGCGGCGCCGCGGCGAGTATAAAGGAAAACAGTCCTGCCAGAAGCAACCGCATAGCAACCTCACTAGTCATCTAAGACTAGCCGAAAAACCCTCGCAAATGCGACCCAGCGGTGATTTGCTTCACCTGGCTCCACTTACCTACTCAATCCCTTTCAAAACAATAAAAAAGCGCCGAATGGAGTCACCCATCCGGCGCTGAATTTCGAGCTTGAATCAGCCGATCACTTGCCCTTGTAGTCCTTCAACCAGGCCAGGTCAACCTCAGTGGCCTTCTTCGCGACCTTGGTGGCGAGCAGGAACTTGCCGCGCTCGTTGCCCTCCGAAGCCCCCTTCTTGGGCATCTTGTCGACGTGGCAGGACTGGCAGCTTTTCACATCAGCAAAGCCAAGTTCCTGGGCCTTCTTGACGAAGGGCAGCTTGGCCTGGGCTGGAAGGCCGGCGAGGGCCAGGACGAGGACGGCGAGTAGCATTCGCATGTCTGAGACTCCTTTGTGAATGTTGGCTTTGATATGAACTTTAGCATGGCGGGGGTTGGAAGAAAGCCATCCTTGTCGGCCGGTGGAGACAACACTGGCGCTGAAGGGAAAACCCGCCAGCGCCAGATGGTTGAATTCGCTTAGTGGATCACTTGCCCTTGTATTCCTTCAGCCAGGTGAGGTCTACCTCAGCAGCTTTTTTCTTGGCCTTCATGTCCTCGAGGAACTTGCCGCGCTCGGCCAGTTCTCCGCCCTTCTTGGCCATGCCGACGTGGCAGGCCTTGCAATCCTTGACTTCGGCGAAACCGAGTTCCTGAGCCTTCTTCACCCAAGGCATCTTGGCCTGGGCGGGGATGGCAAGAATCAGCGCCGCAGCGGCGATGAGGGTGGCAATACGCATGGTGTCTCCTGGTGTGGGGTCCTGGTGACCTGGACCGGTTGAGTGAAGTAAGTGCAATAAGGGTACCAGCAATGTTCTTAGCCTTACAAGACGTCGAAGGTGGGTAAGTGATCTAGAGCACCAGACGCTCCTGGTACTCCCCAAAAACACCCCGCAGCGTATCGCAAACTTCCCCCACAGTGGCCTCAGCCTTGACCGCCCCCAGGATGTGCGGCATCAGGTTTTCTGTACCTGTTGCTGCCACTCGCAACGAAGCCAGTCTGGCGTCCACGACCGCCTGGTCACGACCCGCCCGGACCGCCGCGATCTGGGCGCGACGCTGGGCGCCCAGGGCCTCGTCCACCCGCAGCAGGTCCGGCTTCGCTTCCCCGGTCACGGTGAAACGGTTCACACCCACGACGACCTGCTCACCCTTCTCCACCGCCTTCTGGAAGGCGTAGGCGGCATTCTGGATCTCCCGCTGGGGAAAGCCCTTTTCGATGGCACTGACCATACCGCCCAAGTCATCTACCTTCGCCAGCAGGGCCAAGGCGCGGGTCTCTAGTTCATCCGTGAGGGACTCGATGAAGTAGCTCCCGGCGAAGGGGTCCACCACGTCCGCCACCCGCGATTCAAAGGCCAGGATCTGCTGTGTTCTCAAGGCGATTCGGGCGCTCACCTCGGTGGGCAGCGCCAGGGCCTCATCCCGGCTGTTGGTGTGCAGGCTTTGGGTGCCGCCACACACAGCAGCCATGGCCTGCACGGTCGTGCGCACGATGTTGTTGTCCGGCTGCTGGGCGGTGAGGGTGCTACCCGCGGTCTGCGTGTGGAAACGCAACATCTGGCTTTTTGCATCGGTCGACTTGAAACGTTCCTTCATGATCCGCGCCCAGAGGCGGCGGGCAGCCCTGAACTTGGCCACCTCCTCGAAAAACTGGTTATGGGCATTAAAGAAGAAACTGAGTCTCGGTGCAAAGGCCTCCAGCTCCAGCCCGGCGTCCAGGGCTGCCTGAACATAGGCGATGCCATCCCCCAATGTGAAGGCGATCTCCTGGGCTGCGGTGCAGCCCGCCTCGCGGATGTGGTAGCCCGAGATAGAGATGGTGTTCCAGTTGGGCACCTGCTCGGCGCAGAAGGCGAAGATGTCGGTGATGAGACGCAGGCTCTGGCGCGGTGGGAAGATGTACGTGCCCCGGGCCATGTATTCCTTGAGGATGTCGTTCTGGATGGTGCCGCTCACCTGATCCGGACGGACGCCCTGCTCCTCGGCCACAGCCAGATACATGGCCAGCAGCACCGCCGCTGGCGCATTGATGGTCATGCTGGTGCTGACCTTGTCGAGGGGGATGTCCTTGAACAGGGCCCGCATGTCGTGGATGGAGCTGATGCTCACGCCCACCTTGCCCACTTCGCCCAGGGCCATGGGGTGGTCCGGATCCATGCCGATCTGGGTGGGCAGGTCGAAGGCCACGGACAGGCCCGTGGTGCCTTGTTCCAGCAGGTACCGATACCTTGCGTTGCTCTCCTCGGCGGTGGCGAAGCCAGCATACTGGCGCATCGTCCAGAGGCGCCCGCGGTAGCCGGAGGGTTGCACGTGGCGGGTGAAGGGAAACCTCCCCGGAGCCCCCAGGTCTTTCAATGGATCGAAGTCAGGGAGGTCCGCCGGGGTATAGCTATTCTTCAGCGGAATGCCCGAACTGGTCTCAAAGGTCCGCTCGCGAAGCTTGGCGGGATCTTCCTTCACCGTCAGCTGCGTGCGCACCTGCTCAAGGAAATCCTTTTGGTACATGGGGCCTCCGAATCATTCCACCTTATCGCCCGAACCGGGGCAGACGCTACACTGGCCCTTCCCTTCCGTGAGTCGACCATGCCTCTGCCCCCTCCACCCCCAGCCCATGTGCAACTCATCACCGGCGCCGATGTCTGGACTTCCCAGGGGCCGCAGAAGGGCCAGGCCGTGGCCATCCAGAAGGGGAGGATCCTGGCCGTCGGCTCCATCGAAGCCCTTGCGAAATCCCATCCGAAAGCGGAGCGACTGGATCTTCCCGGGGGCACCCTGCTGCCGGGACTCATCGAGGGCCATGCCCATGTGGGTGGGCTGGGCGCGTTGGGCAGGAAAGTCGACCTCACGGGGCTCGACAGCCTGCCAGAATCCCTCGGCCGCATCCGAGTCTGGTCCTCGGGTCATCCCGAAGGCTGGCTGCTGGGCCGGGGCTGGGACCAGAATCGCTGGCCCGCCAAGAGCTTCCCCAGGGCCCTGGACCTGGATGCCCTCACCGGCTCACGCCCCACCTTCCTGCAACGCGTGGATGGCCATGCCGCCTGGGTGAACACGGCGGCTCTGGCCATCGCGGGCATCGGTCCCGAAACACCCGATCCCGAAGGTGGACGCATCCTGAAGGATGCCTATGGACGTCCCAATGGCATCCTCCTGGATGCCGCCATGGACCTGGTCGGGAAGCACATTCCCCAGCCCACGGATGCCGAACTGGAGTCCCAGCTCAAGGCCGGTCTTCTCTCGCTGCGGGCCGATGGCTTCACCTCCGTGGCTGACATGGGTGTGGATGGGCGCGAGTTGGCCGCGTATCGTCGATTGGCCGAGGCTGGGGTCCTGCCGATCCGGGTCTTCGCCTACCTGACCCACGATCACGACCTTATGCTCAAAGAGCTGAAGCACAGCCGGCCCAAACAACTGGCTTTCTTCCAGGTGCAGGGCGTGAAGTTCTACCTCGATGGCGCCCTGGGAAGCCGCGGTGCGCGACTGCTCGCCCCTTATGCGGATGAGCCCGGTACCAAGGGGCTGTGGGTAACGGATCCCGCCAAGGTGGGAGCCGATGCCACCATCACCCTCCGCGCCGGTTATCAGCCGGCCATCCATGCCATCGGCGACGCCGCCAACCGCGCCGCCCTCGATCTGCTGGCCGAGGCCAAAAAGAAGGGCAAGGGTGTCCTGTCGCCCCGCATCGAGCACGCCCAGATCGTCACCACCGAGGATGCGGCCCGCTTCGGCAAACTGGGCATCGTGGCCAGCGTGCAGCCCGTGCACTGCACCTCGGACCACAGCTGGACCCCCGCCCGCCTGGGGCCCGAACGCGTGAACGAAGCCTTCCCCTGGCGCAGCTTCGTCGAAGGCGGCGCCCTGCTCGCCTTCGGCAGCGATGCCCCCGTGGAAGAGGCCAACCCCTTCGTGAGCCTGGCCGCTGCCGAGACACGCCAGGATCCTGAAGGCAATCCCCCTGGTGGCTTCCTCCCGGGCCAGCGCCTCTCCCGCATGGAGGCCATCCGCGCCTATACCAGCGGCAACGCCGCCGCCCTGGGCTGGACCAAGGATCTGGGCACCCTCCAGAAGGGCGCCGTGGCCGACCTGCTCTGGGTGCAGGTGCCCCTGGGGGAGATTACGCCCGAGGCCCTGCGGAAGGTGCGGCCGGGACGGCTGTGGGTGTACGGGGTGGAGGTTCCAGTTCGCCCGTGAACCACACCTACTGAGCCGGTGGTTCCGGCACGGGAACTTCGAGCACGCGCGAGCCCTGGTCATCCACGATCTGAAGGCGGACAGTGGCGGGTGCGCGGAGGGGCTGGGAAGGTCGGAACCACAGCAGGCCCCTGCGGCTGCCCGACGGCGGGACCTCGCCGTCGGCCCAGGCATTCTGCTGGAAGAAGGCCTCGAGCTTCTGGTTGCTGCGGTTCGCCACCGCCGCGTTGGACAGGGCGATGATGAAGGTGGCGCCAAAGGAGATGGCGGAAAGGGTGTTGGCCAGGGCGGACCAGGCTCCGGTCTGGCCTGGTGGGAACACGGCCAGGGACCCGATCGGGTAGAGGGCGAACCCCATGCGGCTCTGCCTGATCAAGGCATGGGCCTGGTCGGGACTCAGCCAATGCCCCTGGATGGGCCCGGAATCGAGGATGACCTGGATAGGGTGGTCCATGCCATTGGTCACGGTCAGGACCAGCATCTGAACTCCCGCACTGTGAGCCCGGTCCATGTACCGGCTGTTGTCACCCCAGGGTTGAAGTTGAACCGAGGCGCGCACGTCTCCCGAGGCCCCGAGGATGGGTGCGGGCGCCACCGTGATGGGTCTATAGATCCTCGCGCAGCCGAGCATCTGGGCCAGGAGGAAGGCCGGCCAGAACCAGACCCTGGCCAGGGCGTAGCTGCCGGCTCGGATGGTTCGCGGGTGGGTGCTCTGGTTCATGCCAGATCCGGGTGTGCTCTTCAAAGAATAGGTGATTCGTGTAATTCGGCCAGCGTTTTCTCCGGAGCACCCGGCTCTGCCCCCCCCCTCCGGCACGGCCTTCGCTCCCGCCGTCGCCGGGCTCTGGAATACTGGTCCCATGAGCCTCCGTCCCCCCTCCCCCCTGCTCGCACCCTCGCTGCTCTCCGCCGACTTCACGCGGCTGGGCGAGGAACTGCAGATGATCGAGGCCTCCGGCGCCCAGGTGGTGCATGTGGACGTCATGGACGGCCGCTTCGTACCGAACATCACCATCGGGCTGCCGGTGGTGGAAAGCCTGCGCAAGGCCACCACCCTGCCCCTGGACTGCCACCTGATGATCGTGGAGCCCCTGCGCTACGCCGCCGAGTTCGTGAAGGCGGGTGCCGACTGGGTGAGCATCCACCAGGAGGCGGATCCCCACCTGCACCGCACCCTGGCGTCCATCCGGCAGGCCGGGGGCAAGGCGGGTGTGGTACTCAATCCCGGCACGCCCGTAGAAACCCTCGTCGACCTGGTGGGCGACTTCGACTTCGTCCTGCTCATGAGCGTGAACCCCGGCTTCGGCGGCCAGAGCTTCATCCCCCGCGTGCTCGACAAAGTGAAGCGGCTGGATGCGCTGCGCACCGAGCGTGGCATCCCCTTCTTCATCGAAGTGGACGGCGGTGTGGGCCTGAAGAACGCCGCCGACCTCATCCGCGCCGGTGCCGACGCCCTCGTGGCCGGCAACGCCTTCTTCAAGGCCGAAGATCCGAAGGTCGCGGCGGCGGGCCTGCTCAGCGAGATGGTGAAGGGTCGCTGAGGTCGACGGGTTCACCGGAAATGGGGCCACTGTCCCACAGAATGGTCGCCCAGAAGTGCATGTCCGCGGGTGGAAGCACCGGGGGCAGATGGTCCTTCCGCAAAGGGTGGGGGGCATAGGCGGCCACGGCCAGTTCGCTGCAGTAGTAGTGGTCCGGCAGGTTGATTCCCACCAGCCCCGTGAAGTCATAGGGCCGTCCCACCAGGGATCTCGCCTTCGCCACAGCAGCCCGCTGCCGTTCCGGCGTGGTGGCCCACATGGGCCGCATGAGGAGCAGCCGATGGGCCTTTTTCACGAAGTCCGGCAATGGCGTGGTGTGCAGGCCTTTGCCTTCGGCCTCGATGACCTGATTGCGCTCGGGATCCAGCAACGCCACATGACTGAAAGGCGCGTTCGTGAGGGCGCTGACCAGATGATCCGTGCCGTGGTAGCCGCGGATCACCAGCCAATCCCCCGGCTGTCCAAGGCGCGTCACCTCCCGGAGGGATTGCGCTTGGCGTTCCTGGCGGTTCGCCGGTGGATGCACCACGATGGGAGTGGCACAGCCCGCCAGCAAGACGGCCAGGAGCAGGTGGAAGATTGGCGTTCGCATGCCCCATTCTCCCATGGGTCCGGCGACCGCAGACCTCAGGGGATGCCTGCGAGCGCGGCCTTCTTCGCCCGTGGCAGGCGCTTGATCGCTCGCTCCTTGCGTAGCGCCTCCGCCTTGGTGCTGCAGGCCTCACGGTAGACCAGCTGCAGCGGCCCTCGTCCCCGGGTGTATTTGGCGCCCTTGCCCTCCTGGTGCTGCTTCAGCCGGACCTCGACATCGAGGGCGATGCCGCAGTAAAGCGTGCCATCCGCACACCGGAGCAGGTAGACCCACCAAGTCACGGCAGCCGCCATGAGACCGGAAAGGCTTCGGCCAGGATCTGTTCGGCGGTGGCGCCGTGGACCGCGCGGAAGCGGGCTGTGGCCAGGCAGAGGCCCACGTTGTGACCCCAGCCCCGGCCCTTGAGCTGCAGGGTTCCATCCTGCAGGACGACGCCTTCGCAGGCGTTGCTGGGCCAGGTGGTCCAGCCGAAGTGGCGCCCCGCGGCCAGGCGCAGGTCCTCCATGGCATAGGGTCCGGAGTCCCCCAGCTTGAGACCGAGCTGACCTGCCTTCAGGCCAGGTTTCAGGTCCTGCTTGAGGGCGGCGACCTGGGCGGCACTGAGGGTGCGTTCCCAGGTCGCCCAGTGATCTCCGGGAACGGAAACCGCACCACTGGGCTCCAAGGGCCCTTCACCCCAGATCTCGCGTGGACTGAGGGAGCGACCCCCGGCCGATCCGGTAAAGAAGGCCCAGCGCGAGTCGAGGTTCAGTTCCGGTGAGACCGTCACCGCAGCCACCGTGTCCGCCGAGGCGGTGGCCCGCACCACCGCACAGTGCGTGAGCGGACAGAGAACGCCTCCCGCGTGCTGATTGGGATGCCCCTCCAGCCACCGACCCAGCACCGAAGCCAGGGCCCGGCGAGCTTCGAAGGGGGCCTCGGCGCCCAGTTCACCCTCCGTGGCGGCCGCGATCCATGCGGCCCGGGACACCGTCCAAAACAGGCGCCACCCCTGGTTTTCGGCACGCACCTTCACCACGCCCCGGAGGTCCCGTACGGGAAAGCCCTCCGCAAAACGAACCTTGCCGCGGAAACGCCAAGTCCTTCCGACCCGATGAGGCAACCGTTCTCCATTCACCGTCAGAGGCCCTCGGAGCCGCTCGGCAGGCCAAACCACAGTGACAGTTTCAGCCAGGGACATGGCCTCCTTCACCCAGGCTTCCGGGGACGGAGCGGCGGTCTTGGGTGGTGCGGGCAGGGGCTCCCGCCGCAACCAAGCGCGCAGCCAGCGGTAGGCCCAGGCCTGCTCGCGCGTGGTGCCGCCCGCCAAAGCGCGATCCAGCCGCGCCTGCAGACTGGGCTCTGGAGCCTGTAGCCACGTCTTTGGCTGCCGTGAATGGGTCTCCGCCCATAAGCAACGGGCCTCCTCCTGCCAGCGGTGCAGCCCCTGCCCGGCGAGGCGTCGGTGGGTCAACTCGTGGCGCAGGATGGCCCCCAGATCGCGCCGCCGCAGCTGGTCCCATGGCCGCAGGTGCAGCGTAGCGCCCACCCACAGACCGCTGCGCCCCGGAGGGGCACCCGTGGCCCGCTCAAAGGCTCCAGCGTCCAGGTGAAGGTGAACCCGCCAGGGCCCAGGTGGCCAGCTCCCCTGGAAGGTCGTCGCCGAAAAGGCCGCGCGAAGGGCCTCCTCCACGGCTGCCTGGGCCCCAAGGTCCCCCTCGAAGGTCGGCGGTGTGAAGGGCGGTACGGGCGAGACCAGGAGGATCATTTGCCCTTCAGCCCGAGGATCTCCCGGATGCGGACCAGGCCTTCCTGCTTGCCGCGACCCCTGGGCAGGTGGAGCACCACCAGCGTCGAACCAGTGCCTCCCGCCACCCAGGCACTGGTGGCCGTGGGCTCGCCGGGTACCGGGGCGGTACCCGTCTTGAACCACCAGCCCTCCTGGCCGAACAAGTCCCTGAACTCGACCCAGAAGCCCGACAGAAAGCGTTTCCCGAAGGTGATCACTTCCGCCTTGTCAGGTTCCATCAGCCAGCGCAGAAACGCCTCCGGACTGGTGCGCAGAAGATCACCATCGCCCACCCAGGCCGCCGTCAGGGGCGGCAGATCCTCTCCGGGCGGCAGGCGCCGACCCAGGAACGGAGCGAAGACCTCCTCCATGCGAAGCCTGGCCGCCGCCTCGCCATAGTCAGCCCTCCAGTGGTTCTGGGAGTCCTGGATCCAGAAAAGAAAGGCCAGGTTGCAACTTTCCTGCAGGGCCTTCCCGAGATCGACTCGGCCGTGGCCCTCCCGGTTCCAGCAGACGAAAGGTCCCGCCGCGCCCTTGCACTTGAACTGGACGCCCCGGCTCGCCCACTCGGCGCCTTCCATGCGCATCCAGACCAGCTTGGCGAGGCTGCCCATGGGAGCCTCTTTCTTCGCCTCGCCGTAGAGGGCCACCGTGCCATCCCCGAGCGTGATGGCGAACCCCTCGCCCGGCTGCAGGACCGGGGCCTTCGGCGGAGCAGGCGCAGGTTGGGCGGACAGCACCAGCGTGGCGAGGCAGGCCGCCAGCAGGGATCTAAGGTTCGACATCGAAGGTCCCGAGGGTCACAGGCCCGGCGCCCGGGAGGATCAGCCGCTCCCAGATCCAGCGGCGCTCCTGATCCGTGCCGCCATCCAGCACAGCCTCCACCCGGATGCGCGCAGGCTTGCCCCCGCGATAGCCGCCCGTCCACTTGAGAGAGTAGGTTCCTGGCGGAGGCGTGTCATGGGTGTACTCTCCGGACCAGCGCAGCATGCCGCCGGAAGCCGTGCGCCGCCCGCCTTCGGCCACAGCGCCATCGGGCTCCAGCACCTGCAGGCTGCCGCCGGTGTACTCGTCGTTGGCCTGGATGGACATCACCCGCAGCCGCGTTCGCGCGGTGGAGACCCACCAGCTGCGCACCACTTTGAGGCCCGAATCTGGCTCCAGGATCTCCAGCCGGTTCTCGCCATTCTGGGCCGTCAGCTCCGTGACGAGTGTGGTGCCCACCCGGACGGACCAGCCCAGGGTCGAGCCGTTGAACCAAACCTTCAGCGTCCGCTGGCGCCAAGCCTGGCGGGCCGACTCGGCCTCCCGCTCCAGACGTGCCTGGCGGAGCTGCGCGGCCGTGCGGGTGTCCTCGGCCTCGGGTTCGTAGTCGCCCACTTCTTCGACTTCGTAGTTGTTTCCGTGCCGGGCCTCGTCCTTCGGGGGGTTGGGATCCTTGGGATCCACCAGCTTGATCCGGAGGTTCACCGTGCGGTCGCTGGACCAGCCACCGAGGTCCGGTGCCAGCTCCAGGCGCCACAGCTTGAGGTCAGGCGCGTAGGTGGCCGGGGAGGAAACTTTGGGCTTGGTGGCCTTCTGCGCCCCCAGGAAGGAAGCACTGACGAGGAGGGCGAGAACCATCAGCTGCCTCATCGCGCACCCCCGTCCAGAACCTTCAGATCCACGCCATCGCAGGTGGCCCACTGCCCCTCGTTCGACATGAGGCTCAGCTTGGCCGGCCGCAGGCGGTAGGTGCCCGCCATGCCGGCCCGCAGGTGGATCCGCACCGTGTGCGTGTTCCAGCTCCAGGCCCGGTGGAACAGGAAGGTCACCTTGTCCGGGTGCACCTCGATGCGCGGCTTCGTCCAGACATCCGACGAGCCCTCCTCCGTGAAGGCCTTCCCTTCGAGCACGAAGCCTTCCAGCTTCACCGTGGGGTTGAGCCCGCCGGGAATGGGCACCTCCAGCATCACGTAGTCGGCATCGCGGTCCGTGCGGAACTGCACCTGCATCCAGGCCTCCTCGCCGGCCTTCATGGTGCCGGTCCAGGGCTCGCGGACCCATCCCTGTCGGGCATTCCCGGTCTGCTGCGGCGTCTTCAACCGCCAGAGGCTGCGGGTCACGGCCAGGCGCAGGGCAGAGGAAGCCTCACCCTTCGGCACGCCCGCGGCACTGCCCGGCACCTGGTAGGCATAGGTCCACACCAGCAGGCCCTTCCCACTCGCGGTGACCGTCACGGGCTTCGGCTCGACCATGACGTAGCTGCCGGGCCGCGGCTCCCGGGCATTCCAGCGCCGCGTCTCGGGGCGCTCCTTGAACTCGAAGGAGGGACCGCCCTGCACCGCCGCCTGGATGGTCAGGGGGCCGAAGTCCAGCTTCCGGGTCTTCATCAGATAGGGCAGCAGGTCCACGATCTGGCCTGTACTCCAGGTGGAATACCAGCCGTAGCCCCGGTACTCCGAGGCCAGGAAGGTCTCGCCCTGGCGGATCAGCGGCGACTGGGGTCGCGCCAGGCAGAGGGCCTTGAGGGCCATCACGGTCGGGACGATGTCACCCGAGTTGTAGCTCCACCATGTCTCGCGGCGCCCCTCCCAGCGGGCCAGCCCGCCCTTCACCACGGCCCGCTGCTCCAGGCGCTCGGCCAGGGCCGCGGCCTTGGGATGCTGCGCCGCGGCGGCGGCCAGCGCGACCATGGCGTGGACATGGGTGCCGGCCCACTTCCCGGCCAGCACCTTGTCGGCGGAGCTGTCGATGAGCCCCGCGATGGGCTCTCCGGTCTGGGCCAGGGCCATGAGCAGGAAGGCGGCATCGGCTTCGGGATCGGGGCTCTTGGAGCCGGCCACCCGGCCACCCTGGTCCGCCTGCCGCGCCACCTGCTGGAAGAGGCTCAACGCGGCCATGCGGCCCCGTCGGTAGACGCCCTCGTCCACGGTGTAGCCCAGCCGCTTCATGACGGCGAAGCTCTGGATGGCGTAGCCCGTGGTGTGGGGGTTCGCGTCCAGGCCGAAGTCTCCCGGGGCGTACCAGCCCCAGCCGCCATTGGGCTGCTGGTAGCCGTAGACCTTGAACACACCATCCCGGATGTTGCGATCCAGGTCCGTGAGCTGCTTCCAGTCGAGGTTCGGCATGGCGCCCTGCTTCACCAGGTCGGCCACCAGCAGGTTGGGCACGAAGCTGGACAGCGTCTGCTCCACGCAGCCGTACGGATAGCCGATGAGGTAGGGCAGCGAAGGCCCCGCCAAGTGCTCCAGGTTGCCCACGGGGGTGAGCACCAGCATGGCGTCCCCCTTGGCGGCGGGCGGTGCCGGCAGCGTGAAGGTCTGGGCGCCCCCATCCAGCACCACCGAGCCTGACATGGAGGCCGGCACCAGCTGGTCCTGCACGGTGACCTTCTGCCGCTCGGCATCCTTGAGGCCGCCGCCTTCCACGCGGGCCGTGACCGTGAGCGGTCCCGTCTTGTCCGAGAACAGCGGCAGGGCGAAGCGGTACTCGCCCTGGTCCTGGAGGCTGAAGGTGCCTTCGGGCGTGCCGGTGAACCTGCCGTTCTGGACTTCCAGCTTGATCTTCCCGCTGATGGGCTGGCCGGAGAGGTTGCGCACCAGGGCGATGGCCCGGGCCTCCTCGCCCACGCTCAGCGTGCGCGGCAGGGTGAGCGCCACCTGCAGGGGCTTCGAGGAAGGCTTGGAACTGCGACCCACACCGACCTTGGTGTCGGCGGTGATGGCCGTGGCCGTGGCGCGCCAGGCCGTGAGGTTGTCCGGCAGCACCAGGTCCACGCTGGCCTTGCCGTCGCGGCCCGCGGCCAAGAAAGGCGTCCAGTGGGCGGTGTCCTTGAAGTTTTGGCGCACCTTGTCGTCGTCATCGGCCTTGAAGTCGCCGCGCTTCGTCTGCTTGAGGCTCCAGACGGGCCGCTGCCGGCGCAGCAGGTCGTGGAAGCTCCAGTCCGTCGAGCCCGAGCGCAGTACGCCATGACGGCGCGTGGGATGGAAGAACCGCACGGGATCGGGATGGAGCTCCTGGCTGAGCGCGTAGATGGCCTCGTCCACCACGCCCACGCTGAGGTCGGCGGCGGAAGGATGGCCCGCGGCATCCTTCACTTCGATCGAAACCTTCATGGGCTGACCCGGCTGATAGCGCTCCCGATCGGTGGTCACGGCCACCTGCAGACGGCGGTCCCGCTTGGGCACGCGGATGGGCACTTCCACCAGCTGGCGGCGGCCCTCAGCCACGATCTCGAAGACGGCCCAGACATTGGGCTGCATGGCAGCCGTGACGGGAATGTCCACCAGGGCGGTGGTACCAAGCACCGTGCGACTCTGGCGCTGGCCCAGGCTCTCGTGCTCAATGGCCCAGTGCAGCGTGAGCTTCGGACGAGGCAGCTGCACGAGGACCCGGGCCGTCTCGCCGGGCTGGTATTCGGGCTTGTCGGCGGCGGCGCGCAGGTCCGGCACTGCGGGCAGGGGCGTACCCTCGGCAGCCACGGTGATCTGTCGCTGGGCGACGACCGGACGTCCCTTGGAATCCTTCGCTTCGGCCACCAACAGGAAGGCGCCACCTTCGGGAATGCTCAGCATGGCCTGGGGGCCCTGGGCCGAGGCCACGGTCTCACCGGGCTTCAGCGCGTTGGGCCGTGACCACCAGTAGGTGCTGTCCTTCAACGCCACGATGCGGGCGGCTCGCAAGACGATGGCCACGCCCGGGACTTCCTTGCCATCCAGATCCAGCGCCCGCGCCGTTACCTGGAAGGGCTTGCCGGGCAGCGCCACCTGGCGGTCCGCAGCGATCATCAGGAACAGATCACCCGCGGCGGCGCGCACCTGGGCCTGGCCGCTGTTGCGCTGGCCGGCCGCATCCGCGACCTTGACCACCATGCGCCAGAGGCCATCGCTCTCGGCCTTGAAGACCGGGAGGTCAACCTGACCTTCGTTGTCCAGTTCCACCTGGCCGCTCTCCATCAGTTCCGGCGCGGGGCCCGAGTCCTCGTCGTCCCAGATCCACTTCGACTTGGGCGGCACCACCTTGTAGAGGAACCAGTCCGCCTTGGCGCCGCGCACCGCCGCACCGTAGAAGTAGCGGGCGTTGGCGTGAAAATTGAGCGCATCACCCAGGCTCACCTTGGTCTTCTCGGTGGTGACCTTCACCTCGAAGGCGGGCTTCACGAACTGCTCCACCTTGAACTCGGCCTGGCCGGGCCCCTGGGGGCCCTGGAAGATGATGCGGTAGAGGCCCAGGCGGCCCGCGCCCGGCAGGGTGAACTGGGCGGCGTAGGTGCCGGTCTCCGCGTTCAGCAGCTTCGCCTGCCCTTCGGTGACCTTGGTGTCCTCGGGATCCAGGACGGTGAAGGCCAAGGTCTGGGCGCCGCCCACCACGCGGTTCTCGCCCTCCTCCACGCGCCGCAGGATCGCCTTGGCGAAGACCTCCTGGCCGGGCCGGTAGAGGGGCCGCTCCGTGAAGGCGTAGAGGCGCTGGCGCACGCTGGCGGCGCTCTGGCCCTCGCTGGCGAGGATGGCCAGGTTGGCGCCGCTGCGGGCCAGCACCACCCGGCGCACGCCAGGCGTGACGCTGACTTCGGCCTTGCCAGCGGCATCAAAGGCCAGGGACAGCAGTTTGGTACCCTCGATGAGTTGGCCCGAGGCACCGGATTTGGGGGCACCGTCCCGCCCATCCACTGCCTGGATGCGGATCCTTGAACCATCCTGCTCGGACAACAGGGCCAGGTCCGTGACCAACCAGGGGACATAGGCCGCGCTGCTGCCTCGGAGTATTTCCACCAGGTAAAGGCCCGCCGCCTGCGCGGGCAGTTCCACGCGGCTGAGGAAGCCCTGGTCGCCGGATACATCGTCCTCCTGCCCTTTCTTCCCTGCGATGTCTTCGCTCACACGCGGCACGATCTCGGTCACGAAGGAAATCCCAGCCTGCCCCTCCAGCGGCAGTGCAGAACCCTCCCGAACCCGGGCCGGTGTGGTCTTCGCAGAAGTCAGGCGATCGGTCTGCTTGGCCGCATCGCGCAACCCCTGGTTGGCCGTACGGTGCACGGTGACGAAGGCGCGCCGGCCGCCCCAGAGCACCGCCTCGCGCAACACATCGAGCGGATCCTGGACGCCACGCCCCCCTTCGGCCGCCGGAGTGGCACGATCCAGCAGCACCTTCTTCAGGAAGGCATCCGGATCCTCCACGCGGTAGATGCGGATCCGGGTCTCCGCAGGGATGGGACCCGCGGCCTCCAGCTGGCCAGGATTCCCTGGCAAGGTGGGGCGGAGTGTGGCGAAGGCGCCCGTCCAGCCCCCTTCGCGCCAGGGTCCTTCGGCCGCGCGTTTCTGCGCGGTACCCAGGGTGGGCAGGAGCAGGATCACAGGTAACAGCAGGGTGAGGAGCGGACGGAACCAGCGCATGTCAGGACCTTGGAAGGAGGGAATCGGAGGCTGCATCCGTCAGCAGACGCCAGCGGAAAAGCCCAAGAAAGGCGGGATTCTCAGGCAGGGGACGGAAGTCAGGGTCGGGGTGGTGCAGCAGGTCATCGAGACGCACTCGGCGGAGCTCGCCGGGCTGGCGCCCATTCTGGTGGCGGTCACCGCTGCCCTCGGGACCGGTGTGATAGAGCAGCATGGGCATGCCATCCATATCGGGCCGCACGAAGGCCATGGCATGGTCGGGCTGGGATCTCGCCCCACCCCGGGCGAAGAAGATCAGATCGCCCGGACGCGCCAGCTGCAGGTCCCGGCCCAGGGACGCACAGGCCAGACGGCGCAGGTAGGCGCCCTTGGCGAAGGGCTGCGGACCCTCGGGCGTGGGAAAACCGACCCGCCAACCTTGGGCGAACTGGGGTGATGGATCCTGGGCCGGTGGTCCCGCCGAGAAGGCCACACGCTCGCGCCAGGTCGCGGTGTGGATGGACAACGCCTCGCGGAAGGCGAAGCGCAGCAGGCCCGCGCAGTCCCGCTGGGCGGGCTCCCAGGCAGGGCTCGGTGCCTCCAGTTGCTGTTCCAGCAGTGCCACGAACCACGTTCGGAACGCCTCCCGGTCACCTTCTTCGGTCAATGAAACGGCCATCCCTGCAGCGGAACCGGTCATGGGCACGGAACAGCGGAAACCTGGCCAGGCGCTCAGGGTTGCTTCGATGGGCCCTGCCACCGAAAGGAAAAAGCCCCCTGCTCCATCCCCCCAGCCGGGTGCACCCGACAGATGGACACCCCAGCCGGGTCGCTTCAGGCCTAGCAGGCTGCGGCTCTCCAGGCGGAGGTGCCGCACCGGATTGGCCGGATCAGCCTCCACGACCACGCGATGACGGATGGGCGCCAGCGTCACGAAGACACAGGCCCCCAGGACCGAACCCGCGGCCAGAATGTGCAGGGGCTTCATCGCGGCCTTCCCTCCAGACCACCGGCGGTCCAGTTCCAGTCGAGACGCACCGGTCCGAGGGCCTTCACGGCCCCCAGGAAGGGGCCGAGGCTGAAGGCCAGTTCGCTGGCGGCTTCGTCTTCACTGTTGGCCTCCCCGATCCACCAGCCACTGCCGGTATGGCTGCGGAAGAAGGCCAGCAGCAGGTTCTCCAGCTCCTTCGAGGCCCTGGCGCCGTCCAATTCCATCCTGGCCCAGGCTTTGGAGTCGCTGTCGGCCAAGGTGGGCGCCTGGCCCTGCAGGCCCGCGGAGATGGCTTTCACGGCGGCCTCGTCGGTACCCAGAACCAGGGTGTCAGCCACGAGTGTCCAGGCCGGCCGAAATGCCTGGGCGGTCAGCACGCGATGGATCTCGGAAGTACCAAAGGCCTGCTTCTGGTTCTGTCCCTTGAAGAGGCGTGGCAGCAGTTTCTTCAACAGGTTCTCGACCTGGAGGCGTTTGCCGGCCTGAATCGGCAGTGCCAGGGCCAAGCTAGGTGTCATGCCGGGTTCGCCGAAGCCACCGAAGGCCTCGATCTTGCCGTCCCGCTGGGCTTGCATGGCCCGCCAGGGGTCCTCACGCCGGAGTCGGGCCAACTCAGTGAGTGAGGCTTTCTCCAGGGGGGTCAGGACGGGTGCACTCACCCAGCCATTCCAGACCAGGGCGGCACCGCGCAGGTCCAGCGCGGACTGCAGGGTCGCGGCATCCTGGCGCAGCGAGGTGCGCTGGCGTTGCCGCTCCTGGGCCTTGGCCAAGGCGTCTTGGTAGGCCTTCGTTTGTGCTGGGCTGAGGGCTTGGCCGCCATTGGCAAACGCGGGCATCTGCGGCAACTGGAAGTCGGAGGTGTCATCTGCTCGAAGGATCGCCTCCACCAGCTTCTCGGTGGGGCCGGCCCCGATGGATAGGGTGAGCGCCCCGGTGCGGGGCGCGGCCTTGGCGACGAAGGGATTGGGCCAGGTACCCTGCTGGGCGTTGGCGAGACGGCGGTGGATGGCCTGATTCTCGAAGGCGGCATCGGCCCCGATGCGGGGAGCGATCCAGAAGGACAACTCCGTGTCCGCAGTCATGGCGGACAGGGCCACCCGGGCCCACTCGCGGCGTTCCCCAAGGGTCGGCTCCTGACCGGGGAACAGCAGGGCCCGCAGCGGTGCCTCGCGATCGCTGATCCAAGTACCTTCGGCCTTCTGGATCAGGTGAAACACGCCCCCTGAACCCCGCAGCTGCTGCACCTCGGTGACGGCACCGGGGCCCTTCCACTTGACGACACGGGAACGGGCACCGGAGCTCAGCGGATTCAGCTTGAGCAGCGCCATCAGCAGTTGGGTGCGGGTCGGGAGGTCACCGGGAATGAACACCAGGGTGCCCTGGAGGTTTCGGCTGCCCGTTCGCTCGGCGCCGTAGTGCAACACCCAGGCTTCGCGGTTCGCCAGGGGCTCAAGGGCCGGAGAGGCCTGTTTGAGCCAGGGATCCAGGTGGCGTACCGCGAAGCCCATGCGGCTGCCCTGGGCCAGGGCCGGCATGATGCCGCTCGTGGATCCACTGGATGGGTTTCCAGTCCCACCCGCAAGGGCCACCAATTTTTCAAGGCCCGGTCGCAATTGCTTCAGGTGGATGAGCACCCCGGGTTGGGCGGCCTGGGTCATGCCCTTGGGGAAGACCGCTTGGCCGGTCTGGGTGAACAGCACCGGGCTCGGGATCCACTGGAAGCGCCAGCCGCCCTTGTCCAGGTGCAGGCCCAGGCCGTGAGTCCAGGGGCGCTCCACGCGGTCGGGGGAGCCCAGGTAGGTGAAGGGATCGGCACCCGCTTGGCGGTAGCCATGCTCGTAGAGAAAGAGAGCCACCTCGGGATCGTGGGTCTTCAGGGCTTCCTCGGCCCAGATCGGAATGGAACGCTGGGCCAGATGCTGCAGGGCGGCCCGACGGTTGTCCGGCTCCTTGAGTCGAGATAGGAGTTGTTCCCACTGCTCGGTCGGCGTCATCTGGGTGAAGGAAACCCGCTGCCAGGTGGGTTGACTTCGGTAGATGGACCAGCTGGCGGCCCTTTCCTGCGCCCAGGCTGGCACCTGAGCCTGGGTCCTGCCCTGAGCCCGGCCCGGCCAGGCCAGGGCCAGCACGCACGCTCCCTGCGCGATGTATCGCATCCCCATTCCCCTGCCCCGCACTGGAACCTCCGGTGTCGAGCGATGCTACCAAGCCCGGCCCCCTCCGCAAGGGACCTGGGCGTGATTTTTTCGGCCGCGTGGCAGACTGATCCCATGTCGGATCGCCGTGTACTCGTGAACCTCCGGGGCCTGCTGACCCCCGATCCCGCCCAAACCTGGGCGGTGGACCGCATTCCCGAGGCCGCCCTGGCCATCGAGGACGGCCGCGTGGCATGGATCGGCCGCGCCAGCGATCTGCCGGCCACCTGGGCGGACGCACCCAGGGTGGACGGTGGCGGCGCCTGGGCCACACCAGGGTTTGTCGATCCCCACACGCACCTGCTCTTTGGCGGCAACCGGTCGGGCGAGTTTAACCGGCGCCTGGCGGGCGTGAGCTACCAGCAGCTCGCCGCCGAGGGTGGCGGCATCCGCGAGACCGTTCGCGCCACCCGTGCGGCCAGTGTCGATGAGCTGGTGGCCTCGGGTGAAGAACGCCTCATGGCCTTCCATGCACGCGGCGTGGTGCATCTGGAGTGCAAGACGGGCTACGGCCTGGAGCTCGAGGCGGAGTCCCGCCTCACCGCCGCCTACGCCGAGCTGAAGCGGCGCGGCTGGAGCCTCGATGTGACGCTGCTCCCGGCCCACGATCTGGCGCCGGAATTCAACGGCAATGCTGAGGCCAACGCCCGCGCCGTGGCCGAAGACTGGCTGCCGGAGCTGGTGCGGCGCCATCCCGGCGTGGCGCGCTTCTGCGATGTGTTCGTGGAGACTGGCGTGTTCAGCGCCGACCAGGGACGGCGCATCTTCGAGGCCGGAAAGAGGCTGGGCCTGATCCCCCGCGTCCACGCCGACGAGCTCACCTGGACCGGTGGCGCCGAGCTGGCCGCAGAACTGGGCGCGGCCAGCGCCGATCACCTGATGTTCTGCAGCGAGGCCGGCATGAAGGCCATGGCCGTGGCCGATGCCACGCCCGTGCTGCTGCCGGGCACCACGTTGTTCCTGGGCATGCGCGACTGGGCCCCGGCGCGGAAGATGATCGAAGTGGGCTGCCGCGTCGCCCTGGCCACCGACTTCAACCCCGGGTCCTGCCCCTGCCTCGACCCGCTGACGATCCTGCGCCTGGGCTGCCTGCAGCTGCGCATGACCTTCGAGGAATCGTTCACCGCCATGACCCTCCACGCCGCCCGCAGCCTGCGGCACAGCGACCTCGGCCATCTGCATCCCGGTGCCCGCGCGGAAGTGCTGTTGTGGGATGTGGAGGAGATGTTGGAGCTGGTGTACTGGGTCGGGGAGCCTTTCAGGCCTAGGTTCTGTCCCGCATGAAGAACTGAAATTGAAACCGCAGATGACGCAGATGGCCGCAGATACAGAGCCGGACTTTGCTTGCCTTTCATCTGCGTGAATCTGCGCCATCTGCGGTTCATAAGTTCGTAAAACGAAGCCCCGGGCCGATTCCCGGGGCTTCTCCTGTGTGTGCGGCGGCCTACTGGTCGGCTCGCTTGGAGGCCTCCTGCACGATGTGATAGATCCGCTCTTTCGCGCGCAGTTTGATCTTCTTCAGCTCCACCTCTTCCAGAGATTCCTTGGCGGAGAGGCTGGGCTTCTTCTGGAGATCACCAAGCCGTGAGTCCGCGGACTTGTGTTCTTCCATGAGCTTGCGAAATTCAAAGTGTTCCTTCATCAGGCGCTCCTGAAGTTCTGGGCGCAGAAAATCCATGACTCCTCCATGCCATGGCGGGACCGGTTCAGGTTCCGCGGGGTGATCGGGTGGACCAAGGTTAGGACTGCCCGGGGGGGCGTCAAGGCCTATCTGACGACACTTTGGAACTCCATTGACATCCATCACTTCCATGCGATCCTTCGCTCATGTCGCTGCTCGTCGAGGACCTCATCCTGCAGCGGGCCGACGGGGTTCGCCTGTTGGGGCCCGTCAGCCTCGCCTTGGCCCCCGGGGAGCGCCTGGGGCTGGTGGGAGAGAGTGGGTCCGGCAAGAGCCTGCTGATGCAGGCCCTGTTCGGCGTCCTGCCAGATGGCGTGACCCAGGCCGGGGGCACCATCAGTGGCTTTGGCGTGCCCCTGGATCATCCGGGGCCTGCGCGGGATGCCATCTGCGGTTCTCGCCTGACCTGGGTGCCGCAGGATCCCCTGCAGGCCCTGAACCCCCTGCTCACGCTGCGGGACCACCTGGCCCTGTTGCCAGGTCTGCACCGGAAAGAACCGCCAAGCACAGCCCTTGCCAGGCTGGCGCCGCTGCTGAAGCGCCTGCGGTTGCCGGCCGACGGCGGTTTTCTGAGCCGGCTGCCCCACCAGATCAGCGGGGGCCAGCGCCAACGCCTCTGCCTGGCCATGGCCCTGTCCTGCGATCCTGAATTGTTGGTGCTGGACGAGCCCACGACGGCCCTGGACCCTCTGGTGCAGAAGGCCTTCATGGACCTGGTGCTGGACCTGCAGCGGGAACGCGGCCTGGGTTTCCTGTGGATCACCCATGACCTGGCGGTGGCCGCGGCCGTCTGTGACCAGCTCCTGGTGCTGTACGGTGGCAGCCCCATGGAGGCGGGTCCGGTGACCCAGGTGCTGGCATCCCCTCGGCATCCGTATACCGCCCGGCTGGTCGGGGCCGCCCGGCGTGAGCCATCCTCCGAAGCCGGTTTCCTCCCCGCGCCGCAGGAGCGCCCCCCGGGGTGTCCCTTCCAGCCTCGCTGTCCCAGCGTGCAGTCCCGCTGCGCGCACTGGGGGCCCTGGCAGGGCACACTGGCTCAGGGTCTGCGCTGCGAGCGGCCCCTGGAAGGCGTCGGCCAGCCGTGAGACCATGGGCTGCAAGGTCCCGCAGGCCGCGGGTCCGGATCCTGGAATCCCCATGCTGACCTTGCCCCTGCTGCGCGCCCTGACCTTTGACGACGTCCTGCTGGTACCGGGCTTCTCGGAGCTCCATCCCAACCAGGTGGACCTGGGCACCCGACTGACCCGGGACATCACCCTCCGCATTCCGCTGCTGTCAGCCGCCATGGACACGGTGACCGAGAGCCGCATGGCCATCGCCCTGGCCCAGCTGGGCGGCATCGGCATCGTCCACAAGAACCTCAGCCCCGAACGCCAGGCCGAGGAAGTGGACAAGGTGAAGCGCAGTGAATCCGGCATGATCACCGACCCCATCACCATCGAGCCCGATGCCCCCATCCGCGAGGCCGAGGCGCTCATGGCCAAGTTCCGCATCAGCGGCGTGCCCGTGGTGGAGGGCCACAAGCTGGTGGGCATCCTCACCAACCGCGACCTCCGCTTCGAGACCCGCTGGGACATCCCCGTCCGCGAGGCCATGACCAAGGACAACCTGATCACCGTGCCCGTGGGTACGACCCTGCAGGAGGCCCGCGCCATCCTGCAGAAGCACCGCATCGAGAAGCTGCTGGTCGTGGATGGCCAGGGCCAACTGAAGGGCCTCATCACCGTCAAGGACATCGAGAAATCCATCGAATACCCCAATGCCTGCAAGGACAGCTTCGGCCGCCTGCGCGTGGGCGCCGCCGTGGGCGTGGGCAAGGACCTGTTGGACCGTGCCGCGGCGCTGGTGGAGGCCCAGGTGGACCTGCTCTGCCTGGACAGCTCCCATGGCCACAGCCAGGGCGTGCTCGATGCCGTGAAGGCACTGAAGAAAGCCCATCCCGGGGTGTCCCTCATCGCCGGGAACGTGGCCACCTACCAGGGCGCCAAGGACCTCTGCAGTGCCGGAGCAGACGCCATCAAAATCGGCATCGGACCGGGCTCGATCTGCACCACCCGCATCGTCACCGGCGCAGGCATGCCGCAGATCACCGCCGTGGCCGAAGCCAGCCGGGCCTGTCGCGAGGCGGGCGTGCCCTGCATCGCCGATGGCGGCATCAAGTTCAGCGGCGACGTGGCCAAAGCCATCGCCGCGGGCGCCAGCGCCGTGATGATCGGCAGCCTCTTCGCGGGCACGGACGAGGCCCCCGGCGAGACCATTTTCTACGGCGGCCGTACCTTCAAGGCCTACCGCGGCATGGGCAGCCTGGGCGCCATGAAGCAGGGCAGCAAGGACCGCTACTTCCAGGAAGGCAAGGACGACACCAAGCTGGTGCCCGAGGGCATCGAGGGCCAGGTGCCCTATAAGGGAAAGATGGGTGACCTGGTCACCCAGCTCATGGGCGGCCTGCGGGCCGGCATGGGCCTCAGCGGCGGCCAGAGCATCGCCGACTTCCAGGAGAAGGCCACCTTCGTGGAAATCAGCGGCTCTGGCCTGCGTGAGAGCCATGCCCACGACGTGATGATCACCAAGGAAGCGCCGAACTACCGGATGGAGTAGACCGAAAAAGCAAAAGCGGAACACCGATGAACACCGATAACTGCTGATGAACACCGATAAAGAAAAAGAACTGAGGCCGGATCACGATCCTTTGACGGAGATCGTGATCGGGTTGGTGTTCAAGGTAGCCAACGGGCTTGGATCGGGGTTCCTGGAGAAGGTGTACGAGAACGCTCTGGCCTTTGAATTGCAGGGAGCTGGCCTGTCATTCGAGCAGCAGGTTCCCATCACCGTTTCATATCGGGGTCATGTCGTCGGAAGTTACATCGCTGACATCGTGGTGGACGGCCGCTTGCTGATCGAACTCAAGGCCTGCAAATCCCTGGAGGAGGCCCACACAGCTCAGTGCCTCAATTACCTCAGGGCAACGGAACTCCCCACCTGCCTCCTCATAAACCTGGGCACACCTAAGCCCCAGATCAAACGGATCTCCCGTTAGCCTTTTCACATGCTGTTGCTTTTTTCGGTGTTCATCAGCTTTTATCGGTGTTCATCGGTGTTCTTCTTTTATCTTGAAGCGTCAGTGGTCTGCCTGAGTTCCAGATCCTCGGAGTCCCCCATGTCCCTCCTCGTGAAGAATGTCCGTCTGGTCGATCCGTCGCAGGGCCTGGATGGGCTGGGTGCCCTGCTGGTGGTGGAGGGCGCGGTGGCGGCCATCGGGGCGGACGCGGAACACGATGCGCTGGCCGTGGGTGCCGAGATCCTCGATGGCGGTGGCGCGGTCCTGGCCCCAGGTTTCGTGGACCTGCACGTGCACTTCCGCGAGCCGGGGCAGACCCGCAAAGAGAGCATCGAGAGCGGCAGCCGGGCGGCGGTGGCCGGCGGCTTCACGGCGGTGTGCGCCATGGCCAACACCAAGCCGGTGAACGACAACGTGGCCATCACCGAGCTGATGCTCAGCCGGGCCGCCCAGGCCGGCCTCTGCCGCTACTTC
>JANYAZ010000072.1 GCA_025361045.1 Geothrix sp. | reverse complement strand
CCTCGTGGTCAGCATTGCCAAGCGCTACACCAACCGTGGCCTGCAGTTCCTGGATCTCATTCAGGAAGGCAACATCGGGCTCATGAAGGCCGTGGACAAGTTCGAGTACAGCCGCGGGTTCAAGTTCTCCACCTACGCCACCTGGTGGATCCGCCAGGCCATCACCCGCGCCATCGCCGATCAGGCCCGCACCATCCGCATCCCCGTGCACATGATCGAGACCATCAACAAGCTCATCCGCACCCAGCGCGAGCTGGTCCAGAAGCTGGGCCGGGAACCCTCCAGTGAGGAAATCGCCCATGCCATGGACATGCCCGTGGGCAAGGTCCGCAAGGTGATGAAGATCGCCCAGGAGCCCATCTCCCTCGAAACGCCCATCGGCGAGGAGGAAGACTCCCATCTCGGCGATTTCATCGAGGACAAGACCGTGGTCTCCCCCGTGGAGCAGGTCGTCCAGCAGCGTCTCAAGGAAACCGTGCGCAACGTGCTCAATACCCTCAGCGAGCGCGAAGAGCGCGTCCTTCGCATGCGCTTCGGCGTGGGCGACGACGGCTCTGAGCACACGCTGGAGGAAGTCGGCAGCGAGTTCGCCGTCACCCGTGAGCGCATCCGCCAGATCGAGTCCAAGGCGCTGAGAAAGATCAGGCACCCGCGCTACTCCAAGACGCTCAAAGCGTTCCTGGGCTGAGTCCGGGTTCATCCCTGCGAAAAAGCCCCGCAAACGCGGGGCTTTTTCGGTCATCCTGAACCCATCGTTTTGGAGCCACCACACGTGCTTTCCAAGGACCAGACGCTGGGCAAATACCAGATCCTGGATCGCCTCGGTTCGGGGGGTTTCGGGGCTGTTTACCTGGCCATGGACACCTGGGTCAACCGCAAGGTGGCCCTGAAGGTGCCCCACCAGCAGCAAGAAGAGATCGTGGACCTGCTGAAGGAACCCCGCATCATGGCGGGCCTGAAGCATCCGAACATCGTCGAACTCATCACCGTCGAACGGAAGAACGGCATTTTCTTCATGGTGCTGGAATATGTGGAGGGTGAGGGACTGGATCGCCTCATCCGTCGCGAGCGGTCCCTGCCGCCCACCCGAGCCCTGGAGATCGGACTCGATGTCTGCTGCGCCATCGCCTTCGCCCATGGCCATCAGATCCTCCACCGCGATCTGCGACCCGCCAACATCCTGGTGAACCGGGATGGTGTGGCCAAGGTCACTGATTTTGGAACCTCTCGCGTGCTCGAGATGCAGCATGTCCCGTATGCGCCAACGCGCATCGGCTCGCCCCCCTACATGGCGCCTGAACATTTTCGGGGTCGTGCGGTGTTCCAGTCGGACCTCTGGTCCCTGGGTATCACCCTCTACGAGATGCTGACGGGCACGGTCCCCTTCTACGATGCGGACCCGCTGAAGATCGCCCAGGCCTTCACGACCCAGCAGATCATCGCACCCCATCTGCGGAATCCCATCGTGCCGAAGGCCTTCTCCGAGGTTGTGATGAAGGCCCTGGCCGTGAACCTGGGCGAGCGCTATCTCTCCGCCCAGGCCCTCCTGGAGGCGCTGCGTCGCCTGAAGGAGAATGTCGCCCGGGAAACGCGGCCCTTGGGCACCGCCGTGTTGTCCACCTCTACCTCCGGTCCCCACCCGACCCTGCGTGCCGCCTCGCAGTCACGGCTCTGCCGCTTCTGCTACCGGCAGCTGCCCCGGATGGCCATGGTCTGTCCGAACTGCGGCGAAAAGAACTGATGGACTGGCATCCCACCAAGGACGCCGTGCAGCGCCTCTGGAGTCGGAGATGGATCCGCCGGGTGACCTACGCCGTGGTGGCCGGTACAACGGTCTACACGGTCGTGCCCTGGCTGACCTCTCGGCCCGCCGTCCTTCGATGGGCCCTGGGCCGGGCTGATGCGGTGGTCCGGGAGGAGACTGGGCTGACTCTGGCTATCGGACGCCTCGAGCTGCACCCCGCATCGGGTTCCGTGGTACTTCACGATGTGCGATTGGGCGGGGACCTTCTGACGATCAAGAGGGTCGAAGTCCATGCCGATCCTTGGTCTTTGCTGGGACCAACCCGGCACATCTATTCCATCAAGGTGGAACAACCCCACGCACGATTGACCGAGACGGGGCTCGCCGCAATCAGACTCAAGACCCACCCGCCTCGAACGGGTCCCCTGCCCCAGTTCCGCCTCGATGCTTTCAGCCTCATGGGTGGGAAGATCGAGGTGCCTGAACCAGTGCGGGGCCTCCCGGCCTTGAGCTACCAATTTGAGGCCAAGGCCAAGGGCCTCGGACCCAACCACGTCCGAATCGATCTGGTCGGCCCCCAGCTATCGGTGAAAGGTCCCTACGGCTGGGAGAAGGGTCGCCTGGATGTGAGCGGAGAAGCCTCGGAACCAGCCTTGGTCGTCCACGAGGCCTATGCCCGACTCGGAGAAAGCCAAGTCCGACTGGTCGGCCGGTACGAGGCCCAGACGTCCAAAGTCGCCAATCGCGTCGAAGCTCGATTGACGGGGTTACTGGATCTCGCTCAGGCGGCCCGTTGGGGTGGGAGTTCTCAGTCACCCCTGTCGGGAAGCATGGATTTGGCCGGCACACTGCAAGGCTCCCTGACGCACCCGGTCTGGACTTTTTCCGCTGAAGGACAGGACCTTCGCCCGGGGCTGGGCGCCTTCCTTCCCGGCAACCTGGAGATGAAGGGAAGCGGTGGGTTGCACCAGGCCCGGCTGGACCACTTTCGCTGGAACTCGCCCCAAGGTGAATTGCAAGTGCAGGGCAACTGGTCCAGCAACGCCCCGATCCAAGCCACCCTCCAGGGTACGAACCTCGACCTGGAGGCCGTGGGAAAGGTGCTTCGCCTGCAGGAATTTCAGGGCGTGCGGGGGACGCTCCAGGCTCAGGTCAAGGGGCCAGGATCAGGAACGCCACTCGATCATTTGGAACATTGGCAGGCGAGCCTCAAGGTGGGGCTCAGCCAGCATGCACGGGAGGCGGGTGGCCTGGAGGCTTCCCTGGACCAGGGACGGGCCAGCCTGAGTCGCCTCAAACTCGATCTCGAAGCCCTGAAGCTCGACGGCTCGGGTTGGGCCACGCTGGGCCCCCGGAGGCTTCTCCAACTTGAGGGCGAAGGCCGTATCGAAGTGGGGGCGAGCCAAGTGGCCCGGGCCCTGAACGCTTGGAAGGTCGTGGCCCTGGATATGGAGGGCCAGACCAGTGCCAAGGCCAAGGTCCGCTGGAGCCAAGCCAAGGGCCTTGAGTTGGACGGGTCCGGCGAGGTGAGTCACCCACGGTGGCACGGGGCCCGCGCAGACAACCTCCAGGCAAATGTGATCGAGATCCGTGGTTCCGACTTGTGGGTCAAGGACATCCAACTCACCAAGGACCAGGGCCGCGGTGGCGGGGACCTGTTTATCACCTGGGCCAAGACTGCCCCAGGGCAACCCCAGATGGACATGTGCTATACCGCTTTCCAGCTCCCGGTCGCGGAAGGCTTGCGGGCGGCTGACCTAAAGGATGAGGCCGGGAATGACCTTCCCATCACCGGCAGTGGCAGTGGCTGGGTCAGACTCCACGGACCATTTGCAAATCTCAGCATGCTGGGTGTTGCTCAAGTTGAATCAGGTGATGTTTACGGAATCAAAATTCCAGCCGCTTCCTCAGACTTCTCGATGAATATTGAGTCCCTTCATATGATGCTGTCCGACCTGCGGGTCGCTGAACGGCCCGACTTGCTTGGCCGTGGTGACATCCCTCCCGAGGGGGTGCTCGCCCTCACGGGCAAGGCCGATATGGACTTCAGGCGTTGGACCTGGCTGGTGGATCTTGGCGGGCGCCTGGACTCCCAGTCCCTGGCCCTGCCAGGACCGCGCATCCAGGCCCAGGTGGAGTCCCGACTCCAGGGCCCCATCACCAGTCTTTTCGGTGGCCTGGACCTCCCACAGGGGAGAATCCACCTGAACCGGGGTCGGATCTTCTTTGGGGATCGGAGTGTGGAAGGCCTCGAGGGCCGGGCCGCGTTGGAACGGGGTCGCCTGGAAGGACAGCTCGGCATCGAGGGCATGAGCCGCCCCCTGCTGGACTTCCAGGTCCGCCAGGAGGGCCCCGACCTGGTGGGTGGGCTGAGCGTCACCATCTCTCCGGAGAGCGCCCGTACGGACCTGCTGGCCCGTGGCCTGACCGACGACCTGCTCGAGGATCTGAGCCTTTCGGCGACCGCCAAGGGCCGTTGGAGGAATGGTCGGGACCTTACCTGGAATGGATCGCTTGACCGTCTGGCCGCTCAATTTGGCGCCTTTGAGCTGCATCAGGTGGGTCCCTCGACCCTGCGCGGCAACGCGCTCGGCGCCTCGGTCGATCTCGCCCTGGAGGGCGGAGCCCGCAATCCGGCCGCCGGAATCAATCCCCAGGCCGCACAGGTGCGGCTGTCCGGGAACGTCCCCTTCTCCGGCTCGGCCCCTATGGCGCTCAAGGTCAAGGGCTCAGCGGACCTGGCCCACTTGAAATCCATCCTGGACCGCTTCATGGAAGTGGACGACTACAGCCTGCTGTCCGAGTTGACCGTCCGGGGCACCAGTCGATTCGACATCCTCGCCCACGGAACCTACCTCGAGCCGCGGTTGGATGGCGTCCTTTCTCTTGAACAAGGACGGATGAACCTCCGGGGCTACCAGGGCGCCGAGGACATCCGGGCCGAGGTGGTGCTGAAAGATCGGACCCTGACGATTGCGGAAGCGAACCCCGTGCGTGGCACCTTGGCTCACGGGGAACTCCAGGCCAGCGGGGCGATCACCTGGCGGCTGGGAGGGCTGGACACCTACGCGCTCAAGGCGTCCCTCACCAACTTCCAGCTGCGTGACATACCTGACGGCATGGACCTCCAAGGCAGCCTTGAGGCGAACCTCAATGGCACTGAGGAAGGCGGGGTTCTCAAGGGAAGGCTGCGGGCGGATCGCCTGAGCTACCAGAGCGAGGTAAAGCTGGCAGACCTCATTCTGCGTAGCGCCCTCAGCGACAGCGGGGGCCTCACCGGCCTGGACCTGGATGATCCCCTGGAGCGAATCCGGCTCGACCTGGATCTCGACCTCCGGACACCCTGGAGCTTCGACACCAACCTCCTCAAGCTGGAAGGGCGCACGGACGGACCCTTCCAGGTTTTCGGCACCCTGGGCCATCCTGTGCCCAAGGGCACCATGCTGTTTCAAGCCGGAGGGCGAGTCACCAACATCTTCCCCGCCGGTGACATGGTCGTGGATCGCGGTTCACTGACCTTTTCAGAAGGCCGGCCCCTGGATCCCATCATCTTTCTCCAAGGCAGCGTCAGTTCCATCCCGGGCTATACCGTGAACCTGGACATCCGCGGCACACTGAGCAACCTGACCATCGTCCCCAGTTCCACCCCCAGCCTTCGACAGGACGAAATCGTGGCCATCCTGATCAACCCTGGCAATGCAGCCAGTGTGGGGACCGCAGGCGGCTCCTCGGGTGCCACCCAGGGCGCGATCACATCAGGTCTGGCCAGCGCAGGGTCGGGACTTATTACCACCCTCGCCTTCGCGCCCTTCCAGGAGCAGTTGCGCCGCACCCTGGGCCTGGATCGCGTGAATGTGGCCGTGCGCACCACCTCCGTGGGCAACACGGAGACCGAGGTCACCTTGGGCAAGAGCATCAGCCTGCTGGGTCAGCGAAGCGCTTTCGTCATCTCCCACAAAAAGAGCGGTGAATTGAGCATCACCTCCGGACAAGTGGAATGGCGATTCGGCAACGTCATCCTCCAACTGGGCGCCAGCAAGGGCGGAGACACCGGGATCAATCCCTCCGGGGAGATCCGGCACACCTGGAGCCCGAAGTAGCTCAAGATCGGAGCCACGCATGATCCTCGTGAAAGCCTTCGCCCGCTACCGCGACCTGCTGGGGTTCCAGGAACTGGCGCTGCCCCTGCCCTTGGTTCCCACCCTTGGCGACCTGTTGATGGATTCGCGTTTCGAGGGGCTCCCCAAGGATGCTTTGCTGGCCGTGAACCAGAGCTTCGCAGAGCGCACCGCGCCCTTGGCAGACGGCGATGAAGTGGCCTTGATGCCACCCGTCTCGGGCGGGTGATCAGCCCTCACGCCGGATCTCCAGCACTTCACCCCCGCTGAGACGCAGCAGTTCCTGAAACGCTGGTTCGCGGCGGAGGCGATCCTCAGGTCGTTCGGCGGTCTGTGCTTCGCCCTGGTCATCAAATGAGACCTCGATGACCTTCAGGCCGAGAAGCACCGTCGAGAGGGCCGCCAACAGATGGGGACTGGCCTTCTCCCGCTCAAACGCCTGCAGGGTCTGCCGCACGTTGCCGGGGAAGCGGAACCGGAGGATGGGCGTCTCCCAGCGGAGGTCCGTCGCCAGCTGCGGCGCGGTGGCCAGGGCGTGCAGACCCGGAGCCTGGCGCAGAGCCTCACTGCAGGCTCCGCGGAGTTGATCCATGGAAACCGGAATGGAGCGAACCTCGGGTCTGGGCAAAGCCTGGACCGGTGGAGGCTGAGGGGGGGCCGGCTTGCGAGGCCCCTCAGGCGCCGGCGCGGCCTGGGGGGCCCTGGAAGGGACCGGCGGTGGACCTGCGGGCCGAGGGGGAAGGCCGGAGGTCACCGTGCCGGATAAGAGCGCATCCAGAGGCGCCAGGTGGGGCAGCTGGGCGGCGGTGATGAGGGCCAGCTCCACCACCACCCGGGGCAGGCTGCTGTCCCGCAGATCGCGTTCGCGGCTGAGGAGGAGGTTTAACATCCGGGCCCAGCGCAACAGTTCCTGCGGCCCGCGGGCACCGCGAGCTTCCTGCTCCAGACGATCCCGGAAGGCCAGCACGAGCTCCCGCCAGAAGGTGGCCCAGTCAGCGCCCTGCTCCGCCAGTTCGCGACAGGCTTCGACCAGTGCCGCGGAGTCGCCAATGGCCAGAGCTGACATCACGCCCTGCACCAGGTGGGCGCTGACGATGCCCAGCTGCTCGCGAACAGCCTCTTCCTGAACCTTGCCATCGCCCGCCGAAATGACGCGATCAAGGATGGTAAGGGCATCGCGCATGGAGCCCTGCCCCGCCTCGGCCACCAGGCGCAGGCTCTCGCCCTCCCAGGTCACGCCCTCCGATTCGCAGACATGCTTCAGGCGGCCCTCGATGAGGCCCACGGGGATGAGGCGGAAGGGGAAGATCTGCACCCGGCTCTTGATGGTGTCAGGGACGTCCTGCAGCTCGGTGGTGGCCAGCACGAAGATGGCGTGGGGCGGCGGCTCCTCAATGACCTTTAGCAGCGCGTTGAAGGCCTCGGTGCTGAGCATGTGCACTTCATCGATGATGTAGACGCGGTAGCGACAGAAGGCCGGTCGCGTCTGCACCTGCTCCCGCAGGGCCCGCGCGTCGGCCACGCTGGCGCGGCTGGCGGCGTCGATTTCGACAATGTCCAGGCTGCTGTCCGGCTGCTCGGCGGCGCGGCATGGGTCGCAGACGCCGCAAGGGGTGGCCGTGGGGCCCTGGACGCAGTTCAGGGCACGGGCCAGGATGCGCGCCGTGCTGGTCTTGCCCGTGCCGCGCACGCCCGCGAAGAGGTAGGCCTGGTGGATTTTCCCGCTTTCCTTGGCCCGCTTGAGGGCGTTGGCCAGGGCCTTGACGCTGCCCTCCTGCCCCACGAGGTCGGACAGCAGACGGGGACGGTACTTGAGCGCGAGGGTCGTCATGGGAAATCCAGTCTCCCATAAGAGTAACTAACCTGCCCCATAAGCAGGGAGGAGGGTCCAAGGGGCGGCCTTTCACGGTAATCTTCCGTTCTCCCGAAGGACATCCGATGCCCCACGCCTCCCGGAATGAGCACGACGCGTGCGGGGTTGGCTTCATCGCCAGCCGCAACGGCGAGGCCTGCCATCAGATCCTCCTGGACGCCCTCCATGCCCTGCGGTGCGTGGAGCACCGGGGCGGCTGCGCTGCGGACCAGGTATCCAGTGATGGCGCGGGCGTCATGACCGACATCCCCTTCGAGCTGCTGGGCTACAAGCCCGGTGAGATTGCTGTGGCCAGCCTGCTGGCCCCTCCCGATCTGCTCCGCCTCCAGGAAGCCCTCTCCATCTTCCGGGCCACCTTCGACTTCTTCGACCTCAAGGTGCTGGCCTTCCGCGAAGTCCCCATCGCCCCCTCGGTGCTGGGCGAGGACGCCCGCCGGACCCTGCCCGCCCTCCGCCACGCCATCATCCGCCGCCCCGCGCACTGCCGCACGGACGCCTCCTTCGAAAAGCTGCTCTACAACGCCAAGCAGGTGCTGCGCACCAAGCTGTCGGAAGCGGGAATCAGGAACGAGTTCTTCTTCGCCTCCCTGTCGGCCCGGACCATCGTCTACAAGGCTCTCACGCGGTCCGCCGACCTCGACCGTTTCTACCTGGATCTGCAGGATCCCCGCTACGCCACCCGCTTCGCGCTGATCCATCGCCGCTTCAGCACCAACACCCGCACCTCCTGGGACAAGGCCCAGCCCTTCCGGCTCATCGCCCACAACGGCGAGATCAACACCATCGCGGGGAACCGCTCCCGCGCCATCTCGCGCGAGATGTCCATCGGCCTCAAGGCCGATCAG
>JANYAZ010000062.1 GCA_025361045.1 Geothrix sp. | reverse complement strand
CGGTGATCATGGGCAACGCAGGGCTCTGGAAGGCCCTGCAGGAGCGGGATGCCATCTACGAGAAGGCCGAGATGACCGACGAGGATGGCATGCGCGTGGCCGAACTGGAAGGCGTGGTGGCCGACGAGGATGGCTACACGGCGGAAGCCGATGCCGCTGTGTTGCTCGACGGCCTGGGCATCCCGGAGTCCCTGCACGGGCGCAAGATGAGTGAGCTGCAGGGCGGCCAGAAGGTGCGCGTGCTGCTGTCCCAGGCCCTCTTCGGCAATCCCGCGTCCCTGCTGCTGGACGAACCGACCAACCACTTGGATCTGGATTCCATCCACTGGCTGGAGGAATTCCTCAATCGCTACAAGGGCACGGTGGTGGTGATCTCCCATGACCGCCACTTCCTGAACAACGTCTGCACGCACATTGCCGACATCGACTACCAGACGATCATCCAGTACACCGGCGGCTATGACGACATGGTCATGGCCAAGATCCAGGTGCGCTCGCGCATCGAGTCGGACAATGCCCAGCGCGAGAAGAAGATCGAACAGCTGAATGAGTTCATCCAGCGCTTCGCCGCGGGCACCCGCAGCAGCCAGGTGAACAGCCGCCGCAAGGAAGTGGAGCGACTCCAGCCCAGTGACCTGGCCCGCAGCAATATCCAGCGCCCCTTCATCAAATTCAACCTCGCCAAGCCCGGCGGCCGCTACGCCCTGGAGTTCGACGGCGTGAAGAAGGGTTATGACACGGACAAGGACGGAACGGGCGGCCGCCACGAAGTGATCAAGGGCTTCTCGGCCATGGTGCAGCGCGGCGAAAAGATCGCCCTCCTGGGCCGCAACGGCATCGGCAAGACCACGCTGCTGAACGCCCTGCTGGCCAACGCACCCCAGGTCACGGAACTCGGGTTGAAATTGGACGGCGGCGAGGTCAAGTGGGGCCACGACGCCAACGTGGGCTACTTCTCCCAGGATTTCGCAGAGAGCATTCCCAAGGGCTACGAGCTGGTGACCTGGCTGCACCAGTTCGATCCCGAGGCCACCAAGGAGCAGATCCGCGGCGTCATGGGCCAGATGCTCTTCCGGGGCGAGGAAGGCAACAAGATGACGGACGTGCTCAGCGGCGGCGAATCCTGCCGCCTGCTGTTCTGCAAGCTCATGCTGCAGAAGCCGAACATCCTGGTCATGGATGAACCCACCAACCACCTGGATCTGGAAGCCGTCATCGCCCTGAACGACGCCCTGCAGCGCTACGAGGGCACCTTGCTCTTCGTGACGCACGATGAGGACATCATCGACGAGGTGGCCACCCGCATCTGGCACCTCACCGACGACGGCATCGAGGATTTCCAGGGGACCTACTCGGAATACCAGGCACCCACGGGGCGGTAGGCGGTTTCACGGATTCACCACGAAGACGGGAAGACCACGAAGGAAAGAGGAGATCTCTCTTCGTGGTCTTGGTGGCCTTCGTGGTTCAGCCGTTGCCCCTCGGCAGCCTGTGCCTACTGTGCCTGCTTGCGCCTCGCCTCGATCTGGGCATGACGTTGTGCGGCTTGGGTCTGGGCTTTTTCGAGGGCCTGGGGCGTGAGCTGTTTGGCGGTAAGGTCCCGGGCTTCCAGGGCCTTTGATTCCCCCTGGGCTGTCGCAAGAGAGAACCAGATGTAGGCCTCGGTGAGAGACTTCGGGACACCCCGGCCTAAGCCGTAATTTCTCCCGAGGTTGAATTGGGCACCCGCGTGCCCCAACTCGGCAGCTTTGCGATACCACTTTGCGGCCTCGGCGTAGGACTGGGCTACACCGAGGCCGACGTCATAATAGAGGCCCAGATTTAACTGGGCCTCCGCATGTCCATGCTCGGCGGCTTTGCCGAACCACTTCGCGGCCTCGGTATCGGACTCGGTGACCCCTTGGCCCCTGGCGTAGCAAAACCCGAGATTAAATTGTGCATCTGCTGCCCCCTGTTCTGCGGCCTTTTGGATCCACATCACGGCCTCAGTGTGGGACTGGAGAACCCCAAGGCCTTCGGAGTAGCAGCTCCCAAGATTTATTTGTGCGCCCACATGTCCCTTCTCGGCAGCGAGGCGGTACCAATGCACGGCTTCGACGTAGGATTGGGGAACGCCTTGCCCCTTTTCGTAATCGAGCCCTAGGTTGAATTGAGCAATCACATATCCCTGTTCAGCCGCTTTGCGAATCCACTTCACCGCTTCCGTGTGGGACTGGAGAACCCCTCGACCCTCGGCGTAGCAGAACCCTAGATCGAATTGGGCATCTGCCGCCCCGGCCTCTGCCTTGGTTCGGAGCGCCATGATCCCCGGAGATGCACCCAGGGGAATTGCATTGGGCGCTTTCTTTTCTGGCTCAGTTTGGGCAGAGAGCGGCAGGGTCAGCAGCAGTAGTGCCAAGGTGACCTTCATGCCTCCTCCGATTTGCCCATAAATGATCTTCAGATCATGGACCGCCTCGCCTGGGAATTCCATCCCCCAAGGGCCCCGGGTTGGATTTTAAAGGTCCTGCTGGGCTCCTTCTGCCTTGCCCAACCCCTGAGGGACCACCGTTTCTGGCGGTGATTCGACGTACCGCACCCAGCGAATGCGGGGTGCGTGAGCTTCACCACGAAGACGGAAAGACCACGAAGGAAAGAGGAGATCTCTCTTCGTGGTCTTGGTGGTCTTCGTGGTTCAGTCCTTGCCTTCCTTCAGCAGCAGCCCCAGCACTTCCTCGGCCACCATCAATCCCACGATGGCGGGCATGTAGGAGATGGTGCCGACGGGACGGCGCTGACGGCCGGGACCTCGATGGGGTTCGATGTCGACTGGATTGGCGGGGCGCTTGTTGTCGGCAGGTTCCAGCGAGTAGACGCAGCGGATGCCCTTCGTGATGCCCACCTTGCGCAGCTCCTTGCGGACGCGGGCGGCCAGGGGGCAGAGGCGGGTCTCGCTGAGGTCGCCCACGCGGAGCTGGCTGCTGTCCGTCCGACCACCGGCGCCCATGGCGGTGATGATGGGGATGTCCTGCTCGTGGGCGGTGCGCATGAGGGCGACCTTGCAGGTCATGGAGTCGATGGCGTCGATCATCACGTCGGGCCGGGGCGTCAGCAGGTCGGGCAGGGTGTCGGTGTGGATGAAGGTCTGGCGGGGCTCCACGTCACAGTCGGGATTGATGTCGCGCACCCGGGCGGCGGCCACTCCCGCCTTGGGCTGGCCGAGGGTGGAGCGCAGGGCGAAGAGCTGCCGATTGAGGTTGCTGGGGCCGACGACATCGTGGTCCACCAGCCGCAGGTGGCCCACCCCCGCCCGAGCCAGGGCCTCCACGGCGAAGGACCCCACGCCGCCCAGGCCGAACACCGTCACGCGGGCGGCGGCGAGCCGGTCCAGCGCCGCCTCGCCGAGCAGCAGTTCGCTGCGGGAAAACCACCTCATGCCATCAGCTCCTTGAAGCACCGCAGGCCATTCTTCCAGGTCCTCGCGGCCAGGTCTTCCGCCGCCACGCCGCGGAGGGCGGCTGCCGCGGCAATGACCTGCTCCAGGTCCCCACCGTCATCCGTCTCCAGCAGCAGGTGGCTGGAAGGCACGGAGCGCAGGGCTTCGTGGACCTTGGTCCGCGTGGAGCCGAGCCCTTCGGCGGAGAAGGAGAGGAAGACGCCCATGGCTTGCAGGGTTGCCGCGGTCTCGAGACTGCCCGAGAAGGCATGGACGAGGGCGCCCGCGGGCGGCACGCCCTCCCCGCGCAGGAGGTCGAGCAGGCGGCCCCAGGCGCGCACGGCGTGGATGGCCACGGGGCGGTGCAGGGTGTGCGCGAGCCGCAGCTGGAGCCGGAAAGCCTGCTCCTGGGCGGGCCGATCCGCCGCTTCCCTGACGAAATCCAGCCCACACTCGCCCACGCCAGCCCGGTGGGCCCGCAGCAGGGCGTCCAGCCGCGCCTCCCAGCCGGGCGCCGCCGCGGCCACGAACCAGGGATGCAGACCCAGCATGGGGATGACCTCGGGGCTCGAAGCGGCGTGGGCCAGCACCGCCTCCCAATCCGCCTCGCGAGTCCCGCAGACCACCCGGACCTGCTCTGGGAGGCTGGGTGGCGCCTCCGAGAGATGGCTGTGGGCATCGAAGAGGAGGCGCATGGGGCAGAGATGAAGCTGGTGGTCCCGGCGGGAATTGAACCCACGACCTACCGCTTAGGAGGCGGTCGCTCTATCCGCTGAGCTACGGGACCACGGGCGGTAGCCCTCATTCTAGCGTCAACGGGCGCCCGAAAACCGATTTGGCCCACCGTGTCGGGCCGCCTTCTTGCGATGATGAAGCCCCACCCCGAGGTCCGCATGTCCCGCTCGCAGCTCAAGGATGAAGTCTTCATGAACATGGCGCTGGAGCTCAGCCGCCTGGGCACCTGCTGTCGTCTCAAGGTGGGCGCCGTGCTGCTGCGGG
>JANYAZ010000037.1 GCA_025361045.1 Geothrix sp. | reverse complement strand
GCCCAAAAGCTCAGGACCTTCTCCACCACGGGTCCCCCTAGAAGCGAACGGGGTGCCGAGGCAGCAGGTACATCAGCCAAGCCAAGGCCAGTCCGATGCCGATGAGTCCAGCCGCATGCTTCAGGATCGAGGCCTGCGTCCGCTCGGGCTTGGTGGTGGGATGGAGCAACCCCAGCACCAGGGCGATGCCCAGACCCATGACGACGAAGTGGATGACGTGGCTGGAGAGAAAGCGCATGGGATCAGGGTAGCAGGAACGAGGGCGCGGCTTGGCGCAGGACGGCTGCACCGTCCTGCGAGAAGGACAGCTCAGGCCTTACTGTGTCGCCGGATTCTCCCGCACGGGAGCCGGGCTGACGGGCGCGCTGGCCTCGGGCCCCAGGGGCTCCGGCATGCGGGTGAGGGCCAGTTGGATGACCTCGTCCATGTGGCTGACCAGATGGATGCTCAGCTGCTCGCGGACCTCGGCGGGGACTTCCTCCAGGTGGCGGGCGTTCTCGCTGGGGATCAGGACGGCCGTGCGGCCCTGGCGGTGCGCCGCCAGCAGCTTCTCCTTCAGGCCGCCGATGGGCAGCACGCGGCCCCGCAGGGTCAGTTCCCCGGTCATGGCCATGTCGGCCCGGGCGGGGATGCCCGTCAGCACCGAGATGAGGGCCGTGGCCAGGGTGATGCCGGCGCTGGGGCCATCCTTGGGGATGGCACCTTCGGGCACGTGGACGTGCAGGTCCACGGTGTCCAGGAAGTCCCGCTTCAGGCCCAGGCGCTCGGCCCGGGCGCGCACGTAGCTGAGGGCGAGGTTGGCGCTCTCCTGCATGACCTCGCCAAGCTTGCCCGTGAGCTTGAGGATGCCCTTGCCCGGCAGCACGGCGGCCTCGATGGTGAGCAGGTCGCCGCCCGTGGGCGTCCAGGCCAGCCCGTTCACGAGGCCCGGCGGGGCCGTGTCCTCGGCCCGGGTTTCAAGGATTTTTTCGGGACCCAGCAGTTTCGGCACGCGTTCGGCGGTGATGATCGGATCGAAGGCCTCGCCCTTTTCCGGCTGCAGCGTGTGCCGCGCCAGCTTGCGCAGGATGTTGGCGATCTCCCGCTCGAACTGGCGCACGCCGGCTTCGCGGGTGTAGGACTGCACCAGCTTCTCCAGGGCGGCCTTTTCGAAGCGCACGCCCAGGTTCTTCATGCCGTGGCCTTCGAGGGCCCGGGGCAACAGGTGCTGCTCGGCGATGGCCAGCTTCTCCTTGGTGGTGTAGCCGCTCAGCTCCAGCACTTCGAGGCGATCTTCGAGGGGCTCGGGAATCTGGTGGCGGACGTTCGCGGTCGCCAGGAAGAGCACCTGACTGAGGTCGAAGCCCAGGTCCAGGTAGTGGTCCTGGAAAGCGGCATTCTGCTCCGGGTCCAGCACCTCCAGCAGCGCGCTGCTGGGATCGCCGCGAAAGTCCGAGGCCATCTTGTCGATCTCGTCCAGCAGCATGAGCGGATTGCGGACTTTCGCCTTCTTCATGAGCGAGATGATGCGACCGGGCATGGAGCCGATGTAGGTGCGCCGGTGGCCGCGAATCTCCGCTTCGTCGCGCACGCCGCCCAGGGACAGGCGCACGAAGGGGCGGTTCAGGGCCCGGGCGATGCTGCGGGCCAGCGACGTCTTGCCCACGCCCGGCGGCCCCACGAGGCAGAGGATGGGACCGCGCAACGGGGCCCGGTCGCCACTGCCCGCAGGGGCCGGTTCACTCCGCAACCGGGCCATGACGGCTAGGTGCTCGAGGATGCGGGCCTTGATCTTGTCGAGGCCCGAGTGGTCCTCATCCAGCACCCGCTCGGCCTCCATGAGGTCCAGGCGTTCATCGGCCATGGCCTGCCAGGGCAGGGCCAGCAGCCAGTCCAGGTAGGTGCGACTGACAGTGGCCTCGGCGCTCTGGGGCGGCATGGCCTCCAGGCGGTCCAGTTCCTCCAGTGCCTTGGCCTTGGCCTCGACGGTCATGCCCGCGGCCTCGATCTGATCCCTGAGCCGGGTGGACTCGTCCTTCTCTTCCTTCTTGCCCAGTTCCTGCTGGATGACCCGCATCTTCTCGTTCAGCACGTACTGCTTGTGATCCTGATCCAGGCGCTGGCGGGTCTTCTCGTCCAGGGTGCGGTCCACGTCGGAGCGGGCGGCATCGAGCTCCAGGAGTCGCATGAGTGACTCGAGGCGGGGCTGGATGTCCACCTGCTCGAGGATTTCCTGTTTCTGTTTCACCTCGGCGGGCACCAGGCCCGCCACGGTGTCGATGGCCTTGCCCAGGGACAGCTCGCGGATCTGGTCCATGCTCAGCAGGCGCGAGGCATCGGAGTTGCGACCCAGGAAGGTCTCCACAGCCTGGTGGAAGGGCTGAAGGGAACCGCTGACCACCGCGGCGGGCTCAGGCAGCAGGTAGGCCTCGGCCTGGATGACCTCGCCGCTGTCGTCATAGCGCCGCAGGTTCACCCGGGCGATGCCCTTCACACCCACTTTGTAGTAGTCCTTGGGCAGGGCGATGACCGATTCCACCAGGGCCAGGGTGCCGATGGCGAAGAGGTCATCCTGGCCAGGGGTCTCCACCTTGGCGTCTTTCTGGGTGAGCATCAGGAGGTGGTCGCCCGCCTTGATGGCCAACTCCAGCGTGCGCACCGAAGCCGACCGCCCCACCACGAAGGGCACCCGGGCCCCCGGGAACAGCACCATGTCCCGGATGGGAATGGCAGGCAGGGTGAGGGTTTTGGGGACGGCCATGGGGGCCTTTTCAGCCCGCGGCGGAGATCGGCTGGGACGGCAGTCCCATCACTTCCTCCACCTTCTGGCGGGTGATGCGGAGGGTTTCGCGCGAGGTGCGCTTGTCCGAGGGCAGCTCGTACATGGGCTCCAGGAGGATCTGCTCCACCAGGCTGCGGAGGCCACGGGCGCCCAGCTTGCGGCTGAGGGCCTGCTCGGCAATGGCCGCGATGGCGCCCTCCTCGAAACTGAGGTCCACGTCGTCCATGTCGAAGAGCTTCACGAACTGCTTGGTGATGGCGTTCTTGGGCTGGGTGAGGATGGCCACCAGGGCCTCGCGGTCCAGGGGCGTGAGGCCCGCCACCACGGGCAGGCGGCCCACCAGCTCGGGGATCAGGCCGAACTTGATGATGTCCTCGGGTTCCACCAGACGCAGCAGGTTCTCCTTGTCGTCCTTGGAGGAGGGCGTGGAACCGAAGCCCACAGCCTTGGCCCGGATGCGCTGCTTGATGATGTCGTCGATGCCCACGAAGGCGCCGCCACAGATGAACAGGATGTTGCTGGTGTCCAGCTGGATGAACTCCTGGTGCGGGTGCTTGCGGCCGCCCTGGGGAGGCACGTTGGCGACGGTGCCTTCCACCAGCTTCAGCAGGGCCTGCTGCACGCCCTCGCCGCTGACGTCGCGGGTGATGCTCGGGTTCTCGCTCTTGCGGCCCACCTTGTCGATCTCGTCGATGAAGACGATGCCCCGCTGGGCCCGCTCCACGTCGTAGTTGGCGGCCTGGAGCAGCTTGGTGAGGATGTTCTCGACGTCCTCGCCCACATAGCCGGCCTCGGTCAGCGTGGTGGCATCCGCCATGGCCAGGGGCACATCGAGGAAGCGGGCCAGGGTCTGGGCCAGCAGGGTCTTGCCGGTGCCCGTGGGGCCCAGCAGCAGGATGTTGCTCTTGGACAGCTCCACCTCGGTGGCGCCCAGGGCCTTCCGGGGGGTGAGGATGCGCTTGTAGTGGTTGTAGACCGCCACGGCCAGGCGCTTCTTGGCCGACTCCTGGCCGATGACATAGTCGTCCAGGAAGGCCTTGATCTCCTTGGGTCGGCTGAGCCGCGCCTCATGCTTGCCCAGCGGCTTGCCCTGGCGGCTCATGCGCAACTGGAGCTGGCCGGCCTCCAGGCACTCGTTGCAGATGAAGGCCTCGGGGCCCGCGAGGAGCTGCTCCACCTCGTGGGGCTCTTTGCCGCAGAAGGAGCATTTCTGTTCGCGCTTGTATTTGTTCACACTGCACCTCCTGTGCAGTGCCCCTTCGGGGCTTCGCTGCGCAAAGTGGCCCTCCGCTCCTGCTTCGTGCTCATTCATGCTCCCGCTCGGGTGCGGCCTTAGGCTACATCGTGAATGGTCTTTAGTTCCAGAATCTCGAAGCGCCGGATCCCCGCGGGGATCTGGACACGGACCTCATTGCCCTCTTCCAGGCCCACCAGCGCCATGCCGATGGGGGAACTGATGCTGAGATGCTGGGGATGGCCATCCAGTTCCTCCGGCAGCACCAGGGTGTAGGTGAAGGTCTCATCGGAATCCAGGTCCAGGATCGTGACTTTGGAACCATAGGCAGCACGGGACTTGGGAAGTCGGCTGATGTCCAGGCTGGCCACTTCGGAGATGCGCTTCTCGATGGTCACGAGCTTGTTCTGGTACATGTCCCGCTTGGCCAGGGCCTGCTCGTATTCGGCATTCTCGGAAAGGTCCCCCTGCCCCGCCGCCCGGGCGATCTCCTGGGGGATCTCCACCAGGAGGGCCTGCTTGATGACCTTGAGTTCCTTCTCGAGCTTCATGAGCACGTGCTTGGGCATGGGAGAGTTCCAGGAAAAAGGAGGGTCAAAAAAAGGCGGGCCGTTCGGCCCGGTCAGACAGGAGAGGTTGGGATCGATTCTACCCACTCCTGGGGTGGAAGCGGAGCCGGAAGGGGATGGCCCTCGCCGGGCCGGGTTTTGAAGCGGCGGTGCATCCAGAACCACCAGCGGGGGTCCTTGCGGATCTGGGCCTCGATGCGGGCGGTCATGAGCTGGGTGGCCACCCAGGCATCCTTCGCCGCATCGCCGGTGATGGGCACCTCGAAGGGCGCCTCGAAGCGCACGGTGGTGGTCCCATCGGGGTTGGGCCAGCTGAAGACCGGCAGCACCGGCAGGCCATAGCGGGCCGCCAGGCTGCCGGCGGTTCCGAAGGTGGCGGCCCACTGGCCCAGGAACCGCACCCAGACGCCTGCCGTGAGGGCGTCCTGATCCAACAGGAAGCCCACGCCCCGGCCAGCCTTGAGGGCCTTCAGCGTATCTCGCATGGCGCCGTCCTTCAGGATCACCCGGTTGCCAAAGCGGGTGCGGAAACCCAGGGAGATGGGCTCGAGCAGCGGGTTGTCCAGCTCGCGGCCGATGGCGTCGATGGTGCGGCCATGGCGACTCTGGGCCAGGGCGACGGCCTCCCAGTTCCCATAGTGGCCGGTGAGCTGGATGAATCCTTTCCCGGTGGCCTGGGCGGCATCGAAATGCTCAAGCCCCTCCACCTTGATCCAGCGGTCGAGTTCTTCGGACGTGGCGCGCCGAAGCCGCAGCAGGCCCACGAAGAGGGCCCCAAAATGCCTGAAGCAGGCCCGGGACAGGGCCCGGGTCTCCGCCTCGTCCAGACCCAACTGCGCAAAGCGCATGTTCTCGCGGACGATGCGGCGGTGCCGGGGGTCCACCAGGTAGAAGAGGGTGCCTGCGGCTTCCCCCACGGCCTGCACCGTGGCCCAGGGCAGACGGCCCAGGATGCCGTCCAGCAGACGGAACAGGCCATACTCCAGACGGTGCCGGAGGGTGGGGGCGGGGGTCAGGGTCGGGTCGGCCATAAAAAAAGGGGCGCCTCGGTGACGAGGCGCGAGGCTGAAGCTTAGCAGCAACCGGGTTCAGGATTCCTTGACCAGCATTTCCAGCACTTGCATCACCCGCTCGGGGGAAACCCGGTGCGCGCTGGAACCATGGGTGGGAAAGTCCGTCACCTGCGCGGGATCGCAGTCCACATCCGGCCCCCGCAGGGCCAGGGCCCGGGGCCCGATGGGATTCACCCAGACCTCTGGGCTCGGTCCGAACACCGTGACCGTGGGCCGTCCCGTGGCAGCGGCGGTGTGCGCCAGCCCCGTGTCGATGGCCACATTGCCCCAGGCGCCGGTCTGAACCGCGCAGGCTTCGGGCAGGGTGGTCTTCCCGGCCAGGTTCAGGGCACCGGGCAATCCTGCGGCGAGTTCGGCCCCCAGGGCTGCCTCGTCGGGTCCCCCCAGCAGCACCGGGCGGATGCCCCGGGCCTGGAGCAGCCGCATGAGCCGCGGCCAGGTGCGGTCCTCGGGGAACCACCGCTTGGCAAAGCCCCGGGTGCCGAAGGCCAGGGTGGCGTAGGGTTCGCCGCTCCAGCCTTCCGCGCGCAGCTTGTCCAGGCCATGGTGGCCACCCAGCAGTTCTGGTGTGAGGGGCAGCCACAAGGCGCGGTCATCACCGGTGAGCATCTTCAGCAGGGGCTGGATGCGGGTGGCGATGTGCAGGGGCAGGTCCCGGTAGCGGATGCTGTGGTGATAGAGCAGGTGCAGGTGGTTGTCGGCGATGCCCGCCCGGATGGGCACGCGGCTCAGCCAGGCGGCGAAGGGCAGCCGGGCGCTCTGCGACAGATTGAGAAAACCCACCGGTGGCTGCTTCCGCCAGCCACGCATCAGGGCCCAGGGATCGGGCTTGGCGGCACCGCCGCCTTCGATGTGCGCCTCGGCGATGAAGGCGGGGTCGGCCTCGGCCAGCAGGGCGGCACCGATGTGGTGGCCCACGGCGATCCAGCGCAGCTGCACACCCCGGGCTGCCGCCACGGCGTTCCAGTGGTGCTGGAGCGTCCGCAGGAAGGGAAAGGTCATCACCACGTCCCCCAGCTGTCTTGGGAAGCGGATCCACACCTCGGGCGCCGCCCCTCCGGCCAGGGCCCGGTCCAGGTCCGCCAACACGGGATGCAAGGTCATGCGTCCCCCCGGGCGAGGGGCATGGTCATGCAGCGCGGGCCGCCCCGGGCCCGGCTCAGCTCGCCGGCCTGGATCTGCACCAGGTGCTTCTTCCCATCCAACAGGTTCAGGGTCGAGTCCGTCAGCACCTCCTTCGCAGTCACCACGCCGTAGCCAGCCCGATCCAGGGCCTCCGCCGTGGCGATGTTGCGGCCGTAGCTGGTGATGACGCCCGGGGCCAGGCAGAAGGCGTTGGCGCCATCGGTCCACTGCTCCCGCTGCTGCATGATGGGATCGTTGCCGCCGCAGTAGATCGGCTCGAGGTCGATGCCGAGCTTCTTCAACGACTTGAGCAGGCTCGGCTGGGTGCTCATGCGCAGCTCGTCGTGGCGCAGGTCGATGCTGGTCACATTCAACAGCTCCCGGCTGCCTTCCACAAAATAGGGCGGGAAGACCAGGCACTCGTCCTCGCTGGTGCGCGTGAAGATGGTGTCCAAATGCATGGCGCTGCGCTTGTGGGGCATGAGCACCATGAGCAGGTGGTCGAAGCTGCTGCCGTCCTCGGCGTGGTGGGCGCGCAGGCTTTCCGCCAGCAGATGGATGGCGTCGGCCTGGGTGCGCTCACTGCAGCCCACCGCCAGCACCTTGGGGCTGAGCACCAGGATGTCGCCGCCCTCGAGGCTGACGGGGGCCTTGATCTCGCCCCGCACCAGGGGCGTCACTTGATCGAACCACTTGTCGTGGTCCGTGTGGTGCCGCAGGCGCGGGTGGTGGCGGAACACGTAGCTGAGGATGAGCGGTTCCCGTTCCCGGGCCCAGGTGGCCATGGAGTTCACGCTGTAGCCGTCGCCGATGACCGAGGCCGGATCCCGCATGAACAGCAGGTTCGGGATGGGCCGCACACGGTAGTCGAATTCCTCTTCCCAGCGCGTGTGGCTGGGCATGTCGTCCCAGGGCAGGCCGCCGATGACGCTACGAGCCACGTCCGCCGGGCTCAGGTCGCACAACAGGCCGAAGGTATCCTCGGGGAGGCCCACCAGGGTGCGGAGGTCCTCGATGAAGGCACGCTGGGCCCCGTCCGACTGAAGGGCCTCGGTGAAGAGGTCCTGGATGTCCAGCACTTCGTCCGCCACCTTCGCCAGCACCTGCCGGAATTGCCCATGTTCGTAGCGCGCCAGGTCACCGTGGAGGATGTCATCGAAGAGCAGCTTCTCCATCATGCCGGGCACCATCAGGTCCACCTCGGGGCCGGGGTTGTGCACCACCACCTGCTTGAGGCGGGCGGTTTCAGAGAAGACCGAAAGACGGATGGGCTGCATGGGGATCCTTGGCGGATTCAGAGCCCAGCAGGTTATCACGCAACCCGCATATCGCCTGCATCTGGAGCACTCAGTTGACCCCTGGGTTTCATATTCTTTACTGATTTAGTCAGATATTTTTCTTGAACCGCCCGGACCCCCGCCGTAGCCTGATTCTTCCCATCGAACCCAGGGGCGAGACCCCCTACAGGAGGCACCATGGCCGCATTCGTCACCCAGCCCGCACCCGATTTCAAGGCCGACGCCCTCGTCAACGGCGAGTTCAAGCAGGTTGCCCTTTCCGACTACAAGGGCAAGAAGGTCGTGCTCTTCTTCTATCCCCTCGATTTCACCTTCGTTTGCCCCACCGAGATCCTGGCCTTCGCCGATGCGGCCAAGGAATTCGAAGCCCGCAACACCCAGGTGATCGGCGTCAGCGTCGACTCGAAGTTCAGCCACCATGCCTGGGTAAACACCCCCCGCAAGGACGGCGGCATCCAGGGCGTGACCTTCCCGCTCGTCTCCGACCTGAACAAGACCATCGCCCAGGACTACAACGTGCTGCTGCCCATCGGCATCGCGCTGCGCGGCCTGTTCATCATCAACAAGGACGGCATCCTGAAGCACATCACCGTGAACCACAACGACCTGGGCCGCAGCGTGGAGGAAGTCCTGCGCCTCCTCGACGCCGTGGACTTCAGCGAAGAGCACGGCGAAGTCTGCCCCGCCAACTGGCACAAGGGCCAGAAAGCCATGAAGCCGACCGCCGATGGATTGAAGGCTTACGTGGCCGCCAAGTAGACCGGCAGAGAACGAATGAAGCGGGTGCCGAAAGGCGCCCGCGGCGTGTACGCAGAGGCTGAATGGCCTACCGGCGATGACCATCCGACAGAAGGCGCGGAGCGCCGAATGGAGGGTAGGACGGAATCGCCGCAGGCGATTGCCGCCCGCAGGGCGAGGGCCGGAGGCCCGAGTCAGGCCCACGTCGGACGGTTTGAAGGCCTACGTGGCCTCTAAGTAGATCGCTGAAGAACGAACGAAGCGGGCGCCGAAAGGCGCC
>JANYAZ010000001.1 GCA_025361045.1 Geothrix sp. | reverse complement strand
GCCCTACCCCCGCGGCACGAACATCCTGGACTGGGACTGGCTGCGCCGGCAGCCGGAGGTTTCACGCTCGGGCTGCCTCGTCCACACGCTGCTCGATGAGCCTGTCCACATCGTCATGGACGGCCGCCGCAGCGCCTCCGCAATCTTCAAGCGGACGCCCCCCCCGCCGCCGGAACCGGAAGAATTCCTCTGATCTGGTCTACTTCGCCCGGGTGTACTCCATGTCCATGATCTTCACGAAAGAGCCGTCCTTGGCTTTCATGTAGAAGGACCTGGTGCGGTGATCCTTATCCACCAAGGCGTGGAGCTCAGACTTCAGCCAGAGGCCGCCCGCCACGAGGGTGTTCGTTTCCGTCCCCTCGGACACCATGGGCGGCTTGCCGGGCTCCATGTACATCTTCGTCACGGCCGTTCAGGTGCCGGCCTGGTCCTTCATGGCCAGAGGGTGGGCGGTGGGTGTGGGAAAGGGGCCCTCCTGGGCGGAAAGGGGCAGAACTCAGCCTAGGGCGAGGATCAGCGAGCGCATGAAAACCTCCGGAAGTCTCATGCTTGGCCCTGGGGGCTCGGCGCCAGTGTCCCTTCCGTTAAAGTGGAACCAGGAGGGACCCTTGATCCAGCACCCGGGCAATGTCTTCGTGGTCTCCGCGCCCTCGGGCGCGGGCAAGTCCACCCTCGCCCAGCGGCTGGTGGCGACCGTGCCGGACCTGATCTTCTCCATCTCGTTCACCACCCGGAAGCCGCGACCTGGCGAGGTGGATGGGCGCGACTACTTTTTCATCGACGACGTGCGCTTCGACACCATGGTCCGCGAGGGTGGTTTCGTGGAGTGGGTGCAGGTCTATGGCCACCGCTACGGCACGGGCCGGGAGTGGCTCCAGAAGACGTTGGCCACCGGTCGGGACGTGCTTCTGGACATCGAGACCACCGGCGCCATGAACCTGCGCCGGGCCATTCCCGATGCGCGGATGATCTTCATCCTCCCCCCATCAGCCACCAGCCTGGAGCAGCGCCTGCGCAGCCGCGGCAAGGATTCCGACGAGCAGATCGCCATCCGCCTGCAGCACGCCCGCCACGAAATGGAGCTGTACCACGCCTACGATTACCTGGTGCTCAATGACGATCTGGAACTCGGCTACCGGCAGTTCGAGAGCATCATCCTCGCCACCCGGGCGGGTCTCGACCGCATGACCCCCGTGGCTCAGCGGATCCTGAAGGGCTTCTAGGGGCCAGGGGGCGTATCCTGGAGGCTGTCTTCCGGGAGCCTCATGGCCCGTTTCATCAAGCGCAATTGGATGTGGCTGGTCCTGGCGACCACCGTGGCGGTGGCTGGTCCCCTGTTGGCCCGCTCCAGCGGTGAGACCGCCCGCCAGCGCAGCCTGGACACCCTGACCGAGATCATGGACCTGGTGCAGAAGCAGAGCCCCGAGCCCCCGGCCCCCCGGCAGCTGACCCACGCCACCATTCAGGGCATGCTGCACACCCTTGATCCGCATTCGAATTTCTTCGACGAGAGCGAATTCCGCCAGATGCGGGAAGAGCAGAAGGGCTCCTTTTTCGGCATTGGCGCCATCATCCAGCAGCATGACCAGGGCATTGCCATCATCAGCCCCATGAAAGGCGGCCCGGCTGAGCGCCTGGGCGTGCGCTCGGGCGACATCATCAAGGAGATCGACGGCACCAGCACCGAGGGCATGACCTCCAACGCCGCCCTCCAGAAGCTCCGGGGCGAGAAGGGCATCCTGGTGGAGATCGCCGTGCAGCGGTCGGGCGTCGCCGATCTGCTGCACTTCTCCATCCCCCGGGCGGAAGTCCCCACCAACAGCGTCTACTACAGCTTCATGCTGAACCCCACCACGGGCTTCATCCTCATCAAGGATTTCGGCGAGACCACGGCGGATGAATTCGAGAAGGCGGTCGCCACCCTCAAGAAGCAGGGCATGAAGCAGCTCATCCTCGACCTCCGCAACGACGGCGGCGGCGTCTTGGACTCCGCCATCGGCATCTGCCGCCAGCTGCTGGGCCCCGATCAGCTCATCGTCAGCCAGAAGGGCCGGGACGGCCGTGAGGAGAACCAGACCCGCACGAGCAAAGGGGCCCAGCTGGATCCCTTCCCCATGACCATCCTCATCAACCGAGGCTCCGCCAGTGCCAGCGAGATCGTCACCGGTGCCGTACAGGACCACGACCGCGGCCTCGTCGTCGGGCAGACCAGCTGGGGCAAGGGCCTGGTCCAGAGCGTCCTCACCATCAACCGGTCCCGTGGCCTGGCCCTGACCACGGCTCGCTACTACACACCCTCCGGCCGCAGCATCCAGCGCGACTACACCCACGGCCTCGATGACTACTACAACCCCGAGGACGACAAGGACGCCAAACCCCAGGGCCCGGCCTACAAGACGGATCTCGGGCGCACGGTCTATGGCGGGGGTGGCATCAACCCCGACTACCCCTTGCCCACGCTCCGGTTCAACGAGTTCATGGTCGACCTCCGATTCCGCCATCAGGCCTTCTTCCGCTTCGCCGTCCACGAGAAGGAGCGCTTTGGGGTGAAGCCCGGCCAGCACGCCGACGAGGCGGTCATGGCTCGCTTCCGCACCTGGGCCCTGGAGCAGAAGCTGACCCTCAGCGACAAGGACTGGGATACCAACCTCGCCACCATGCAGGAGCAGATCTCCATCGAACTGCAGAACGTCGCCTTCGGCATCGAAGCCGGCTTCAAGATCCAGTGCGAGAAGGACCCCGCGATCCTCAAGGCCCTCGAAGTCATGCCCGAAGCCGAGGCCCTGCTCCAGAAGAAACAGCTCCTCCAGCGCAGCACTCCCGCTACGGTCGCTACCCTCCGCTGATCCGAGGTCCCCATGGACGTCACGCTTCCCGAGCATGTCGAAGCCCTGCGCCAGGAGGTGCGCAAGTTCGCCGAGAAGGAGATCCGTCCCCATGTCATGACCTGGGATGAGGCCAAGACCTTCCCCATGGCCGTGGTGAAGCAGCTCGGCGAGATGGGCATGATGGGCGTCATCTTTCCCGAGCAGTACGGCGGCGCGGGGATGGGCTACCTGGAATACGCCGTGGTGGTTGAGGAATTGTCCCGGGTCGACGGTTCCGTGGGCATCACCGTGGCCGCCCACAACAGCCTCTGCAGCAACCACATCTTCAGCATGGGCGACGAGCGGCAGAAACAGGCCTACCTGAAGCCCCTGGCCAGTGGCCAGGCCATCGGCGCCTGGGGCCTCACCGAACCCGGTTCGGGCAGCGACGCCGGGTCGCTGCGCACCACCGCGAAGAAGGAAGGCTCGCACTACGTCCTGAACGGCACCAAGACCTTCATCACCCACGGCACCGTGGGCGACATCTTCGTGGTCATGGCGCGTACCCGGCCGCCCCAGCCGGGCCACAGCAGCGCCGACGGCATCAGCGCGTTCGTGCTCGAGAAGGGCATGAACGGTTTCCGCGCCGGCAAGCAGGAAAACAAGCTGGGCCTCCGCGCCAGCGACACCTCTGAGCTCATCATGGAGGACGTGAAAGTGCCCGAGGCCAACCTGCTGGGCGACGATGGCGTGGGCTTCAAGCAGGCGATGAAAACGCTCGATGGTGGCCGCATCAGCATCGGGGCCCTGGGTCTGGGCATGGCGCAGGGCTCTTTTGAAGAGGCCGTCCGCTACAGCAAGATCCGCCACACCTTCGGACGGCCCCTGGCCGACCACCAGGGCATCCAGTTCAAGCTGGCGGACATGGGCATGGAGATCGAGGCGGCCCGCCTGCTCATCTACCGCGCCGCGGGCCTCAAGGATGCGGGGCTGCCCTACGCCAAGGCCGCCAGCATGGCCAAGCTCTACAGCTCCGAGGTGGCCTGCCGCGTGGCGGACCAGGCCGTGCAGATCCTCGGCGGCTATGGCTACATCAAGGACTACCCGGTGGAGAAGTACTACCGGGACGTGAAGCTCTGCACCATCGGCGAAGGCACCAGCGAGATCCAGCGGATGGTCATTGCGCGGTACCTGCAATCCGAGTACTGATTTTCGGAGTCACCATGCGCACCGCCCTCCTCTTCATGGCTTCCATGGCCCTGCTCGCCTCGCGCCCGCTCCAGGTGGATGACCTCTTCAAGGTCAAGAAGGTCACCGATCCCCAGCTCAGCGCCGCCGGTACCCTCGCTTACCAGGTGGGCACCGTGGACTTCGCCGCCAACAAGACCATGAACCGCGTCTGGTTCAAGCCCGTGGGTGGCGAGGCGAAGGAACTGGACCTCGGCACCGGCAGCCAGACCCGACCCCGCTTCAGCCCCGATGGCAAGCGCCTGGCATACCAATCCGGCGGCCAGGTATGGCTCGTGGATCTCGGTACCAAGGAAAAGAAGCAGCTCACCAAGCTCAGTGGCGGAGCGATCGGCCAGACCTGGAGCCCCGACGGCAAGTGGGTCGCCTTCCTCAGCACCACGGTGCCCAGCGGCCATGAGGCTGAGAATGTCGCCTACCTGAAGGCCAAGGCCGAGTCCAAGGTCGGCGGCCGTCTCTACACCACGCTGTCCTACCGGCACTGGAACGAGTGGAAGGATGCCAAGCAGGTAAGCCACCTCTTCGTGGTACCTGCCGATGGCAGCGCCGCGCCGCGCGACCTCACGGTGGGCTTCACCACGGACGTGCCCAACTATGCGGACGTGTCCGCCGGTGACGGCTATGCCTGGGCCCCGGACAGCAAGGCCCTGGCCTTCGAATCCGCCCCCGATCAGCCCAAGGCCACCACCACCAACGGTGAGATCTACGAAGTGGGCGTCGGCGGCGGCTCCATCAAGAAGCGCAGCGACAACCCCGCCATGGACAACTCGCCCCGCTATTCGCCGGACGGCCGCTACCTGGCCTGGCGCGCCCAGCGCAGACCGGGCTTCGAGGCCGACACGTGGGAGCTCTGGGTCATGGATCGCGTCACCGAGAAAATCGTGCGCACCACCCAAGCCTTCGACCAGAGCTTCGGTGATTACCAGTGGCAGGGTGCCGACCTGGTGGGCACCTGCGAGCGGCAGGGTCACACCGATCTCTTCCGCTGGGATGGCAAGACTGTCCAGCGACTCAGCACCGACCTGCACGTGGAGGGCTTCGCGCTGGCCCAGGACCAGGCGGTGGTGACCTCCACCAGCCTCACCACGCCGCCGGATCTGTACACCCTGGACCTCAAGACTGGCAAGACGGCCCGCGCCTCGAAGCACAACGAGGCCTTGGCCACCGACCTGGGCCTCAACCAGGGCGAGGACCTCTGGATCCATACGGTTCCTGTGGACGGCAAGCCCGCGAAAACCCATGCCTTCATCGTGAAGCCCGTGGGCTACGACCCCGCCAAGACCTACCCCGTGGCCTTCGTCATCCACGGCGGCCCCCAGGGCGCCTGGGCCGATGCCTGGCATCCCCGCTGGAACGCCCAGGCCTGGGCCAGCCGCGGTTTCATCACCGTGTTGCCCAACCCCCGCGGCTCCACCGGCTTCGGCCAGGCCTACTGCGACGCCATCAGCGGCGACTGGAATGGCGCCGTCATGACCGACCTCATGAACACTCTGGACGCGGTGCTGAAACAGTATCCCAATGCCGATCCCAAGCGCGTCATCGCCGCCGGCGGCAGCTACGGCGGCTACGCCGTGAACTGGATCGCCGGGCACTATCCCGAGCGCTTCGCCGCCTTCGTGACCCACGCCAGCATCTTCAACACCGAGTCCATGCAGCTAGGCACTGAGGAGCTGTGGTTCCCCCACTGGGAGTTCAAGGGCTGGCCCTGGGACAATGCCGAAACCAAGGCCCGCTGGCAGGCCCAGAGCCCCAGCAGCGCCATCGCGCAGATGACCAAGCCCATGCTGGTCATCCACGGCGAGCTGGACTACCGCGTGCCCGTCACCGAGGCCTTCCAGCTCTACAACACCCTCCAGGTGCGCGGCATCCCCAGCCAGCTGCTCTATTTCCCCGACGAGGCCCACTTCGTCGCCAAGCCCCAGAACAGCAAGCTCTGGTACGAGACCGTGCTGGGCTGGTGCGAGCGCTGGACGAAGCAGTAAAGCAGAACCACGAAGACCACCAAGACCACGAGGATCGCCTGGCAAGATTCGTGGTCTTCCCGTCTTCGTGGTTAATGGGTTGGAATCACGCCGCCGCACGCCCCCGGATCGGACAAGGCGCGCCAGGGTTCGAGCACGAAGGGGCGGCTGAAGGCGCGGGGATGGGGGAGCTCCAGCGTCAGGGCCGGGCCCAGCGCCCGCAGGTCCGCCGGTGCCTCCCAGACCCATGAGCCGGGCGGGCCATCCGTGGTGATGAGGTCCAGGTCCAGGGTGCGGGGCGCGTTCCGGCCCGCCGAGCGGTCGCGTCCGGCGGCCAGCTCCAGGCGCAGCAGCGACTCCAGCAGGCGCCGGGGATCGGTTTCCGCCGTCACGAGGATCGCCACCGTGTTGAGGTAGGCGGGCCCGCGTCCCGATTCGTCCGGCGTCTCCATCACCAGCGGCGATGACACCACCGTCCCCAGGCCGCGCAGAGCCGCAAGCCCCGCGTCGAGGTACGCCCGGCGGTCACCGAGGTTCGAACCGAGTGCAACCACCGCTTTCATGAGAAACAAAGCTCAAGTTGAACCACCGATGAAAACCGACGAACACCGATAAAGATATGAATGCACATGCCAAAGATTCGCCCACTCGGTTGATGGCCAGTCCCTCGAGAGTGAATGATCCTCATCTTTTTTTATCAGCAGTTAATCGGTGTTCATCGGTGTTCATCGGTGGCTTCCTTGAATTTTCGTCTTTGTTTCCTGTTGCCAACACCCCTTGATGGCTAATGCTTCTTCCCGTGTTCGGCCACCACCAGGGTCCGGATGCCGCCGCGGATGAGGAAGTCTCCTTCGATGCGCATCCACTGGGGGCTGAGGGCCTTCACCAGGTCATCGAGGATCTGGTTGGTGACGGCTTCATGAAACACGCCCTGATCGCGGAAGCTCCAGAGGTAGAGCTTGAGCGACTTGGACTCCACGCAAAGCTGGTCCGGCTGGTAGACGATGCGCAGCTTGGCGAAGTCCGGCTGGCCCGTGAGCGGGCAGAGGCAGGTGAACTCCTCGGTCTCGAAGGTGATGGTGAAGGGTCGCCCGGGACGCGGGCTGACGAAGGTGTCGAGGTGCCCCGTGGGCCGCGTCACCACGAACTTCGGCAGTGGATTCGGAAGAGAGGCTTTGGGGGATTTCTTGGTGGCCATGATCCATCCAGCAGAAGGGGTGAGTCGGGCCTTCCAGATTAGCGGTTGTCGGGAAGGCGGGTCACCCTTCGTCGCAAGGAAGCCCTCAATGCACGAGGGGCAAGGGCTTCAGGCCCACCGGCTGCCGGGGGTGCCGATCATACGCCTTGGCGTGGCCTTTCTGCTTCGAGGTGAAGTACCGCTTGGCGGCCCACACCATGGGCAGGTGGCGGATCAGGTGCCAGAGGCTCCATCGATGCTCCCAGATTCTGCGGCCGAATCGCCGCCGGTAGGCCTTGCTCTTGTAGAACCGCTCGATGTGACCGTTGTAGAGCATTTCCATCTGTTCCCGGGAGGCGAAGCCCTTGGGCAGGAACACCGGATTGACACAGTTGAGCAGCCGCCAGTCCTCGTTGAAGTCCCCGTCTTCGCCTGCCACGCACTCGGCCCACAAGGGCGCCCCGTGGAGCGGGCTGAACTTGGTGAGGTTCATGTCGTCGAGATCCAGGGAGAGGATGAAGTCGCTGGTACGCTGGAAGGTCTCAGGTGTCTCCCCGGGCAGGCCGAAGATGAAGAGCCCCTTGGCCCTGAGGGCAGCGGCATGGACCTGCTCCACGGTTCGGCGCACCGCCTCCAGGGTGACTCCCGCCTTGTGCCGGGCCATCAGGCCGGGATCAGCGCTTTCCGCACCGAGGCTAACCAGGAGGCAGCCGGCCCGCTTCAGCATTCGCAGCAGTTCCTCCGAAGTGTGCCCCGCCCGGATGATGCAGTTGAAGTTCATGCCGAGGGGTTCGTCGATGAGGAGCTGGCAGAGCTCGGCCACCCGCCCCTGATTGGCCGTGAAGAGGTCATCGTAGATGTTGATGTGGTGCACGCCGAAGTGGTCCCGCAGGTGTTTCATGTGGGCATAGATGTAGGCGGGGCTGTTGAATCGGTACTGATGCTCAAAGACGGTCCGATCACAGAAGGAGCAGGTGTAGGGGCACCCCCGCGAGGTGATCAGGGTGGCCCCGAACCGCTGCGTATAGCTGAAGAGCGGCAGGTGGTAACGCTCGGGAAAGCCGGCCAGCTTCTCGTAGGCGGGAAAGGGCAGGTCGTCCAGGTGCTGCAGCCGCGCACGGCGCGGGTTGGACACGATGCGCTCTCCGTCGCGCCAGACCAGGTTCGGGATATCGGCCAGGGCTTTGCCTTCCACCAGGTCCAGGAGTGGCCCTTCGCCCTCACCCAGACAGAGGGCGTCGAGCTCGGGGAAGCTTGCCAGCAGCGGTACCCCCAGGCTGGAGGCATGGGGACCACCCACCACCACGCGGAGCTCGGGTCGGGCGGCCTTCAGCTGGGTGGCCAGGTCCACCGCATCCATGAAGCCTGAGGTGGTGGCGGTGATCCCCACGAGTTCCGGTTGCGTGGCCAGGATCTGGAGCGCCTGGGTGGCTAGCGAGGACGGAGCCTCAGGGCCCAGGCAGTCATAGACGGCTGTGGGGTGGCCATGCTGCTCCAGCCAGGCGGCCAGGGACAGGATGCCGACGGGGGCCAGCCGGTTGGCCAACACCGAGAAATCCGGCTGTCCGGGAATGAAGTTGAAACCCGAAGGCTGCACCAGGGTGACGCGCATGGGCCCCCTCTCAGGAAGAGCACTGCCTTGCCCGGAAAGGCACTAGGGCAACACTTCAAACGATACCACTGGCGTGTTGGCGGCCATTGCCCAGCTGGATGCCGAACCCTGCGAGCCACTATGTGGGCAGACCGCCGGGACGCAGACCCTCGGGAATGAAGGCGTAGGGGATGGGATCGACCACTCCCGCCTCTTTGAACCCCCGCAGGCGCAGGTGGCAGCTGTCGCAGTGGCCGCAGGCCTCCTCCTCGCCCTGGTAGCAGGACCAGCTGAGGTGGAGGGGCGCACCGAGCTCGCGGCCCTTCTGCACGATCTCTGCCTTGCGGAGGTGGATGAGGGGCGCGTGGAAGGTCAGGTTCGTCTCGGGCTTGGTGCCCAGGTTGGCGGTCTGCTCGAAGCTCCTGAGGAAGGCCTCGCGGCAGTCGGGGTAGCCGCTGCTGTCCTCCTCCACGAAGCCCACGAAAATGGCGCTGGCCCCCAGCACCTCGGCCCAACTC